>JBDSLU010000308.1:0-35839 GCA_039916225.1 Vicinamibacteraceae bacterium
GACGGCCTGGGTCAGGTCGGCAAACACGGTGAGGGTGAACGTCACCGCCCACACGCTGGCGTCGGTCAGGCCGGTGCGGAAGATGTCGGGGATCTCGGCCCAGTCGCCCATGTTCCAGGCGACCATCACGAGGATCGCCGCCAGCACCGGCATCGGGATCAGCGCGGCGAGCGGCGCCGCCCACAGCACGATGGCCAGCAGCGTCAGCGCGTGGACGATGCCGGCGACCGGCGTCTTGGCGCCGGAGCGGATGTTCGTGGCGGTGCGGGCGAGCGCGCCGGTGGCTGGCAGGCCGCCGAAGAGGGGAGAGGCGATGTTGGCGACGCCTTGCGCGACCAGTTCGACGTTCGGGTTGTGGCGGTCGCCGCTCATTCGGTCGGCGACGGTCGCCGACATCAGCGACTCGATGCCGCCGAGCATCGCCACCGTGAACGCCGACGGCAGGAGGCCGATGACGAGGTCGAGCCGGAAGGCCGGGACGACGAACGCCGGCCAGCCGCTCGGGATGCCGTGGAAGCGTGAGTCCACCGTCGCGACCGGCAGGCCGAGCGCGACCACGGCAACGGTCCCCGCCAGCAACGCGACGATCGCGCCAGGAATGCGCGTCTTCAGCGTCGTGCACAGAATCAGCACGAGCAGCGTCGCCACGCTGAGGACCGCGGTCGTCGGGTCGGTGGTCGGCAGGGCCCGCCCGATTTCAGCCATGCGTCCGACGAAGTCGTCGGGCATCCGGGCCATCGACAAGCCGAGGAACTCGCGCAGCTGCGTCGTCGCGATGATGATCGCGATGCCGTTGGTGAAGCCGACCACGACCGGTCGCGGGATGAAGCGGATGGCGCCGCCCATGCCGGACAGGCCCAGCAGGACCAGCATGACGCCGCCCATCATCGTGCACATGAACAGCCCGGACACGCCGTGCTGGGCGACGATGCCGGCGATCACGACGACGAAGGCGCCGGTCGGCCCGCCGATCTGGACCATCGATCCGCCGCCGGCCGAGATGATCGTGCCGGTCACGATGGCGCAATAGATGCCGGCCTCGGGTGGCAGGCCCGAGGCAATGGCGAAGGCCATCGCCAGCGGCAGCGCGACGAGGCCGACGGTCAGGCCGGCGGTCAGGTCGGCGCCGAACGTCTGCCACGAGTAGCGACGCAGCGCGATGAGGAGCTTGGGGAGGGCCGGCCGTCGAACCGGGGCGTCGAGTGCCGCCGGGCCCGGCTCGACCGGTGCCGCGGTCGCCGCGGCGTCGGGCGTCATGGCGCGAGGACTATCGGTGCCGCATGGCAGGGGCGATAGAGCCGCCCGCCGTCGGATACCGGTCCGGCGGCTGGGCCGCGGGCTCGCTCATCCGATGGGCTGGGATACCATGCGTCGCGAGGTGCTCGCTCCGTGACGCGTATCCCTGTCGTGCTCGTGACTCTGGTGTTGATGCTGCTCGCGTCGCCGCTGCTGGCGGCCTTCGCCGAGCCAGCCGGTCCGCCTGCTGCGGTGAGCGGCGATCTGCTCAGCGCCGCCGGCCTGATCTCGCTGCTGACGCTGGTCGCGCTCGAGGTGGTCCTCGGCATCGACAACGTGATCTTCATCGCCATCCTGGCCGGTCGCCTGCCCGCGGCCGAGCAGCCCAAGGCCCGCCGCCTCGGCATCGCCATGGCGGTCGTCTCGCGCATCGCGCTGCTGCTGAGCATCTCGTGGGTGATGCGCCTGACCGAGCCGCTCTTCTCGATCGGCAGCTGGGCGCTCTCCGGCAAGTCGCTGATCCTGCTCGGCGGCGGGTTGTTCCTGATCGCCAAGAGCACCTACGAGATCCACGACAAGCTCGAGGGCGCCGAAGAGACGCACGGCGCCGGCGGCAAGGGCGCGTTGACGGCCGTCGTCCTCCAGATCATGGTGGTCGACATCGTCTTCTCGCTCGACTCGGTGATCACGGCGGTCGGCATGACGCCGCACGTCCCGGTGATGATCATCGCGGTGCTGGTCGCCGCCGGCATCATGCTGGTGTTCGCGGGCCCGATCAGCTCGTTCGTGCACCGGCATCCGACGATGAAGATGCTGGCGCTGTCGTTCCTGATCCTGATCGGCGTGATGCTGGTTGGCGAGGCCTTCGGCCAGCACGTCGACAAGGGCTACATCTACTTCGCGATGGCGTTCTCGCTCGGCGTCGAGTTCATCAACATGCGCCTGCGGGCCAAGACGACGCCAGTCGACCTGCGGCACTCCGAGATGCCGCACGAGTGAGCCGGTGCGGCCGGCGCGCGCAGCGGCCTGCGTTGAAGTTTTGAAGCTTTGCTCGGAGCTTGCTCGGAGCTTGCTCCGAGCAACTTGCAGAATCTGCGATCCGGGCTAGAACAGCGTCACCGTGGAGAGCGGCCACCAGCGGGCCTGGACGCGGCCGACGATGGCCTCGCGCGGCACGGGGCCCCAGTGCCGGCTGTCCGAGCTGCGGTTGCGGTGGTCGCCCATCACCACGTAGTAGGCGGGCGGCACCGTGTAGGGGCCCCAGTCCTCGTGGCTCCGGAAGTCCGCCGGCACGTAGCGGTCGTCCAACTGACGGCCGTTGACCGTGACCCGGCCGTTGCGGATGAGGACGACGTCCCCTTCTTCGGCGATGATGCGCTTGACGAACAGGCGGTTCGGGGCGACCGGCACGTGGAACATGACGATGTCGCCAGGTGTCGGATTTCCGATGCGGTACGTCAGGCGATCGACGACCAGCCGATCCTGGTTGGCCAGCGTCGGCGCCATGCTGTGGCCCTCGACGCGGGCCAGCTGCACGGTGAATCCCATCGCCAAGGCGATCCCCGCGGTCGTGGCAAATGCATACCGCGTCACGGTTTGCGCCAGCAGCGCGAGCGATGCTGGGCGGGGGGCGGTGGCAAGCGAGGAAGCGAAGCGCATGGGCGCGTGGAAGCGGGGGGCCGGTCGCGCCAACATGGCGTCCGGTCGCTGGCAGGCTCTAGTGCAAAGTGACTGCCGGCCGACACGCCGCTTCCGGTGAGACGAGCGGCAGGCGAAGCATGAACGAACCCGAAGACCTGGAAGCGCTGCTGCGCGAACTGCACGAGGAGGCCCCGGTGCCGACCCCCGGCCGGTCGCGCGGACCCCTGGCCAGCCCCGCCGGCGGGCCGACCCTGGAGCCGTCCGCCCCGGCCGGTGGCGACCGGGCTCGCCTCGACGCCTGGCTGCGCGAGCTGGTGACGCGCCGGGCCAGCGATCTGCTGTTGGTGGCGGGCGCGCCGGCGGCGATCCGCGTCGATGGCCGCGTGGTCTCGCTCGGTGGCGCGCCCCTCGACGGTGAGGCGATCGAGGCGGCCGTCCTCGACACGCTGCCGCCGCACGCCGCGGCGCACTACCGCGACATCGGCATCGCCGACGCCTCCTACCGCCTGATCAACGCCGGCCGGTTCCGCATCAACCTGCATCGCGAACGCGGCCGAGCGGCGGCGGCGATCCGGGCCCTGCCGGCGGACGTGCCGCGGCTGGCGTCCCTCCACCTGCCGCCGGGCGTCGAGGCGCTCTCGCAGTTGCACCGGGGCCTGGTCCTGATCGGTGGCCCGACCGGCTCGGGCAAGTCGACGACCCTGGCCGCCATCGTCGACGAGATCAATCGTCGCGACGAGCGCCACATCATCGTCATCGAGGATCCGACCGAGTACGAGCACGCCCACCGGCGCAGCCTGGTCGAGCACATCGAGATCGGCATCGATGCTCCTGATTTCCCGACGGCGCTGCGGGCGGCGTTGCGCCAGGCGCCGGACGTCATCATCGTCGGCGAGATGCGCGATCCCGAGACGATGCGGATCGCGCTCGCCGCGGCCGAGACCGGCCACCTCGTCCTGTCGAGCGTCCACACCACCGACGTCGCGTCGAGCGTGTCGCGCATCGCCGACTCGTTCCCGCCGGAGCGGCAGAACACCATCCGCCAGGAGCTGTCGATGGCGCTGACCGCCCTGATGACGCAGACGCTGTTGCCACGCATCGGCGGCGGACGCGTCCCGGCCGCCGAGCTGCTGATGGTCGGCTACGGCGCTCGCCAGCACATCCGCAAGGACGCCCTGCAGCACCTGCATCAGGAGATCACCATCACCCGGCGGCAGGGTTCGATCGCGCTCGAGGAATCGCTGGCGCGCCTGGTCCGCGAGAAGCTGGTGGAGCACAAGGACGCCCTCGCCCGGGCGGCCCATCCCGAGGAGTTCGAGCGGGCCGTCCGCGGGTCCTGAGCGTCAGACAGGGCCTCGTTCCGGTCTCGATCGCCGGTCGGGCACGCGCCTTCGAGCCCTCGAACGCGTCTCAATACTGGGCTTGCCAACGCCATGGCGCAGGTCCATGCTGTACGACCGGAGCGCTCGTGCGTGACGCGAGCGGCTTCGATGGCTTGACGGTGCTCCCGCGCCCCCGAGCGGCCGGCCGTCGAGTTCGCAAGCCGGTCGTCGAGGCTCGGCACGAGCCAGGGCCGGCGATGCCCAGGGAGCGTGTCCGATGGCGCGCGCGAAGGCCGGGCAAGCGATGCCCGCCCGCGATGACGTCCGGGAGTCGGCACTCGTCGACGCCGACTCCGCGGCCGCCAGGGTTCACGAGTTCGAGCTCCAGGTGCACCGATTGGCGCAGGCCAACCGGCAGCTCGCGGAGCGCGAAGCGAGGCTCCGCGCGATCTTCGACGCCGGGCCCGATGCCGTCGCCTTGGTCGGCCGTGACGGCACCATCCTCGATCTCAACCCCGCCGGCCGCCAGCTCATCGAGCTCGACGCCAGCTCGCGCATGATCGGGCTGCGGCTCGACACGCTCGCGACGGATCCGCATCGCGCCGCGTGCCGGTCGCTGGCGACGCGCGTTTTCCGCGGCGAATCCGCGACCGTCGACTTGGAGATCCAGGGCCTGCGCGGACGCCGCTGCTGGATCGAGACGCATGCCACGCCGCTGCGCGGCGAGGACGGCGCCGTCACCGCGCTCGTCTGCACCAGCCGCGACATCACCGTCCGGCGCGCCGCCGAGGTGGCGCTGCGCGATCGCGAAGCCCGCTGGCGCGGCGTGTTCGGTTCGCCGATGGTCGGCATCATGTTCTGGGATCGCTCCGGCGCCATCACCGACGCCAACGACTCGCTGCTGCAGCTGATCGGCTACACCCGCGAGGATCTCGAGGCCGGTCGCATCTCCTGGCTCGACATGACGCCGGCCGAGGAGCGGCACCTCGACACGAGCGCCCTCGAGCGCGTGGCGGCGACCGGCGTGTGCGATCCCTACGAGAAGCACTACATCCGCAAGGACGGATCGCGCGTGCCGATCGTGATCGGCGCGGCGATGATCGCCGGCTCGAACGAACTCGGCGTGGCCTACGTGCAGGACATCACCGCGCGCCGGCACGCCGAAGTCCAGCTGCGCGAGAGCGAAGCCCGCTTTCGCAACATGGCGGAGAACGCGCCGCTGATCTTGTGGGTGGCCGACGGGCAGGGCGAGTGCACCTACGTCAACCAGAACTGGTTCCAGTTCAGCGGCCAGGCGCCCGAGCAGGCGCTCGGTCACGGCTTGTTCACGGCCCTCCATCCCGACGATGCAGTCGAGAGCGAGCGATTGTTCCGCGACGCGGCGGCCCGACACATCCCCTGGCATCACGAGTGCCGGGTGCGACGCCGGGACGGCATCTACCGCCACATGAGCAACACGGCCTCGCCGCGGTTCGGTCCCAGCGGCGAATTCCTCGGCTACGTTGGCCTGCTGATGGACATCCAGGACCGCAAGGACGCCGAAGTGGCGCGGCTGCGACTGGAGGCTCCCCTCCGGCAGGCGCAGAAGATGGAGGCCCTCGGCACGCTCGCCGGCGGCGTGGCGCACGACTTCAACAACATCCTCGGCACGATCATCGGCAACGTGGAACTGGCGCGGGAGGATCTCGTGGCGGAGCACCCGGCACAGGAGAGTCTGGCGGAAGTGGAGAAGGCGAGCGCGCGGGCGCGCGAGCTCGTCCAGCAGATCCTCACGTTCGGTCGACGGCAGCCCGACGAGCGACGCGTCATCGGCCTGCGCGAGGTGATCGAGGAATCGATGCGGCTGCTGCGCGCCAGCCTTCCGGCGGGTGTCGAGCTGGTGACCGGCTTCGCCCGCGACGTGCCCAACGTCCTCGCCGATCGATCGCGGATCCACCAGGTGGTGATGAACCTGTGCACCAACGGCTGGCAGGCGATTCCCGGCGGTGTCGGCCGCATCACCGTCTCGCTGTCGACCGTCCGCGTCACCGAAGGTGAAGGCCCGGCCGGCTTGCGCCCGGGCCGTTACGCCTGCCTGACCGTGAGCGACACCGGTTCCGGCATCGACCCGGCGATCGTCGATCGCATCTTCGATCCGTTCTTCACGACCAAGGCGCCGGGCGAAGGCACCGGCCTCGGCCTTTCGGTGGTCGACGGCATCGTCAAGAGTCACGACGGCACCATCGCCGTCGAGACGGTGCCTGGGCAGGGCGCCACGTTCCGCGCCTACTTTCCTGGCGTCGACGCCGAGGTCGCGGCCCGGGCGGTCGAGCCGCGGCCGGCCCCGGTGGGGCGCGGCCAGCGCGTTCTCTATCTGGACGACGAGGTGTCGCTCGTCAACCTCACCGCGCGGCTGCTCGGCCGCTCCGGCTACCAGGTCGAGGGCTTCACCAGGCCGGCCGAGGCGATCGCCGCCTTCACCGCCGACCCGCAGCGCTTCGACGTGGTCGTGTCGGACATGAACATGCCGACGGCCACCGGGCTGTCGGTGGCGGCGGAGATCCTGCGGCTGCGTCCCGACGTGCCGGTCGCGCTCATCTCCGGCTTCGTGACCGACGAACTGGCCGCGCGGGCCGATGCGCTCGGTGTCCGGGCCGTCATCTACAAGCCGAACCTGACGCGAGACCTGGCGCCTTTGATCAGCAGGCTGCTGAGCTGAGCAACCGGCCGATCAACTTCCAACTTCCAACTTCCAACTTCCAACGACCAAGGCACTCCCAAGCACCAACTCCCAACCCGCTGGGCCGGCCCTTCTTGGCAGTTGGAAGTTGGGAGTGCCTTGTCCGTTGGCGTGTGGAGGTTGGACGTTGTCAGAGTTCGATCGTGAGCCCGTCCTCGGCGACCTCGACGTCGAGATCGCCGAGATGGGCGAGCATCGAGGTGCCGAGGTGGGTGAGCACGGTGCGGCGGGCGCGCAGCTCGCCGAGCGCCGGCCGCAGCTCGCGGTAGTGCAGGTGCGACGGGATCGGCGCGTCGTAGCCGGTGCACTCGCAGATGAACAGATCGGCGTCGCGGGCGATTTCTGCGAGCGCCGGTGTCCACGCCGTGTCGCCCGAGAACGCGACGACGCGGCCGCCGACGCTGACGCGCAGGCCATAGGCGGTCGAGCCGCTCGGGTGGATCACCGGTACCGGCAGCACGCCGAGGGGACCGACCGCGAGTGCCTCGCGATCCTTGAACTCGATGAAGCGGAGCAGCAGGTTCTCGACCTTGGCCGGCGCGCCGGGGTAGAGGCAGCCGAGCGTGTCCATCACGCGCAGCCGCGTGCCGACCGGCCCGACGATCGTCAGCAGCTTGGTGCGCGGCGCGTTGTAGCACGCGTCCATCAGCAGGAACGGGATGCCGCCGAAGTGGTCGCCGTGCAGGTGGCTGACGACGATCGCGTCGATTGCGGCGACGTCCATCTGCAGATGACGCATCACCGCGATCGTCGTGGCGCCGCAATCGAACAGCGCCTGGTAGCCGTCGGCGGCGACGTGGAAGGCGGTGTGCAGCCGCCCTCCGTTGCAGAAGGCGTCACCCGTGCCGAGGAAGAGGACCGAGGCGCCGGCCATGATGTCGAAGGCGCGCGCGAGCGCTACGCCTTGGCCTTCTGGTGGACGCGCTGGCCCTTGTAGTCGCCCAGTCCGCAGAAGCCCGCCGTCTTGAAGCCCTTCGTCTCGAGGAGCGTGAGGGCCCGCGAGGCCCGACCGCCGCCGCGGCAGGCGGTGAGGATCACTTTGTCCTTCGGCAGCTCGCCGAGGCGCGCCTCGAGCTGGCCGAGCGGGATGTGGATGGCGCCCTTGACGGTGCCGGTCTCGTCGATTTCGCTCTGCTCGCGGACGTCGAGCACGACCACGTCGCCCTTGGCGAGCAGGGCGTCGATGTCGGCGGCCTGCACGCGCTTCGATTCATCGGGGGCCGGACGCGGCGTGGCCGGCGCGGTGGTCGGCGGCATCGGCGCGGGACCCCGGTCGGGGGCCGCGGGCGACTGGGCGGCGGCGGAGGACGTCGCGGCGAGTGCCGCGGCAGCGAACAGAAGAGCAGGGGTGATGGTCGTTCGAATCATGGGGACGGTCTCCGGTGCGGGCATTCTACCCGCAGCCGGTCATCGGCCGTCGGGTTGGTCGACCTGGGCGACGATCTGCCAGATCCCGGACGCATTACGTCGCCAGACGCGGATGTAGTGACCCGAGGGCGCCGCGGTCGCTGCCGGGGCCGCTCCCGCCATGCGGGTTTCATAGCGGCCATAGCTGTAGCCGAGGTCGGCGGACCGGGCCTGGGCCGTGGCCAGCGATGTCTGCCGCCGGCTCGCCGCCGCGCGCGCGTCCGGGTCGGCCTCGATCGCGGCGCGGCCGACGAGCGGCAGTGATCCGGGCCGGTGGTAGCGCGCTTCGCCGGCCAAGGCTCGCAGGAACCCGGCGTCGGCGTTCGCCGTGCGCTCGGCCTGCATCAGCGGCAGGACGGGATCGGCCGGCGCGGCCGGCCCGGGGGCTGCCGGTGCGACGTAGCGGCCGCCGCCGGCGGGCATCCGGACGAAGCCGGCGGGGAAGTCGACCGGCGATGGCGCGTCGGCGCCGACGTCGATGAAGACGCGCCAGCCTTCCAAACGGCGGGTCCAGATCGACAGGTAGTTGCCGTAGTGCTTCAAGCCGTCCGGGGCGGTGAACGTCGACGGTCCGGTGAGCCAGCCCAGCTCGCCGCTGGCCGCGACGTCGCCGCTGCGCGGCTCCCATTCGAGCTGCGCCGCCAGCGGATTGGGCGGCGCTGGCCGCGCCGTCAGCTGATCCCAGGCGTTGCCCAGTGCCGGCCGGAAGCCGACCGAGTCGCGCGCGAACCAGGCCAGGAAGCCGGCGCGGATGCCGACCGTGGCGGTCTCGCGGGCGAAGGCGCGCTCGGCCTCGGCGAGTGCCGCCAGCGGATTGGCGTCGACAGCCGGCGCGGCGGCCCTCTTCGCGAGGTCCGGCGGCGGTGCCTGCGCCGACGTCAGGCCGGGGATGACGATGGCCGACACGAGCGTGGCGACACAGGCGGCGGTGCGTGCGAACCGAAACGGGAACGGGCACGCGAGCGGGAGCGGGAGCGGGAACCGGAGCCGGAACGGGCGAGGGCGCGTCACGGGCACCCCCTGTGCTGGGACCGAGGCCGAGGATAGCAAGCCGAGTGCCCGCCACACACGACGGTCGTAACAAACGCGTCCCGACACCCGCCGGCCTGGGCGACATCAAAGCACCCGAATGTTCAACCCGCCACAGTTCTGGTGCGGCCGCGACGCCGAGCCGCTCCGGCGCGTGACCTGGATCGAGCTGTTCTTCGACCTGGTCTTCGTCGCGGCGGTGGCCCAGCTCGGCACGCGGTTCGCTGCTGGCGTGACGCCGGCCGGCGTCGCCCACTACGGCGCGCTGTTCCTGCTGGTGTGGTGGGCCTGGAACGGCTATGCCGTCTACGCGACGCGCTTCCACTCGGACGACGCCGTCGACTGGACGCTGACGCTGCTGCAGATGTTCGCCGTCACCTTCATGGCCGCCAACGCCGAAGGCACGCTCGACAGCGAGTCGACGGCGGGGTTCGTCGCCGCCTTCGCGATCATGCGGATCCTGCTGGTGCTGCAGTACCTGCGGGCGGCGGCGATCGTGCCAGCCCGCCGGCTCGCGCTCGAGTGCGCGACTGGCATCGGAGTGGGCGCGGCCCTCTGGCTGCTGTCGGCGCTGGTGCCGATGCCGATGCGGGTGTGGCTGTGGGCGGCCGCGGTGCTCGTCGAGGCGGTCACGACCATCGTGACCGCGCGACATACCGAGACCCTGCCGCCCGATGCCGAGCACCTGCCGGAACGAGTCGGCCTCTTCACGCTCATCTTCTTCGGCGAATCGATGATCGCGGTGATGAAGGGGATCCAGGGCCAGCCGACCTGGTCGCTGTCCGCCGCCAGCGCCGCCTTCCTCGGCCTCGGCGCGATCTTCGGCGCCTGGGCCTGGTACTTCGGCCCGGCCCGGGCCGCGACGCCCCGCCACGTCCGCACCCGGGGCGACGTGCGCGCGTTCGAAGCGTGGCAGTTCGTGCACCTGCCGCTCTACATCGGGCTCGCCTTGTTCGGCGTCGTCATCGAGCACGTCATCGTGCACGGCGGCCTCGCCGCCATCCACCGCCCCGAAGCTGTCGCCCTCGGCGCGGCCTCCGCCGCCGTCGTGGCGTCACTCGTGGCCCTGACGCGGATGGCGACCCCCTAGTCCAGGGGACTGGTGTCCGCGACCGGGCACTGCGATCCCGCAATCGCCCGCCTGGAACAGTCCGGGATCCCCTGAGGCGAGCCGCCACGCGGCGAATCCTCGCCGCCGGGATGAGCACGAGTCTTGCCTCAGCCGCGGCATGTTCGCCCACCCGATCCTGCTGGCCCTGCGCTCGCTCCGCGCCGCCCCGGTCTTCACGGCCACGGCGCTCGTCACGCTGGCCCTGGGCATCGGCGTGAACACGTCGATGTTCTCGATCCTGAACGCCACCTTGCTCCGGTCGCTGCCCTACCGCGACCCGGGACAGCTGGTGCGGGTCTACCGGACCACGACGCGCTCGCAGACGCTGCCGCACTCGCCGGCCAACTTCCTCGACCATCAGGCGCAGAACGCCGTGTTTGCCGGCCTCGCCGCGGTGTCGTGGACCGACTTCGCCCTGGCCGAGCCCGGCCATCCGGCGGAGCGCGTCGCCGGGATGACGGTCACCGGTGACTTCTTCGCCCTGCTCGGCGTCCAGCCCGCCCTGGGCCGTGCCCTGACCCGCGACGACGACCAGCCGGGCCGGGAGCACGTGGTCGTCCTGAGCGACACCTTCTGGCGGCGGCGCTTCTCGGCCGATCCGACGATCGTCGGCCGCGACGTGCGCCTCGACGGCGAGCGCGTCACCGTCGTCGGGGTCATGCCGGCGGCCTTCGAGGAGCGCCAGCTGTGGGGCAGGATAGAGATGTGGCGCCCGATCGCCTTCGACGCCGGGACGCGGCAGAACCGCGGCAGCAACTGGCTCGCCATCGTCGGACGCCTGAAGCCGGACACGACGGTCGCCGCAGCACAGGCCGGCATGGGCGCCGTGGCGGCGCGGCTGGCCCGCGACTTCCCGGGACCCAACGCCGAGAGCGGGGTCAGCGTCCTGCCGCTCGCCGCGACCGGCGCCGACCCGACGATCCGATTGCTGTCGTGGTTCGCGATGGGGCTCGCCGGCTGCGTGCTGCTGATCGCGTGCGCCAATCTGGCCAACCTGCAGCTGGCCCGCAACGTCGGCCGGGCCCGCGACTTCGCATTGCACGCCGCGCTCGGCGCCTCACGGATGCGTGTCATCCGCCAGTCATTGGTCGAGAGCGTGCTGCTCGGCGTGACCGGTGGCGGCCTCGGCCTGCTGGTGGCCGCGTGGACCACCGACGCGCTCGGATCGCGCGTCGACATCGCCGGGCAGGTGGGCCTGGCAATGCCGCTCGATCGCACCGTGCTCGCCTTCACCGCCGGGGCGTCGGTGCTCACCGGCGTGGTGTTCGGCATCCTGCCGGCGTGGCTGGCGTCGCGCGGCGACGTCAACGAGACACTGAAGCAGGGCGGGCGCGGCTCGACGTCCCGCGCGCACCACCGCCTGCGGCACGGCCTCATCGTCGCCGAGGTCGCGATTGCGCTCGTCCTCCTGTCCGCCGCCGGCTTCTTCATTCGCGGCATCGACCGGTTCGCCGTGCGCGATCACGGCTGGCGCACCGGCCAGCTGCTGACGGGCTCGCTGACGCTGTCGAGCGCCTATGCGAAGCACGACGCCCGGCGCGCCTTCCATGAGCGCCTGCAGACGCGCCTGGCGGCCCTGCCCGGCGTCGAGCGCGTGGCGCTCTCGGGGAGCCTGCCGTTCAACGGCTTCCCGTCCGGGCAGCGCTTCATCATCGAAGGCCGGCAGGCGCCGCGCAGCGGCACCGAGCCGGTGCGCGATGTCAACTTCGTCAGCCCCGAGTACTTCGACACGCTCGGCATCGGCCTGGTGGAAGGCCGCGCGTTCCAGGCTGCCGACCTGACCCGCGAGCCGATCCCGACGATCATCAACGAGACGATGGCGCGGCAGTTCTGGCCCGGCCAGAGCGCCCTCGGGAAGCGCATCGCCCATCCGCTGGAGATGCAGTGGCAGGAGATCGTCGGCGTCGTCCGCGACGTCAGTTTCGCGACCAACCTGAGCGAGCCGAACACCCGCTTTCAGGCCTACCGGCTGCTGGGCCGCGAGCCGAACCGCTCCTTCGCCGTGACGATCCGCTCGGCGCTGCCACCCGAGACCCTGACCGATGCCTTCCAGCGCACGGTGGCGGCCATCGATCCGGATCAGCCGGTGCAGGGAGTCCAGTCTGCCACCCGCGTGATCACTCGCGGCCTGGCCAACTTCGCCCTCGTCGGCTGGCTGCTCGCCGGCTTCGCCCTGCTCGGCCTGTTCCTGGCCGCAGTCGGCATCTACGGTGTCATCGCCGGCTTCGTCGGCCAGCGCATCAACGAGATCGGGATCCGGCTCGCCCTCGGGGCCCAGGCCCGCGACGTGCTGCGCCTCGTGCTCGGTCAGGGGCTGCGCCTGGCGCTCGTCGGGATCGCCATCGGCTTGTTCGGCACCTACGCGGTCGCCCGCCTGCTGGCCGCGATCGCGCCGTCGCTGCCGGCGCCCGAAGCCACCACCGCGGCAACGGTCACCGGCGTGCTGAGTGGATGCGCGCTGCTCGCGTGCTGGCTGCCGGCCCGGCAGGCGGTGCGGGTCGACCCCAACGTCGCGTTGCGCGCGGACTGAAGAGAGGTGGCCATGTCCCTGTCGTTTCGTCTGGCCCTCCGCAGCCTGCGAGCAGCGCCCGTCTTTACCGTCACGGCGCTCGCGACGCTGGCGCTGTGCCTGGGGGCGACGGTGACGATCTTCGCCCTCGTCGACGCCGTGCTGTTGCGGCCGCTGCCGTACCGGGACGCCGATCGCCTCGTCACGATCTCCCACGCCTACAGCAAGCTGTCCCTGCCGATCGCAGGAGCCTCGCTGACCAGTTACTACGAGCGCCGCGGCCGGATTCCGGCCCTGGCCTCGCTGGCGGCGCTCGACCAGGCCGCGTCGCTCGTCGGCGAGACCGGCGCGACGTCGCGTGAGCCGATCGGGCGCGTCACGCCAGAGTTCTTCACGACGCTGGGCGTCACACCGCTCCTGGGCCGCGTCTTCACCGAAGGCGAGCTGACCTACCAGACCGATCACGTGGCGATGCTCACCTACGAGTACTGGCAGCGGCAGTACGGCGGCGACCCTCGGGTGCTCGATCGCGCCGTACGGATCGATGGCATCCTGCGTCGCATCGTCGGCGTGCTGCCGCCGGGCTTCCGCTATCTGTCGTTCGACGCGCCGGTCTATCTGCCGCTCTCGTCCGAAGAAGGGGAGCGCAACATCGGGGCCCGGCACAGCGCCGGCAAGACCCTGATCGGTCGCCTGCGGCCGGGCGCCACGCTGGCCGAGGCGCAGGCGCAGATCGATGCCCACGACCGGGCCCACGCCGCCGAGTTCCCGGAGCCGTCGGTGGTCGCCGACGCCGGCTTCCACAGCATCGTGGCGCCACTGCACGCCCAGCACGTCGACGCGGTCCGCTTGCCGCTCCTCCTCTTACAGGCGGGCGCGCTGGTGCTCCTGGCGATCGGCAGCGTCAACCTGGTGAACCTGTGGCTGGTGCGTGCGACCGGCCGGACCCGCGATCGCGCCATTCGCCAGGCTCTTGGCGCCGGCCGCCGCGATCTGGCGCTCGAGGTGGCGGTCGAAGCCCTGCTCATCGCCGTCGCCGGTGCGCTGCTCGGCGTCGTCGCTGCTGACTTCGGCGTGCGCGGGCTCGTGCTGCTCGGCGCCGATCATCTGCCGCTCGGCGCGCGGCTCGCGCTCGACGCGCGGGTCGTGGCCGCCGCGGTCGCAGCGGCGGTGACTGTCGGCGCTGCCGTTGCCCTGCCGGTGATGGCCTTCACCCGGCGCGGCCGGCTCCTCGATGCGATGCGGTCGGAGTCGCGCAGCGTCACGGCGGGGGCCGGTGTCGAGCGACTCCGCCACGGTTTCATCGTGGCGCAGATCGCGCTCTCGTTCGTCCTGCTCGCCGGCGCGTCGCTCCTGGGGGTGAGCCTGTGGCGCGCGATGGCGGTGCCGCCGGGGTTTCGCACCGACGGGACGACCGCCGCGCAGTTCACGCTGCCGTGGAGCGGCTACCACGAGACGGAGGCGTTCGTCCGCTTCTTCGATCGGCTGCTGACGGAAACGGGTCGGCAGCCAGGGGTCTCGGCCGTCGGGGTCGTCACCCTGCTTCCGGTCAGCGGCGGACGCGACACCTCGGCGGTGAGCGTCGAGGGGCGGACCGCCCCGCCGGGCAGCCCAGTCGCGGTGCCGACGGCGATTGGCATCGGCGGCGACTACTTCCGCGCCATGGGCGTGCCGCTCGTCGCCGGACGCTACCTGGATGCGTCGGACGCGCGGCGGCGCGAGTGCACCTGCGTCGTCGACGACGCCTTCGCCCATCGCGAGTGGCCGCAGGGACGGGCCCTCGGCGGGCGCATCCATCGCGGCTCGACGCCGGGCCCGGATGTCCAGGTGTGCACCGTGGTCGGCGTCGTCGCCCCGGTCAAGCTCGGGTCGCCGACCGACGACGCGGGGACCGGCGTGATCTACTACTCGTGGCAGAACATGCGTTCGCGCACCTACTACCTGGTCGTCCGCAGCGGGGCGACCGCGGAGGCCCTGGCGCCGACGCTGGCGCGCCTGGTCCGTGGCATCGACCCCGAGCTGCCGCTGACCGACGTGCGCAGCATGGACACGCGTCTCGCCGACAGCCTGCAGTCGCGGCGCACGCCGGCGCTGGTCGCCGGATTGTTCGCGCTCGCCGCGCTCCTGCTCGCGGCCGTGGGACTCTACGGCGTGATGGCCTACGCGGTGGCGGCGCGGGTCAACGAGTTCGGCATCCGCATGGCGCTCGGGGCGCTGCGCGGCGACGTGCTGCGGCTGGTGCTGGCGCAAGGCGGGCGGCTGGTCGCCTCCGGCCTGGCGCTCGGGCTGGTGGTCGCGCTGTGGGCGACGACGTTGATGTCGCACTTGCTGTTCGGCGTCGATTCGACCAGCCCGCTGGCCCTGGGCGGGGTCGGGCTGCTCCTCGTGTCGGTCGCGGCCGTGGCCTGCGCCGTCCCCGCCGTGCGGGCCGCGCGCGTCACGCCGCTGGTCGCGCTCCGAAAGTAAGACTCATGAGAACACTCCGCTACGCCGTCCGCCAGCTCGCCGCGACGCCCGGTTTCACCGCGGTGGCCATCCTCATCGTCGCCATCGGCATCGGCGCCTCGACGGCCATGTTCAGCACCGTTCACGCGGTGGTGCTGAAACCGCTCTCGCTGCCCGAGGCCGATCGCCTCGTCGCCGTCTACGAGACGAACCTCGAGCGCAACGTGCCGTCTTTCTCGGTCTCGGTGCCGAACTACGTCGACTTCAAGGCCCGGGCGACGAGCTTCACCGCGATGGCGGCCGTGACGTGGCGGGCGATGAACCTCACCGGGGGCGGCGAACCGCAGCTGATCCAGGTGCGGACGGTCACCGCCAACTTCCTCCGCACGCTGGGCGTGCCGATGGCCCAGGGACGGGACTTCGCCGCCGAGGAGGACCGCCCCAACGGTCCGAAGGTCGCGGTCATTTCGAACGGGTTCTGGCGCCGGCACTTCGGCGGCCGGCCCGACGTCGTCGGCCAGACGCTGCGGCTCGACGGGGACGCCTACGCTGTCGTCGGCGTCACGGCGGCCGGGCTGCCGCTGCCCGGCGACATCGAGATCGCGGTGCCGATGCAGGCCGACGCGGCCCAGGAGCGTCGCCTGAACAAGGAGCTCGACGTCTTCGCCCGACTCGCGCCCGGCGTGTCGATCGAGACGGCCGATCGCGAGCTGCAGGCAATCGCGGCGCAGATCGCGCCGTCGTTGCCGGCCGGCGAGCGCGGCTGGCGCACCCGCCTCGTCCCGCTCGCCGACGATATCGTCGGCGACGGACTCCGGCGGACGCTGCTGGTGCTGCTCGGCGCCGTCGGGCTGCTGCTGCTCGTCGCCTGCGCCAACCTGTCGAACCTGCTGCTGGTGCGCGCCTCGGCGCGCGGCTTCGAGCTGGCCGTCCGCCGCGCCCTCGGCGAGTCGCGCGGTCGGGCCATCGCGCAGCTGCTCGTCGAGAGTCTGGTGGTCACCGCGATCGGCGGCGCCCTCGGCATCGTCCTGGCGTCGTGGAGCGTCGAGGCCCTGCGCACCCTGCCCATCGCGCGGATGACCGAGATCGCCGTCGATCCGCGGGTGGTGGCGGTGGCGATCGCGGCGACCGTGATGTCCGGCATCCTGGCCGGCGTCGGGCCCGCGGTCCGCGCCAGCCACGTGGCACCGCAGGAGGCGCTGCAGTCGCAGGCCGTGCGCCTGGCCCCGCGCTCGCGTCTGCGCGACGGCATGATCGTGGCGCAGCTCGGCTTGTCGCTGACACTCCTGGTCGGCGCGGCGCTCGTCGCGCGCAGCTTCTGGAGTCTCCTGAGCGTCGATCCCGGCTTCTCGGTGGACCACGTCGTCACCATGGCCATGCGGCCCTCGATGGAGGCCGAGCCGTTCTACGAGGCGGTGGGTGAGCGGGTCCGGGCGCTGCCTGGGGTCGAATCCGCCGGGTTCATCTCGACCCTGCCGCTCGGTCCGGGCGGCAACACCAGCAACAGCATCGTGGCGGCCGGCTCGTCGCGGCGCGGCGCCGAGCAGTCGATCCAGTCGTCGTGGCGGCTGGTCGATGGCGGCTACTTCAAGGCGATGCGAATCCCGCTGCTGCGCGGCCGGACCTTCGACGGGCTGGCGACCGACGAGGCGGTGCGCAGCATCGTCCTCTCCAATTCGCTGGCCAGAGCGCTCTTCGGCGACGACGATCCGGTGGGGCGCGAGGTCGATCCGGGCGCGCACAACCGGCCGCTGCGCGTCATCGGCGTCGTCGGCGACGTCCGAAGCGGCCGGCTCGCCACCGATCCGCGGCCGGCGTTCTACTGGTCGTTCCACCGCTTCACCTACGGACCGATGCGGCTCGTGGTGAAGAGCCATCTGCCGACCGAGCAGATCATCGCGGCCGTGCGGCGCGAGGTGCGGGCGGTCGACACGGCCGCGCCGATCTTCCAGGTGGCGACGCTCGAGGCCGTGCGTGCCGACAGCCTCGGCGAAGAACGGCTGCTGCTGCAGATGCTGTGGGCGTTCGCCGGGACGGCGCTGCTGCTGGCCGCGCTCGGCACCTACGGTGTCGTGGCGTTCGCCGTGCAGCAGCGGACGCGCGAGTTCGGCATCCGGATGGCGATCGGCGCCGATGCGTCCCGGGTGCGCCGGCTGGTGCTGGCGCAGGCGGCGCGGCTGGTGGCGTTCGGGAGCGCCGTCGGCCTCGTCGGCGCGCTGGCCACCGGACGGCTGGTCGAGACGCTGCTGTTCGGCGTCACGCCGTTCGACATCGTCAGCTACCTCGCGGCGGTCGTGGCCCTGTCGTTCGCCGTCCTCGTCGCCGCGTGGTGGCCGGCCCGGCGCGCTGCCCGCGTCAACCCGCTGGTGGCCCTGGCTGCCACCAACGGGCGCGTCTAGCGCGGGTCGTCGGGGCTCCGTTCGCGAGCGTTGCGGGAGCAGCCCGGTGGCCGCCGGGCATGCTACAGTCCGCGCCGTGGCTCACGGGGTTCGCGCCTTCGTCGCCCGCACGTCCGATGCCGGGACCCGCGGCGGCGTCGAGGACATCGAACGCGACGCGCTGCCGGCCGGCGACGTGACGATCGCCGTCGAGTACTCCTCCCTCAACTACAAGGACGCCCTGTCCGCGACCGGCCAGAACAAGGTCGCCGCGGTGTATCCGCACGTGCCGGGCATCGACGCGGCCGGCACCGTCGCGGAATCGACCGACCCGGTGTGGGCGGTCGGCGATCGCGTGCTGGTCACCGGCTACGACTTCGGCGCGCTGCGCTGGGGCGGCTGGGCGGTGTATGCGCGGGTGCCGTCGGCCTGGGTCGTCCGGATCCCCGACGCGCTGTCGACGTTCGAGGCGATGGCCATTGGCACCGCCGGCTTCACCGCCGCGCTCGGGCTCGAGGCGCTCGTTCGCAACGGCACCACGCCGGAGAGCGGGCCGGTCGTCGTCACCGGTGCAACCGGCGGCGTCGGCTGCCTGGCCGTCGACCTGTTCGCCGGGGCCGGCTACCGCGTCATCGCGGTGACCGGCAAGGCCGATCAGCACGACTGGCTGAAGACGCTGGGCGCGACCGAGATCCTGCCGCGCGAGGCCGTGTCCCTCGCCAACGAGACGAAGCCGCGGCCGCTGCTGCCGCCGCGCTGGGCCGGCGCGCTCGACAACGTCGGCGGAGCCACGCTCGAGGCGCTGGTCCGCGGCGCGCAGATCGGCGGCAACGTGGCGCTGTGCGGGCTGGTCGGCGGGGCCGACTACCGCGGCACGGTCATGCCCTTCATCCTGCGCGGCGTCGGCCTGCTCGGCATCACGTCGTCGAACACGCCGATGCCGGTGCGGCAGCGCCTGTGGCAGCGGCTGGCCACCGACCTGCGGCCGCGACACCTGACCGATGTCGCGCGCCTCGTGCCGCTCGACGCGCTGCCGGCCGAGATCGATCGCATGCTCGCCGGCAAGGCCTTCGGGCGCGTCGTCGTCGAGGTCGCCGCCGGGTAGCCGCGATGGCGTCGCGTCCCATGCGCCCGGAATGGTCGCGCCTGCGCGAGGCAATGTCCGCGTCGCCGCCCGAATCCGTCCGGCTGGTGGCGACCGCCGATGAGGTCGTGTCGCTGGTCGAGCGCGGCGACTGCGCCGTCGGCATCCTGCCGGTCGCTTCGATCGACGACGTCCGCGCCGCCTACCTTCAAGGGGTCGACCTGGGCTCGGCCGCGGCGGTCGCCGGGCTGCGCCGGCTGGCGTGGGCGTTGATCGGTCAGGACCTGACCGGCGGCCCAATCTTCGGCGCGGTCGTCGAGGCCCTGGCCGGCCTCGGCGACCGTGAGTCGCGGCTCTTCGCCGCCCGCCTGTGGATGGATCTCGGCGACGACGCCCACGCCGCTCGGGCCCTGGCGCTGGCGCGAACCGCATCCGACGCGGACGACGACGGCGCCGCTCACCTGCTCCTCGGCTACATGGCCAACCGCGGCTATGGGCTGCCTGCTGACGATGTCGAGAGCGCGCGCCTGCACGCCGTCGCCGCGGCCCGCGGCAACGCCGACGCCCAGTTCGAGCTCGCGGTGTTCGCGCACACGGGCCGGATCGCGCCGCCTGACCAGGAGGCCGCCGTCCGCTGGTGCCGGGCGGCGGCGGCCCGGGCCCACCCCCGCGCCCTTTACAGTCTCGGCGCGTTCTACGCGACCGGCGACGGCGTTCCGCAGGACGAGACGGAGGCGTTGGCCTGCTACCTGCGTGCGGCGGAGGCCGGCCACGGCAAGGCCGCCGCGACCGCCGCGGTCATGTACTGGCGTGGCGAAGGCGCCGCCGTCGATCGGCAGCGCGCCCGCGGTCTCTTTCACCGCGCCGAAGAGCAGGGCTTCGATCCCGAACCGCTGCTGGAGGAAGCCGGCATCTCCCTCGACGATCGCTGAGGTCCGCGACATGTCCACCGCTGCCACCACCCTCAACGTCGCCCACTTCCTCGATCGCGCGGTGCGGTTGTCGCCCGATCGCCCCGCGGTCATCTGCGGTCCGACGCGGCTCACCTACGCGCAGCTGGATTTCATGGCCCGGCAGATCGCCGGCGCCTTGCGCGCCCGCGGCATCGGCCCGGGCAGCCGCGTCATGCTGTCGTGCCCCAACGTGCCGTATTTCCCGGCCGCCTACTTCGGCATCCTCAAGGCCGGCGCCACCGTGGTGCCGCTCAACGTCCTGCTCAAGCCGGCCGAGATCGCGTTCCACCTGCGCGACGCCGACGCCTCCGCCTACTTCTGCTTCGAGGGCACGCCGGAACTGCCGATGGCGGCGATGGGGAAAGCGGCGGTCGACGAGGTCGCCTCGTGCCGCCACTTCGTCGTCATGCCGCGGACGCCGGCCGCGCCGCCGGCGATCGACGGGGCCACGCTGCTCGAGGCCTTCGTCACCGGGCATGGCGGCGCCGTGTTCACCGAAGGCACCCGGCCCGACGACACCGCCGTCATCCTCTACACCTCGGGCACGACCGGGCAGCCGAAGGGCGCCGAGCTGACGCACCTGAACATCACGCTGAATGCGATGAGCAGCTCGGACATCCTGGTGGTGCCCTGTCGCATCGGTCTCGATGCGCCGGTCGTCTCGCTGATCACGCTGCCGCTGTTCCATTCCTTCGGTCAGGTCTGCCAGCTGGTGTCCGGCGTCCACAGCGGCAACACGCTGGTGCTGCTGCCGCGGTTCGATGCGGCGGCGGTGGTGCAGACGATGCTCGCCGAGGGCGTCAACCTGTGGTGCGGCGTGCCGACGATGTACTGGGCCCTGATGGACCTGCTGCGCCGGGCGGAGTCCGGGGAGCCCGGCGCGCCGGCCATCGACGTCCCGGCCATCGCCGCGAAGATGCGGCTGTGCGTCTCGGGCGGCGCGCCGATGCCGGTCACCCTGCTCGACGAGATCGGCCGCCGCCTCGGCGTCCGTGTCCTCGAGGGCTACGGCCTGTCCGAGACGTCGCCGGTCGCGACGTTCAACCACCTGGAGCGGCCGTCGAAGCCGGGGACGGTGGGGCAGCCGCTGCTCGGCGTCGAGATCGCCTGCGTCGGCGACACCGACGAACCGGTCGCCACCGGCGAGCGGGGCGAGGTCGTCATCCGCGGCCCCAACATCATGAAGGGCTACTTCCGGCAGCCCGAGGCGACCGCCGAGGTTTTGCGCAACGGCTGGTTCCACACCGGCGACATCGGCATCCTCGACGCCGACGGCTACCTGGCCATCGTCGATCGCAAGAAGGACATGATCCTGCGCGGCGGGTTCAACGTGTATCCGCGCGAGGTCGAGGAGTTGCTGCTGACCCACCCGGCGGTCTCGCAGTGCGCCGTCGTCGGCGTGCCGGACGAGCGGCTCGGCGAGGAGGTCAAAGCGTTCATCGTCTGCCGGCCGGGCCAAAGTACGACCGAGGGCGCCATCGTCGCGTGGTGTCGCGAGCGCATCGCCACCTACAAGGCGCCGCGCTACGTCGAGCTGCGCGAGACGCTGCCCATGGGCGCGACCGGCAAGGTGCTCAAGCGCGTCCTGCGGGCCGGCACCTGAGTTAGTATTCCCTCACAACATGACGCTGCCTCTCGGAGGTTTCCGCCCTCGGGCGACGCGGGTCTTCGTGTGCCAGGCCTGCGTGCTCCTCTTGGCCGTGACGACCGGCGCCGCCCAGATCACCACCGGCACGATCGCCGGCCGGGTCGTCGATGGCCAGGGGCTCGCCGTCCCCGGGGTCACAGTGACGATCAGCAGCCCGGCACAGGGCACCCGACTCGCCACCCTGACGACCAACCCCGAGGGGTTGTACGTCGCGCCGCTCCTGCCGGCGGACGCCTACACCGTCGAAGCCGCCATGCCCAGCTTCCGCAACGCCATCCGGAACGAGGTGAGGCTCAGCGGCGGCGATCGGGTGATCGTCGATCTGGTGCTCGAGATCGGCACCTTCGAGACGGTGGACGTCACCCCGATCGCGGCCCTGCAGGCCGGCAGCGGCGAGCGGTCGAGCGTGATCGACGCCCGGCAGCTCGAGAGCCTGCCGATCGCGTCGCACGACTTCCAGCAGTTCGTGGCCCTCGCGCCCGGCGTCAACGGCGTCCGCCGGATCGGCGGCGGCGGCCAGGACACCTACATGATCGACGGCGTGTCGGCAATGGACACCGGCAACAACGGCCTGCTCGGCGGCCTGAATCTGCCTGTCGACGCGGTGGCCGAGGTGAAGGTCCTGACGTCGGCGTATCAGGCCGAGTACGGCCGATCGAGCGGGCTGCAGATCTCGGCGGTCACCCGCAGCGGCACCAACCAGTTCAAGTGGTCGATCTTCAGCTATCAGCGGCAGGCCCCGTTCGTGGACCAACGCTGGGCCGAAGAGTTGAACGGCTACCCCGACTCCGTGACTCGGCAGTTCGACATCGGCTACACGCTGGGCGGACCGGTGGGCCGCAAGGGCGGCGACAACCGGCTGTTCTTCTTCTACAGCCACGAATACCGGCCGCGGAGGGCCGGGCGTTACGTGCAGGTGGCGCGGCTGCCGACGGCGCTCGAGCGACAGGGCGATTTCTCCGAGACGCGTGACGGCAACGGCGCCTTGTTCAACCGCATCTACGATCCGCTGTCCGGGCTGCCGAAGGAGGCGTGTTCGCCGATCGACACGGCGGCGTGCTTCCGCGACGGCGGCGTCCTCGGGCGCATGCCGGCGGACCGGCTCTACGGCCCCGGCCTCGCCCTGTTGAACCAATACCCGCTGCCGAACGAGCTGGGCTCGTCGGGCCGGGGCTTCAACTACGCCGTGGCGACGCCGGTGCAGACGTCGCTCGGCCAGACGCCGGTGATTCGACTCGATTACCAGGCGCTGTCCCGGCTGCGGCTGATGGGCAAGTGGGCCGGGCAGACCTCGCTCGTGCAGCCGACCTACAACACCCTGCCGGGCTTCGACGACACGCTGCAGAAGTTCCCGCTTTCGTTCAACACCTCTTTCACCGCCACCGTTGCCCTTGGCCCGGCCACCTACCTCGAGGCGAGTTACGGGCGGAGCCAGAACCGCCTCGGTTCGCCGCCGATGTCGGCCTGGACGCACCGCGATGCGGTGCGTTGCCCGCCCGACCTCGCGGCGCGGATCCCGGACTGCACCGCCGCCGCGCTGCCACCGTTGTTCCCCGACGCCAACGTCGTCGATCCGCGCACCTACGCCTCCGGCGCGCTCGACGATATCGACCCGCCGTTCTGGGAAGGCGGGCGCATCCTGCTGCCGCCCCGGCTGGCGTGGGCGGCACCAGGCACCGCCAGCCGTATCCGGACGACGAACTGCAGCGCCGGAACCTGTGCGCCGCCGAGCCTGGGCTTCCCGCCGTTCCTGAACATCAACACGACCCAGGACGTCGTGGTCAGCCTGACCAGGGTGATGGGACGACACACGGCCAAGACGGGGTTCTACCTGAATCACAGCGTCAAGTCGCAGAATCTGAACTCGGCGCTCGACTTCCAGGGCGCGGTCAACTTCGGCAACGACACGCGCAACCCGCTCGACACGGGCCACCCCTTCGCCAACGCGGCGATCGGCGTGTTTTCGTCCTACGGCCAGCAATCGCGCTTCATCGAAGGCCAGTTCGTCTACGACAACGTCGAGGCCTACCTGCAGGACAGCTGGCGCGCTGGCGATCGCCTGACCATCGACTACGGCGTGCGGTTCGTGCACCAGACGCCGCAGGCCGATCGCTTCGGCCAGACCACCAACTTCTTCCCGGATCGCTGGCGGACCGCGGACGCGCCGCGGCTCTACCAGCCGGCCTGTGCCGGAACCACGCCGTGCGGTGGCCTCGATCGGCAGGCGCAGGATCCGGGGAGCGGCGCGCTGCTCGGCCCCGGCACCGACAGCCTGATTGGTCAGGCGGTGCCGGGCACCGGGGTCGAGGCCAACGGCATCGTCCGCGCGGGACAGGGCATCGCCGACGCGGGCTACCGCTGGCCGGCGCTCGGGGTGGCGCCGCGGATCGGCGCCGCCTACGACCTGCGCGGCAACAAGACCTTGATCCTGCGCGGCGCCGCCGGCCTGTTCTTCGATCGGCCGGACGGCAACACCGTGTTCAACTCGGTGGCGAACCCTCCGGTGGCGTCCGGCCTGACGCAGCAATGGGGCCGGCTGTCCGATCTCGACGCGAGCGCCTACACCCTCGGCCCGGTGCCGACGGTCCGGGTCTACGCCTACGATTCCAGGCTGCCGTCCGATATCCAGTGGAACGCCGGCGTCCAGCTCGCGCTGCCGTGGACGTCGTCGCTCGACGTCAGCTATGTCGGGCATCATGCCTTCGACGTGCTCGGCGGCGAGCAATCCACCGGGGCCGTCGATCTCAACACCATCGATCTCGGCACGACGTTCCGGGCCGGCGGACAGGACCCGACGCAGCCGGCCGGCCAGGCGCTGCCGGACAACCTGCTGCGGCCGTATCGCGGCTACGGCAACATCCTCGTCCAGTGGGGCCGCTTCCACCGGACGTTTCACTCGCTCCAGTCGACCATCACGCGCCGCTGGCGAGGCAACCTGTCGGCCGGCGCGACCTGGGTCTACACGATCAGCGATCGCGGCACCACTGGCATGCCCGGGCCGCGGCTGCGCCTCGATCACGCGGATGGCGGCTACGTCGTGCGCGCCGACCAGGCGGAGGCGGAGGCGCTCTTCGCCGATCAGGGCGTGCTGCGACACCAGGTCATCGCCAACGCGGTGTGGGCGCCGCCGGCGCGCTGGGCGGACTCGGTGCCACGCCGCATCGCCTGGCTGCTGCGCACCTGGCAGGTGTCCGGCGTCTTCCGGTTCGACACCGGCTCGCCCTACGACGTCACCTACAGCTATCAGACCGGTGGCGGCAGCGCGCTGACCGGATCACCCGACTATCAGGCGCGGATCGTGATCGAGGGCGACCCGGGTGCGGGCTGCTCGACCGACCAGTACCGCCAGTTCGACACCGCGCGCTTCCACGGTCCAAAGCCGGGCAGCGTCGGGCTCGAGTCGGGCCGCAATTTACTGCACGGCTGCGGGGATCACCGCCTCGACCTGTCGCTGCAGCGCAGCATGAAGGTGTGGGGCAAGAAGGAGCTGATCGTCCGCGCCGACGTGTTCAATGCCTTCGACGCGGTGATCTACACCGGTCGCCAGACCACCGCCGAGTTCGTCAGCCCCTCGGACCAGACGCTCCTCAACCCGCAGTACCTGCCGGGCGGGGCGATCGATCCGGCGCGGGCGCAGCCGAACAACGCCGGCTTCGGGGCGGCGACGAACGCCTATCCGCGGCGCGTGGTCCTGTGGCAGGCGCGGCTGAAGTTCTGATCGACGCTGCCCATCAGGCGGCGCGCCGATGGGCGTGCCCGAACGTCAGCGGACGCCCCGCTCGACGCCGCGCGGCCTGCCCCGACGCGGTGGCGCCGACGCGCCGATGGCCGCGATGGGCTCGTTCAGGAACCGGATCAGCGGCGCCGCGGCGCGGAAGATGGCGACCAGGGTCGGGTAGAACGCCGGCTCGGTGACCAACGGTCCGGGCAGCGAGCGCGACACCATCCAGTCCTTGAACTTCAGGTACCCGGCCGCCGGGTGCGCCGGATCGAATCCGCGCGGCACCCGCGTCAGCGTGTCGCCTTCGAGTGCGCCGAGATGCTGGCGGAAGGCCGGCGCCTGCACGATCGCCGTCAGCCGCCGATGGTTCGCCGCGATGTGCTCGCGCTCGGCGGTGCGGACCGCCGGCTCCGGGTGGTAGAGCCCGCCGCCGATCCACACCTCCGACGGATCGAACTGCGCGTAGAGCCCGGCCGCATAGCCCTTGGGGAAGCCGCGCGGCCGCAAGGACCACGCGACGTGGGTCTTGAGCGGGGTCTTGTCCTCGCTGAATCGCGTGTCGCGGTACATGCGGAACGTCGACTCGCGCGCGGTGCACGCCAGCTCCGGCGCGACGTCATGCAGGTCGTCGTTCAGCGTCTCCAGAAGCCGATGCAGCGGCTCCTGGATGTGGGTGACGTAGTCGGCCCGGTGGGCGCGGAACCACTCGCCGTCGTTGTTCCGCTTCAGCGCGCGGAGGAACGTCAGCGCCTTGCCGGTGAAGAAGATCGGGCCGTGCGCCGCGGCCGCGGCCGGTCGACGGGCCATCGCCTGACCCCGGCTACGTCCGGATGCCGAAACCGAGCGAGCTTCGGCAGTAGGCCACGCTGCGCTCGAACGTGTCCTTCTGGCGGGCGGCTTCGGCGGGGCCGCGCTCGGGGCCCTGCGGCAGCGCCGGCAGCGCCTCGCGCGGCTTGCCGCGCTTGGCCATGGCCAGGAAGCGGGCGAGGTCCTGGGCCCGCATCTTCGGCCACGGCTTGAAGAAGGCGGGGTCGGACAGGTAGTTGAACGGCCGGCGCAGGCCGGCGAACGTCTCCAGGAACACCGGGACGTTCTTGACCTTCTCGGCGAACAGGTCGGCCCACCGTTGATAGTCGACGTTGCCGTCGCCCATCGCCACCCACTCGACGACCACGCCGGTCTCGGTCTCCCACACGGCCGAATCGCGGATGCTGGTGCAGGCCACGTACGGCGCCAGGGTTTCGAGACTGGCGACGGGGTCCTCCAGCGTCCAGGTGGCGTTACCCGGGTCGATGTTCACGCCGACATAGGCGGGCCCGGCCGCTTCGACCAGGCCGGCGAGCTCCCACGCCTGCATGTCGCCGGCGTGGTTCTCGAAGGCGATCTTGACGCCGGCGGCGACGGCGTCGGCGCGGACCGCCTTGCACACGTCGACGGCGTTCGTGATGTGTGTCTCGATGCCGCCGTGGGTACCGCGATCGGACTGGTTGCCGAGAAAGCAGCGGATGACCGGCGAGCCCACCGTCTTGGCCATCCGGATGCCGTCCCTGAGCTGATCGACAGCGGTGCCGGCCTTGGCGTCGAAGGTGCTCGAGGTCGGGCAGACGCTCGACATGCCCAGGTACAGCGTCAGTCCGCCCTTCTCGGCCTGCGCGCGCAGGCCCTTCAGGTAGGCGTCGTCGCGCGATTCGAGGACGTTCAGCTCGGACAGGAAGATGGCGTCGAGCTTCTGCGACGCGGCGTACTCGATCAGCTGGGGCGCCTTCCAGTTGAAGCCCCGGATGGCGAAGTGGTCCAGGCCCAGCTTGATGCCGCGCTTGGCGGCGGCGCCGGTCGCGGCCTGGGCGGTGGCCGCCGGGGTCACCGGGGCGGCTGCCGTCGGGGTCTGGGCCCCCGCCGGGCGGGCCGCCATCGAGACAGCTGCCGCAGAGGCGAGGCCGCCGAGGAACGAACGTCGGGTGTGGGTCACAGCCGGGATCCTAGGAGGGCAGAGGAGGCAAATCAAGCCCTGCCGTGACCCCGGCCGCTTTCCGAAGTAGACTCCCGCCCGCTATGCAGCTACTCGACTGGTTGGTGGTGCTCGGTTATTTCGTCGTGTTGTTCGGTGTGGCCTGGTGGGTCATCAAGAGCGGCAAGGACACAACCGACGACTACTTCCTGGCTGGCCGCAACTTGGGCTGGTTCGTGGTCGGTGCGTCGATCTTCGCCTCGAACATCGGTTCGGAGCACCTGGTCGGCCTGGCCGGCTCCGGCGCGACCAGCGGCGTCGCGCTGGCGCATTACGAGCTGCACGCCTGGTGCCTGCTGATCCTCGGCTGGGTCTTCGTGCCGTTCTACATGCGCTCGATGGTCTACACCATGCCCGAGTTCCTGGAGCGGCGCTTTTCGCCCGCCTCGCGCTGGGTGCTGTCGCTGATCTCGCTGGTCGCCTACGTCATCACCAAGATCGCGGTCGGCATCTTCGCCGGCGGCGTCGTCTTCGGCACGCTGCTGCCGGACGTGGCGCTCCACCTGGGTAGCTTCACTCTGAACAGCTTCTGGATTGGGTCGGTGCTGGTCGTGGTGCTGACCGGGCTGTACACGGTGGCGGGCGGCATGAAGGCCGTCGCCTACACCGAGGCGTTGCAGACGCTGATCCTGGTGCTCGGCTCGCTGGTCCTGACCGTGTACGGGCTGAACGCGCTCGGCGGCTGGGCTCGTCTACGCGAGGTGCTCGGCCCGGAGATGTTCAACCTCTGGAAGCCGCTCGTCCCGGCGGGCATGGAAGGCACCTGGGCGCCAGTGAAGGAAACCGGGCGCATCGCCTGGTACTTCAACGGGAACTACCCGTGGCTGGGCATGCTGTTCGCGGCCCCGATCATCGGGCTGTGGTACTGGTGCACGGACCAATACATCGTCCAGCGCACCCTCGGCGCCCCGAACCAGACCGAGGCGCGTCGCGGCACCATCTTCGCGGCCTTCCTCAAGCTCCTGCCCGTCTTCCTCTTCATCATTCCCGGCATGATCGCGCTGGCGCTGGCCAAGACCGGGCAGGGCGGCGCCGTGACGTCGCTGGTCGACGCCAGCGGCAACGTCATTCCGGCCCAGGCCCAGGCGGCGTTTCCGTTGATGGTTCGCGAAGTGCTGCCGACGGGCCTCCGCGGCATCGTCGTCGCCGGTCTCCTGGCGGCGCTCATGAGCTCGCTGGCCGGTGTGTTCAACGCCTGCTCGACGCTGTTCACCATCGACTTCTATTCGAAGTTCCGGCCGGGCGCGACGCAGGCCCAGCTGGTGTGGATCGGCCGGGTTGCCACCGGGGTCATGGTCCTGATCGGCCTGCTGTGGATTCCGGTCATTCAAGGTGCCAAGGGCCTCTACGACTATCTGCAGGGCGTGCAGGGCTACCTCGGGCCGCCGATATTCACCGTGTTCTTCCTGGGCGTGTTCATGAAGCGGCTGAACGGCCCGGGCGCGCTGGCGGCACTGGTCGTCGGCTTCGTCATGGGCATCTTCCGGCTGGCCGTCGACACGCCGGTCAGCCTGGGCATAATCGGCTACGAGGCGGGCTATCGGGAAGGCACCTTCCTCTGGATCGTCAACAACATCTACTTCCAGTACTGGAGCCTGCTCATCTTCGTCGTCTCGGCGGTGACGATGGTCGGCGTCAGCTACGCGACGGCCGCGCCGTCCGAGGAGCAGATCAAGGGGCTGACGTTCGCCACGGTGACTCCGGAACAGCGGGCCGAGACGCGCCGCAGCTGGAACCAGTGGGACGTCATCAATTCGGGCGTCGTGCTGACCCTGATCCTCATCGCCTACATCTATTTCAGCGGCTGAACGGCCCTCTCCGCTCGCACCATATCCGTCGGTCGGAACGTCCGGTGACGGGCCCGTTCCGGTATAGACTCCCCGCGCCATGACCCTGCTCGACTGGCTCGTTGTGCTGGCCTACTTCGCCCTGCTCTTCGGAGTGGCGTGGTGGGTCATCCGCAGCGGCCGGGACACCGCCGACGACTACTTCCTGGCTGGACGCAACCTCGGCTGGTTCGTCGTCGGGGCCTCGATCTTCGCCTCCAACATCGGCTCGGAACACCTCGTCGGCCTGGCCGGCGCCGGCGCGACCAGCGGCGTCGCGCTCGCGCACTTCGAGCTGCACGCGTGGTGCCTGCTCGTCCTCGGCTGGGTCCTGGTGCCGTTCTACATCCGCTCGCGCGTCTACACGATGCCCGAGTTCCTCGAGCGCCGCTTCTCGCCGGCCTCGCGTTGGGTGCTGTCGCTGGTCTCGCTGATCGCCTACGTCATCACCAAGATCGCGGTCGGGATCTTCGCTGGGGGCGTCGTCTTCGGCACGCTGCTGCCGGGGGCGTCGGTGGACATGGGCGGCATCGTACTGAACAGCTTCTGGATCGGCTCGGTGCTCGTGGTGGTGCTGACCGGTGTCTACACGGTGCTCGGCGGCATGCGCGCGGTCGCCTACACCGAGGCGATCCAGACGCTGATCCTGGTCTTCGGCTCGCTCGTCCTCACCTTCTACGGCCTCAACGCCCTGGGCGGTTGGGGCCAGTTGCGGACGGTGCTCGGGCCCGAGATGTTCAATCTCTGGAAGCCGCTCGTGCCGGCCGGGCTCGAGGGCACGTGGGCGCCGGTGAAGGAAGCCGGCCGCATCGCCTGGTACTTCAACGGCGACTACCCGTGGCCCGGGATGCTGTTCGCCGCGCCGATCGTCGGCCTCTGGTACTGGTGCACGGACCAGTACATCGTGCAGCGCACGCTCGGCGCCCCCAACCAGACCGAAGCCCGCCGGGGCACGATCTTCGCGGCCTTCCTCAAGCTGCTGCCGGTCTTCATTTTCATCGTCCCCGGCATGATCGCGCTGGCGCTGGCCAAGACCGGTCACGGCGCCGGGCTGTCGATCCTGATTGATCCGGCGACCGGCCAGGTCGTGCCGTCGGCGGCGCAGGCGGCCTTCCCGCTGATGGTCCGCGACATCCTGCCGACCGGGATCCGCGGCATCGTCGTCGCCGGCTTGCTGGCCGCGCTCATGAGCTCGCTGGCAGGCGTCTTCAACGCCTGCTCGACGCTCTTCACCATCGACTTCTACGCCAAGTTCAAGCCGGCGGCCACGCAGGCGCAGCTGGTCTGGGTCGGACGCGTGGCGACGGCAGTCATGGTCCTCGTCGGCCTGGCCTGGATCCCCGTCATCCAGGGCGCGCGCGGCCTCTACGAATACCTGCAGGGCGTCTCGGCGTACGTCGGGCCGCCGATCTTCACGGTGTTCTTCTTCGGCGTCTTCATGAAGCGCCTGAACGGGCCCGGCGCGCTGGCGGCGCTCCTCGTCGGCTCGGCGATGGGGCTGTTCCGGCTGGTCGTCGACACGCCGGTCAGTCTCGGCCTGGCCGGCTACGAGCAGGGCTATCCGGCCGGCTCGTTCCTGTGGATCGTCAACAACATCTACTTCCAGTACTACAGCGTGCTGATCTTCGTGGTCTCCGCCGTCACGATGATCGCCGTCAGCTATGCGACGGCCGCGCCGTCCGACGCGCAGATCCAGGGCCTGACCTTCGCCACGGTCACGCCGGAACAGAAGGCCGAGACCCGCCGCAGCTGGAACCACTGGGACGTCATCAACACGGCGGTCGTGCTCTCGCTGATCATCGCCGCCTACGTCTACTTCAGCGGTTAGAGGCGCGGTGCCGGTGGAAGCACCGGCGCGAACCAGGACGGCAGGCCCTTCGCGTTGATCTTGCGCGCATAGGCGACGCCGCCGCGGACCACCACGAGGTGGCTGAACTCCGGGCCGCTGAAGGTCACCGTCGTGACCGCTCCTTCGCCCGGCATCCGCAGGATGCCGTGGCACTTGCCCAGCTGATCGAACACCTGGACGCCGAGCGTGGTCGCCATGTAGATGCGGCCTTCGGTGTCGACGGCCATGGCGCCTGCTCCGATCTCGTGCACGGCGCCCGGCATGTGCTGCACGTAGATGTAGGGCTGCTTGTCGACCGGCGTGCCATCGGGCTGGATGCGATAGGCGTAGGAGAGCTGGCGCTCTGCATCGGCCACGTAGAGCTGCCCGTGATCGGCTGAGAGCGCGACGCCGGCGGGCCGCGCCAGCGTCTCGTCGATCGCTTTCGCCACGCCGCCCTTCGGCACGAAGTAGAGCGTGTGACTGATCTCGTCGACGGCGTAGACGTGGCCGGCATGGGACACGGTCAGCGCCGACGCCGGTGTGTGCTCGGCGATCACCGCGGCCGTGCCGCCGTCGCGCCTGGCGACGATCTGCTTGGTCGCACGCATCGCGCGGTAGCGGCGTTCGTCCGGGCCAGCCACCCAGCCGTCGACGGTCGTCTGCTGGTCGATCGGCGTCCAGCCCTCGCCGAGGATGGTGAGCTGCGTCACGTCCTGCTTCGACGCGTTGGCGGCGTTGGCGACGATCGGCGCCGGGTAGCCCTTCCACAACCACTCGACGACCTTGGGGAAGATCGCGGTCGCGTGCCGCGAGTTGTGCTCGCCATCGCCCCATTCGTGCGCGACGTCGTAGCCGGCGTAGGTCAGCGCCGACAGCATGTCCTGGTTGGTCATGAACCAGTCGCCGGTGTAGTTGTTCAGATCGTTCTTGCCGTCCTGCAGGAACACGCGGATCGGCTTCGGTTCCGAGAGACGCACGTGGAGCGCGACGTTGTTGCCGCCGCGCAGGCCGACGTAGGTGCCGATAGCGCTGAAGACGCGGCGGAAGGCGTCGGGCCGTGTCCACGCCGCGGCGAAAGCAGCGATCGCGCCGCTGCTGTTGCCGGCGATGGCCCGCGCGTTCGGATCCTTCGTCAACGCGATCCCGTGCGTCTTCTCGACGAACGGCAGCATCTCGTCGAGCAGGAACCGCGCGTAGGTGTCGTTGACGCTGTCGAACTCGTAGCTGCGATTCATGCGATCGCGAGCGTCGTCGCGGCCGGATTTGACGCGGCCGTGCATCACGAACACGCCGACCATCGGCGGGATCGCCTTGCGGGCGATCAGGTTGTCGAAGACGACCGGGGCCTGGTACTGCAGGCCGTCCTGGAAGACCATCACCGGTGCCGGCGTGGTCCGATCGAGGCCGGCCGGGAGGTAGACCCAGTACTCGCGCCAGGTGCCGGGATAGATCGTGCTGGCGGCGAACTCACCTTTGATCAGCTCGCCCTTCGGCACGCCGGGCTGCGGCAGCGAGTCCGCGCCGCACGGCGGCACCGCCTGATTGCACGGAACGGGCGCAGCTGGGGCGGGCGTCGGGGCGGGCGGCGTCGCGGCTGTCGGCGTCGGGGCGGTCGGCGTCTGGACCGCGGGCGGCGTGGTCTGCGTGGCAACGGCTGCGGCGAAGACGGTCAGCAGCACGAGCGCCGCGCCGGTGTGTCTGGTGATCACGAGAGCTCCTCTCAGGGTTCCTGGACGGCGGCGGCCGGGGCGTGGCCGGCAGCGCTCGGCGTGGTGAGACTGCGCCAACCCGTCGCGGCGAGGACCAGCGCCCCGCCGGCCAGCGCCATCGGCGTCGGTGTCTCGCCGTGTATCAGCCAGACGAAGGTCGGGTTGAGCAGCGGCTCGATGAGCAGCAGCACCGCGGTATCGAGCGCGCTCAGGGTGCGCATCGCGCGGGTCATCAGGTAGTAGGCCAGCCCGATCTGGAAGAGGCCCAGGTAGGCGATGACGACCCAGTCGACGGGCCGCGACCCGAGCACCGGGAGGGCCAGCGGCAGCACCGCGCCGAAGGCGAGGACATTGCCCCAGAGCGTGGCGGCGGCGGCTGTCCCGGGCGGCGCCGTGGCGTCGCCGGCGAGCCAGCGCAAGCCGACCATCAGGAGCGCGTAGCACACGCCGCTGCCGACGGCGATCAGGTTGCCGCTGACGGGATCGGGCGCCGTGGCGTAGCGTTCACCCGAGCCGAAGAACAGGAGCGCGACGCCGACGCCGACGAGCCCGAGGATGGGCAGGTCCCGGCGGGCGATCGGCGTGCCCAGCAGCCACCGCTCGAGAAAGACCACATAGAGCGGCGCGGCGGCCTGGAGGAACACCGCTTGTGCGGCGGTGGTCAGCTTGTTGGACAGGACGAACGAGACCAGCGTCCCGGCGTAGGCGACGGCGACGAGGAGCACCCGCGGCGACACCCGGCGAGCGGCAGGGACCAGCAGCGCGAGGGCCAGCGCGGCGACCCCCGAACGGAAGCTGGCGACCTGCCAGGCGTTCAAGCCGCAGGCCTTGATGGCGGCGCCGCCCGTGGAGAAGAGAAGGGCCGTGGCCAGGATGGCCGCGTGCGCCCGCGTGAAGCCGGCCGACATCGCGGGGCATTCTATGCGACCGCGACGATGTCGGCCTGGCGTCAAGCCGCGTGCGGAACGGGCGCGCGTGTGCGCGCCTGGCGGCGGGCCTCCAGCAAATGGAGCCCGGCCGCCGGAGAAACTGCGTGTTTCCGCGGCGTCAGGGCTGATCGCGCGTAAATCCGCGGGGGCTCGTGTTCGGTCGCCGTGGCATCGTCGTTGCTGTCATTGCAACGCTTTCGCGACGGGATTCGCGACAGCCCACAAGACGTCACCGCGACGGTTCACGGCACGACCCCAATAGCTCGGAGGATACGCACATGGCAGAGAAGATGACGCGCGGCCAGATCCAAGACCTCGTTGGCAAGTTCGCGCAGGAGAACCCGAAGTACCGCCAGGCGCTGCTCTCGAACCCGAAGGGGACCATCGAGAAGCAGCTCAATACGTCGCTCGGGAGCACCAACGTGAAGGCCGTCGCGGACACCGCCGACACCGTTCACGTCGTGATCCCCTACGCGGCCAAGGAAGGCGAACTGTCGGACGCCGATCTGGAACGCGTCGCTGGCGGCAAACAGGACATCACGGCGAACTGTCTCGTGCTCGGCGGCACGGCGGTCAGCAACACCGTCATGCAGCTGAATCTCTGATTGTTGGCGACGGCGCCCCTCCGGCGCCGTCGCGGGCCGCCCTTGGGCGTGCCGTCTGCTACTCGCGAGGCTAGCGGCCCGTGGTGGAAGTGACGCGTGGCACCGAGACGGGCGAGGCGCCCGCCGATCCAGGCGCGAGAAGGAAGAATATCGGGGATATTCGACCGACGAGCAACGCCGAGCGGCGGGATGCATCGCCCGTCGAATGCAGCGGCATTTCCACCACGGGCTGCTGGGCGCGTCGCGGCGCCGTCACGCGGCGGCGATTGTTGGCGACGGCGCCCCTCAGGCGCCGCTGCGGCCGCCCCGCCCCCGCGCGGCGGCCCTACTCCAGTCCCGGCTCGGCCGTCAGGCCGTTCCGGGACTGCCCATCGCCCGCCCGGGCGATACGCCAGCAGAAATGGGCGGCGACGCCCTGAGGCGGCACGGGCATTCCCTCCGCGCTCCACTTCCGCAAGCCGGTAGACCGCACTCCAGCCGCAGCCGGCCGCGCTGAGGCCGCTTCGCGTCGCGGTACGGCCGCCGCTGTCGACGACGGCCAAGTTCAGGTCGCGCCTTCGCGCGACCGGCCGTCGCCCGGCTTGCGCGCGCTCTACGCTGTCGCTGGCGTCGGCTTGCTCCAAGTCGCGCTACGGGAACGCCCCTGCCGCGTGCCCGCGGCGTCCCGAGCTGCCAAGTCTCGAAGAGTCGAGTATCCGCGAACGCACCAGCCGCACCTCGTGGCTCGCAGTGCCGTGCGTCGATGGCGTGAGCTGAGCGGCCTGCCAACCCGCATCGGTCTCGCTTCGCCAAACGCACGATCCGATTTCTGTCGGCCGCGCTGCGCACAGTGCGGGTGCTGACGCCGAACAGCGCGTCGCGCTCGAAGGGCCGCTCCATTTCATTGCACGTCTCCGGTCGCGTCGAGCCGGGTACATCGCGGCGTGGTCGCTCGGACGGACGCCGCTTCGCCGGCTTTGCGGATGAGCAGCTCCGTCGAGCAGACCTGACCGCAGAGGTTTTTGTGCGTCCGGAGCTGTTCGAGCGACGTGCTGCGGGCTCAGGACGCCGCAGCGCAGCGGCGCGGGCGTTCCCGGAGCGCGACTTGGAGCAAGCCGACGCCAGCGTCAGCGTAGAGCGCGCACAAGCCGACGCCGGCAGGTCGCGCGAAGGCGCGACCGGTTTCGGTCCGGCGAAGCAGCTGCGGCCGCGGCGCGCCGCCGTGTGGCGCGGAGCCGGCCGACTTCCGCTGGAGCGCGGTCTACCGGCTTGCGGAAGTGGAGCGCGGCGGGAATGCCCGCGCCGCGTCAGGGCGTCGACGGTGGCTCCAGTTCCAGCCCGGTCTTCCGGGTGTGCGGTGCGTCCGCTGCGACGCGCGAAGCTGTTCGCGCCCCGCGTTCGACGTGCTGCGGGCTCAGGACGCCACAGCGCAGGGGCGCGGGCGTTCCCGGAGCGCGACTTGGAGCAAGCCGACGCCAGCGTCAGCGTAGAGCGCGCGGAAGCCGACGCCGGCAGGTCGCGCGAAGGCGCGACCGGTTTCGGTCCGGCGAGGCAGCTGCGGCCGCGGCGCGCCGCCGTGAGGCGCGGTGCCGGCCGACTTCCGCTGGAGCGCGCTCTACCGGCTTGCGGAAGTGGAGCGCGGAGGGAATGCTCGCCCCGCATCCACGGCGTCGACGCGGAGTCTACTTCTCGACGCCGAAGCGGAACACCGTCTGCGACTGGTAGTCCGTGCCGGGGCGCACGATCGTC
>JBDSLU010000309.1:0-34870 GCA_039916225.1 Vicinamibacteraceae bacterium
CGGCGACGAGGGTGTGACCGTGCAGATCGACGAAGCCGCGCCCGCTGCCGCTGGAACCGGCCGGGCGCGCCCCCGTCTCAATTTCCGTGACTCGGCCATCCTCGACGATGACGGTCCCCGGCGACAGGACGCGATCGGGCAGCACCACGTCGGCGCCGCTCAGGATGAGCGGGCGGGCGAACGACGAACCGGGAGTCACCGCCGAAGTCTAGCGCCCTTTGGGCGCCGTGGCACCGCGTGCCGGGGCGCACCCCACGCCGGGGCGGCAGGCGGTATCATTCCTGGAGGCACCGACCCCGTGGATCCCATCACGCTCAGCGTTCTGGCCGTCGCGGCCCTCGTCCTCGTCCTGGCCGTGCCTGCCCTCGTCGTCTGGCGCAAGGGCCAACCCGCCGTCGCCGGCGAGGTGTTCCGAGCCAGTCGGCTGAGCCGAGGCAACCGCTTGTTTCCGACCCAGGTGATCGTCACGCCGCACAGCGTCGTCCACTACACGCCGCAGTGGATCGGCCGGCACGAGCACTCGATTCACATCGCCCACGTCTCGTCGGTCCGCATCGACACCGGCCTCATGTTCTCCGACGTCGTCATCGAGACCACCGGCGGGGCCGGAGCCATCCACTGCCGCGGCCACCGCAAGGGCGACGCCGTGCGCATCAAGCAGCTCATCGAGCAATTCCAGAGCACCTACTACCGGGCCGGCGCCGGCAACGCGCCGGCGCCAGTCGCGCTGCCGGCGACCTAGTGGCCTCCCGGCGTTGCGGCCCGCGGGCCACCCTCCGTGTCTGACGTCCTCACCCTGCCCGTCCGTTCGGTCGTCGAAACCACGCCTCTGACGCGCCTCATCCGGCTGGACCTCGGCACCCGTCCGTTCGTCTTCCACGCCGGACAGGCGGCGCTGATCGGCACGCACGGCCAGACCGAGCGCCGGCCCTATTCCATCGCCTCGTCGCCCGAGGACGCGGTGCGCCACCATCGCCTCGAGTTCCTGGTCAAGGTCGACGCCATGGGCACGATCGGCCCGCACCTGGCCGCGGTCGCGCCCGGCTCGCGAATCGACTTCGAGGGCCCGTCCGGGGCGTTCACGCTCGGCCCGTCGACGGCCGCGGAATATCTGTTCGTCGCCGGCGGCACCGGCATCTCGCCACTGCGCGCCATGCTGCGGCACCTCATCGCCACCGGGGCCGGCGCGACGTTGTCGGTGCTGTACAGCGCGCGCGTCCCGGAGGAACTCGCCTTCCGCGAGGAACTGGAGCGGCTGGCGCGCCGCCGCCTGATCCAGCTGCATCTGGCCGTGACCGGCCAGCCCAGCGCCGCCTGGGACGGCATCCGCGGTCGCATCGCCATCGAGGCCCTGGAGCGCGCGCTGCCGTCCAAAGAGGCGGTGTGCTACCTGTGCGGACCGCCGGCGATGGTCGAGGACGTCCCGCCGCTGCTGCGGCGACTCGGGGTGCCGTCGAGCCAGGTGCGGACGGAAGAATGGTGAAATCGAGCCGGCGCCGCTTCCTGTGGCGTGGCCTGGGATCGGCGGCGGTCCTCGCCACCGGCACCGGCCTCTACGCGTGGCGCATCGAACCGCACTGGATCGAGTTCGTCGAGCGGGCGCTGCCGATTGCCAACCTGCCGCTCGCCCTCGCCGGCCGCACCTTGGTGCAGCTCTCCGACCTCCACGTCGGGCCGCGCGTCGACGACGACTACATCATCGCCGTCTTCGATCGCGTCCGCGCCATGGCTCCCGACATCGTGGCGTTCACCGGCGACTTCACCGAGAACGACCTCGGCGTGCCCACGCATGCACGACACATCTATGCGCGAGCGCCGCTCGGACGCCTGGCGACCGTCGGCGTCTTCGGCAACCACGACTATGGTCCGGGCTGGCGCTATCCGGAATTCGCCGACGCCCTGCTGCCGGTCCTGGCCGACTGCGGGATCCGCGTGCTGCGCAACGAGGTGGTCGACGTCGCCGGGCTCGACATCGTCGGCCTCGACGACTGGTGGGCGAAGCAGTTCCGGCCGGCGGCGGCGCTCGCCTATCGCGACCCGACCAAGGCGGGCCTGGTCCTGAGCCACAACCCGGATACGGCGGATCTCCCCGGCTGGTCCGGCTATGCCGGCTGGATCCTGTGCGGGCATACGCACGGCGGCCAGTGCAAGCCACCGTTCCTGCCGCCGCCGTTGATTCCGGTGTTGAACAAGCGCTACACGAACGGCGAGATCGCCGTCGACGGCGGGCGTCGGCTCTACATCAGCCGCGGCGTCGGGCACACGCGGATGGTGCGCTTCAACGTGCGCCCTGAAGTGACGGTGTTCCGGCTGCAGCGAGCGTGACGATCCGCGGCCGCACCTGAGCGCGCGGCCGTCTCACCAGCGGCGCCCGTCTACATGCCCATGACGTGGTAGCCGCCGTCCACGTAGAGCACTTCGCCGGTGATGCCGCGGGCGGCATCGCTGATCAGGAACACGCCGGTGTCGCCGACCTCGCCCGATTCGGTGTTGCGGCGCAGCGGCGCGCGCTCGCGGTAGACACCGAGGATGTCCGAGAAACCGGAGATGCCGGCGGCGGCGAGCGTCTTCACCGGGCCGGCCGAGATCGCGTTGACGCGGATGTTCTGCGGACCGAGGTCCGAGGCGAGGTAGCGCACCGAGCACTCGAGCGCGGCTTTGGCGACGCCCATGACGTTGTAGTTCGGCAGCACGCGCTCGGCGCCCAGATACGTCAGGGTCAGCAGGCTGCCGCCTTCCGTCATCAGCGGCTGCGCGCCACGGGCCAGCGCCACCAGCGAGAAGGCGCTGATGTCGAGCGCCATGCGAAACGCCTCGCGCGTCGTCTGCGAGAACGGAGCCGACAGCGCCTCGCGCGGCGCGAACGCGGCGCCGAGCACGACGAAGTCGAGCCGGCCCATCGACTCGCGGATCTTGGCGAAGAGCGCGTCGATCTGATCGTCCGCGGCGACGTCGCAGGGCAGGATCAGCGACTCGCGGCCCAGCGTCGCCGCCAGGTCGCGGACGTTTTCTTCGAGACGCTCACCTTGAAAAGTGAGCGCGAGTTCGGCACCTGCTTCGGACGCCCGCTTCGCGATCGCCCAGGCGAGCGATCGCTTGTTGGCCACACCGAGAACGAGGCCCTTCTTGCCGGTAAGGGTCATGTCGATGGCTCAGAGACGAGGGGTCGGTCGAATCGGAATGCGAGGGCGCCGCGGACGGCGCCCCGTGATCAGCGGCCTTTGTTGCCGCGCCGCTGCTGCTGGTTGCCACGGTTGGCCGGCTGGCCGCCGCCACGATTGGGCTGCGAGCCGCCGCCATTGCCCTGGCCGCGGCCTTGCGCGCCGAACGGTGATGACTGGCCGCCATGGCCGAAGCGCGGCATCGCGTTGCCGTTGCCGCCCTGGCCGTTCCCGTTGCCCTGGCCGAAGCCCTGACCGGGCGGGCGCTGCCCGGCCGGCCGTGGGAAACGGCGGAACTTGTTGCGGGCGTTGGCCGCTTCGTGAACCGTGAACACCGGGATCGGACGCGGGTCGCGCTCGGCGCCTTCGACCTTCGGCAGCGTGGCGCGAATCAGGCGGCGGTGCACGATGCCGACATTGCCGTCGTCACGCGATTCGTCCGATTGGCTCGGCGGCGCCGCAGCCAATGGAGCCGGCGCGGCGGGCGGCGGTGCAATCGCCGCGGCAGCCGGCCGAACGAGGGTCGGCGCCGCGAGAGTTGGTGCTGCGAGAGTTGGTGCTGCGACTGGGGCTGCCGCCGGCGCGGGAACCACGGGCGCGGGAACCACGGGGGCAGGAGGAGCCATCACTGGGGATTCCGAAACGGGCTGGGGGCGGGGAGCGTCTGGACGGGCGAGGGCGGGACGAACCGGCGAGGCCGGCTTGGCTGCCGCAGGAGCGGCGGCATTCTCTGATATCCCGTCGGTCACGTTGTCGAGCACCTGCTGGTAGAGCGCCGACGTCCCGTCTTTCTTCGCGCGTCGCACCGGCAACTTCCCATCCTTGTAGGGATGTTCGAAGTCGCAGGTGGAGCATCGGGTCTGCTTGATGACGTCATCGACGATCGCCCCAATGGCGTGGTTGCTGAGGAGGCGGCACCGCGAACAATAATCGTCCACGACGTCGCCTAGCCGTAGCCGGCGAGGTTGCATCAAATCCCCCGAAAAGGCGTTTCAGTAGCGGCGCTCGTCATGCGCCCAGAGTCTCAGAATCGGTCTCATCAGGCAGCTGGCGGCCTGGAACGTCGAGAAGCCCCCAAGGAAACGGTCGCGACAGGGGCTCGAAACGGCCCATACAGAATGGGCCCGGCGAAGGTCGAATGATAGTAACAGACGCGGTTGAGGGTCGCAACACGCAAGGAAATTCGACAGTAGACTCTTTCCACGCATGACCCAGCCCCCGACCCCCGACGCCATCCTCCAGACCGGCCTCGCCTTCTGGCCGGCCAAGACCCTCCTCTCCGCGATCGAGCTCGGCCTGTTCACGGAGCTGGCGAGCGGCAGCGAGACCCTCGACGGCCTGCGCACGCGGCTCGGCCTGCATCCACGCGCCGCGCGCGACTTCTTCGACACGCTGGTGTCGCTCGGCTTCCTGGGCCGGAGCGACGGCCGCTATGCGAACACCGCGGCAACCGACCTGTTTCTCGATCGGAAAAAGCCGTCCTATGTCGGCGGCATCCTCGAGATGGCCAACGCCCGCCTCTATCCGTTCTGGGGCAGCCTCACCGAGGCGCTCAAGACCGGTCTGCCGCAGAACGAGGCGAAGAGCGGCGGCCCCGGCATGTTCGAGGCGCTCTACGCGGATCCGGCCCGGCTGAAGCAGTTCCTCGAGGCGATGACCGGCATCAGCCGCGGCGCCAACATCACCATCGCGCACCAGTTCCCGTGGGCGGACTACAAGACCTACGTCGACGTGGGCACCGCGCAGGGCGATCTCGCCGCGCAGATCGCGATCGCCAACCCGCATCTCATCGGCCAGGGTTTCGACCTGCCCGAGGTCGGCCCGATCTTCACCGAGTACGTCGCCGGGCTCGGCCTCGCGCCCCGCCTGACGTTCAGCGCTGGCAGCTTCTTCACGGCACCGCTGCCGAAGGCCGACGTCGTGCTGATGGGCCACATCCTGCACGACTGGGATCTGTCAGAGAAGAAGATGCTCGTCGTCAAAGCCTACGAGGCGTTGCCCAAGGGCGGCGCGCTCGTGGTTTACGAGTCGATCATCGACAACGACCGATCGAAGAACGCCTTCGGCCTGATGATGAGCCTCAACATGCTGATCGAGACGCCGGGCGGCTTCGACTACACCGGCGCCGACTGCGAAGGCTGGATGCAAGAGGCCGGGTTCGCGTCGACGCGGACGGAGCCGCTGGTCGGGCCTGATTCGATGGTCATCGGCATCAAGTAACACGCCGTCGGCGACGGCGCGGAGACGCTTCGCATGAGCGCAGTACGAGTCCTGGTCGGTACCCGCAAGGGTGCCTTCGTCCTCACCTCCGACGGCGCGCGGCGCAATTGGGACGTCAGCGGGCCGCACTTCGCCGGCTGGGAGATCTACCACCTCAAGGCCTCGCCGGTGGATCCGAACCGGATCTACGTGTCACAGGGCAGCGGCTGGTTCGGCCAGCAGATGCAGCGATCGGACGACGGCGGCAAGACCTTCAACCCCATCGACAACAAGTTCGCCTACGACGGCGTCCCCGGCACGCACCAGACGTTCGATGGCACGCCGCACCCCTGGGAGTTCAAGCGGGTCTGGCATCTCGAGCCGTCGCTGAGCGATCCCGACACGGTCTACGCCGGGATCGAGGACGCCGCGCTGTTCCGCACCACGGACGCCGGCGCCTCGTGGCACGAGCTGTCCGGGCTGCGCAAGCACGGCTCCGGCCCGCACTGGCAGCCGGGCGCCGGCGGCCTGTGCCTGCACACCATCCTGCTCGATCCGTCGAACACGGAGCGCATCGTCATCGCCATCTCGGCGGCGGGTGCGTTCCGCAGCGACGACGGCGGCACCACGTGGAAGCCGATCAACAAGGGCCTGGTCTCGGACGGTATTCCCGACACCGACGCCGAGGTCGGCCACTGCGTGCATCACATCGCCAGCCACCGGTCTCGGCCCGACGTACTGTTCATGCAGAAGCACTGGCACATCATGCGCAGCGACAACGCCGGGGACGTGTGGACCAAGGTCAGCGGCAACCTGCCGACCGACTTCGGCTTCGTCATCGACGTGCACGCGCACGAGCCGGAGACGATCTTCGTCGTGCCGATCAAGAGCGACTCGGAGCACTTCCCCCTCGACGGCCAGCTGCGCGTCTACCGCAGCCGCACTGGCGGTAACGACTGGGAACCGCTCGGCAAGGGCCTGCCCGAGAAGGACTGCTACGTCAACGTGCTGCGGGACGCGATGGCCGTCGACACGCTCGATGCGTGCGGCATCTATTTCGGCACGACCGGCGGCCAGGTGTATGTGTCGCCGGACGGCGGCGACTCGTGGAGCACGATCGTCCGCGATCTGCCGCCGGTCCTCTCGGTCGAAGTGCAGACGCTGCCGTGACCGGCAATGCCTGACATCCGCGTCGTCCTGCCGCAGCACCTCCAGACGCTGGCGCGCGTCGCCGATCGCGAAGTGACGATCGGCGTCGACGGCGCGGTGACCATCTGCTCGATCCTCGACGCGATCGAGGCGCGGTTTCCGCAGCTGCGCGGAACCATCCGCGATCACGCCCAGGCCCCTGCGACGCCGGGGACTTGCGTGCCCGGCAAGCGGCGGCCGTTCGTGCGCTTCTTCGCCTGCGAGGAAGACTGGTCGCACGCGCCGACCGACGGTCCGCTGCCGGAGGCAGTCGCCAGCGGACGCGAGCCGTTCCTCGTCGTCGGAGCCATGGCCGGCGGGTGAGACGGCAGCCGGCCGCGATATCGCTCGCTCTCTCGCTGGCGATGGCGCTGGGCGGCTGTCGATCGACGCCCCCCTCGGGGGCGCAGGGGGCGACGGGCCTGCGAACGATCGAAGCCGGGACCGGCCAGCTGCCGTTCGTGCTGATTCACGGCTACGGGTCGTCCGCCGAAGAGTGGATGCCGTTCACGCACACCATCGCGCTGCCGGCCGGCCGGCGCTTCGTCATGCCCGAGGGGCCCGAGAAGACGACCCCGCCCGATGGCCCCTCGACGGGGCGCGCGTGGTGGCGCCTGGGCCTCGACGCATACCGGCGGCCGAGCGACGGGCTGCCCGATCTCTCGCGCAGCAACCCGCCAGGGCTGAGCGATTCGAATCGACGGATTCGGACGCTGCTCGGCGAACTGGCTGAAGCCGGCCATTACCCGCGGCAGCGCCAGATGCTCGCCGGCTACTCGCAAGGCGGCATGGTCGCGGCCGACATCGCGTTCACGACCGACGAACCGATGGAGGCGCTGGTCCTGATGTCGACCACGTTCGTGAACGAGGAAGGGTGGCGCGCCGGCATGCTCCGGCGCCGCGGCCTGCGCGTCTTCATCTCGCACGGGCGCCGCGACGCCATGTTGCCGTTCGATGCCGCCGACCGCCTGCAGCAGGCAATGCGCGAGGCCGGGCTGCGGGTCACGTGGATGCCCTTCGAGGGCGGCCACGAAATGCCAGCCGACGTCGTGACCGCACTCAACAACTTTCTCGCCGCACCCTGACGGCTGACCTTCACCTCACAGGGCCTGCCCCGCAGCTCGGCCGATCTCCTCGACCTTCTCCGCCCCTTCGCTACGGTCCGCCACGTCGGTAATGCCGTGCTTACGGGCACAGTTGGCGCAGCAGTAGATCTGTCCCTCGCTCTCCACACCATGGCCAATGACTCGGCACGCGCAGTGCGCGCACTGCGGAGCCAGCCGATGGATGGCGCACTCGAAGCAGTCGAACGTGTAGGTCACCGGTCCGCGTCGAATCTCGAAGCTCTTGTCGTAGTCGTTGCCGCAGACGTCGCAGATGGCCATGGTCGACCTCGCTTTCCGGTCGTCTGCGGTGCAAGGCATAGGCCAGCCGGTGCTCATCCATGCGGTGGCGTGCGCATTGCAACCGCCGAAACGGAGGGAAATCCATGACGCAGAGGAGTATCGGGAACGCGATGCGCTGGAGCGGACTGGCGATGGCGGCGGCGATGAGCCTGTCGTCCTCGTCGGTGGTCGTCGAAGCGCAGAGCCGGCAACCGATCGAGCGGCTGCTGGCAACATCGGTCAACATGTCCAACGTCGGCAACCCGGCGCCGGGCCGGATCGAGATCGTCATCGAGCGGTGGTCGTCCGAGCGCGAGCGCAACGAGCTGATCGCGACGCTCAAGGACAAAGGGTCGGACGCGCTGCTGAGCAAGCTGCAGAAGCTGCCGCGGGTCGGCTACATCCGGGACGCCAACGGCAAGTCGGTCGGCTGGGATCTGCACTTCGCGCGCGAGCGAAAGCTCGAAGATGGCGGGCGCCAAATCGTGCTGGCCACCGACCGCCCGATCAGCGCCTGGGAGGCGTTCAATCGTCCGCGATCGGCCGACTACGACTTCACGCTCGCCGACATCCGGTTCGATGGCGACGGCAAGGGCGTCGGCAAGCTGGCGGTGGCGGCGAAGCTCTCGACCGACGACAAGACCGGACGAATCGAGATTGAAAACTTCTCGAGCGAGCCGGTCCGCTTGACGGAAGTCACCACGAGCCGCCGCAACGGATCGTCCTGAGCAGGGGACGCTCCAACGCTCCTGACGGCAGACGGCGACGCCGCGGTCCGGCTCACGTGGAGCCTCGCCGCGGCGTCAATCAGATCCCGATAGTTCGTTCCGGCCCCGCTCCTGGCCGGGCCGTTCGTGCGCATCGCTCAGGCGACGCGGCATTGCTCGGCGAACTCAGGCGCTTCCTCCTTCAGGTAGGCCTCCGAGCAGAGGGATCGTGCCCACCAGTAGGCGTCGTCCGGCGGCATCGACCCTTCCCTCAACCGTTGAACCAGCGCCGTCGACAGGCTCTGGAACTCGTCGAACTCGAACGAGAAGCCGTGATGGCGAGGTGCCATGCCATCGGTGGTCGAGCTGCTGAAAGTAAGGTGTGTGGCCATGGTGTGCGCTCCCGAGGTCGCTGCCCGTGAGATGAGCAAATCGCGCGCCATGTGTGGAAGATGATGGTTCCCGTCTCCTAAATGAGGCGCGAGCCCTATTCCGTTAGGAAAATCGGCAATTCACCTTCCGCCGGTTCGGCTGGTCGGCCGCCAGCGAGGACGCCACGGCCATGATCGTCACCCGGAACTCCTGCGGCGCATCCACGACGACGAAAGCCGCGACCTGCAGGATCCACCGAGCGCGTGACGGGCTTCAGGGCAGCCACCATCCCAGAGGGCCGGCCTTGATGGCGAGCCGGTCGAGCGCGGCGCGCAGCGACATCGAGCCGCCATCGAGGGTCACGACCACGGTCGAGAGTCGTCGACCATCGTCCATGTTCCCAAGTCCGCCGCCGAGCATACCGGGAGGGCCCAAACCCGCCAGCGCCGGGTTGAGTCGCTGCGCCAGCGCGAACGCGATCGCGACGGGGGTCCCGCTGATGTCCGTCGTGTCGAGTTGGCGCTCGACGGCCGCGGCACAGGCCGAGGTGGGCGCCTGCAGCGTTGCGACGGTGCCGTCGTCCGACAGGTCCAGGCGTCCAGCCCAGCGGGCAGCAAGATCGATGAGCAGGCCTCGCCGGTCGTCGGGCGCTGCAGCGGTTGCGAGTGCCGCGGCAGGAGTATCGCTGGGCGTCTCTGCGTCGAGCACGAGCGCCACCGGAATACCCCGTCGCACCAGCAGATGCGCGTCGTCACGGAGGGTCGTGCGTGCGTTCTGGGCAGCCGCGTCACCGGCCGTCGCGAGCGCGACGACCAGCGCGAGCCGCCCGATGCGCCATCCGCCAGGCGCGTGAGATCGGACGGCCACACGTTCGGAGCCGACGCGAGGGGCGTTGGGAGAAACGAGGTGCAATGGAGTTCCGGGTCAGTATCGATATTTTAGCGCCGCCAGACGTGACGTGGGCCGTGATGAAGGACGGCGAGCGCTGGCACGAATGGACGGCGTCGATCACCAGCGTCCGCCTGCTGGACAGAGGGCCGCTGCGGATCGGTAGCCGGGCGCTGATCCGCCAGCCGCGCTTTCCGCCCGCCGTCTGGAAGGTCACGACCCTCGAGCCCGGGCACCGGTTCGTGTGGAGGAGCGGGATGCCCGGCTTGTGGGTGTACGGCGACCACTCCGTCGAACGCATCGCGGCCGGTACGCGCGCCACGCTGAAGCTGACCTACCACGGCCTGCTGGCGCGGATCATGGGCCGCATGACCCGCGGGATCACGAACCGTTACCTCGATATGGAAGCCGCCGGCCTCAAAAGGCGCAGCGAAGAGCACACGCGCGCCGGCTCGACGGCCGCTGCGATCAGTGCGCCTTGAGCCAGTCCTTGGCGTCGGCGAGGGCATCGGCGACCGCGGCCGGTGAGGTCGACTGGGGCGTCGTGCGGGCTTCGACCGAGCGGCGCGCCGTCACGGCGAGGACATCCTCGCCGAACAGCTCGCTGTAGCCGCGCCAGTCGTCGAGGGTGAGAGCGGCGAAGCTCGAGTCGCGTTCGATCAGCGACCGGACCATGCCGCCGACGACCTCGTGGGCTTCCCTGAAGGGCATGCCGCGCCCGACCAGATAGTCGGCGACGTCGGTGGCGAGCATGAAGCCGCCGGCAGCGGCATTCGTCGTGGCCTGCTTCAGCGTGAGCGTTTCGACGACGGCAGCGGCGGAGATCAGCGAGCCGATGATCGTGTCCTCGGCGTCGAACACCGCTTCCTTGTCTTCCTGCAGATCCTTGTTGTAGCCGCTCGGCAGGCCCTTCATGGTCGCCAGGAAACCCGTCAGACGGCCGATGGCGCGGCCGGTCTTGCCGCGCACCAGCTCCATCGGATCGGGGTTCTTCTTCTGCGGCATCAGGCTGCTGCCGGTCGAGATGCGGTCGCTGAGCTCGACGAAGCCGAACTCCTCGGTGCCGAAGATGATGATGTCTTCGGCCAGGCGGCTGACGTGGACCATGCACAGCGACACGGCGTGGAGGAACGAGGACACGAAGTCGCGATCGGCGACGGCGTCCATGCTGTTCGCGACGACGCGCGAGAAGCCGAGCGTCGCGGCGAGCGCCTTGACGTCGATGCCGTAGGAGTTGCCGGCGATCGCGCCCGAGCCCAGCGGCAGGGCGTCGGCTTCGCGCGCGACCCCGGCGAAGCGCTCGGCGTCGCGGCGGAACGCGGCGGCGTGCGACAGGAACCAGTGCCCCGCGAGGACCGGCTGGGCGCGACGCAGGTGCGTGTAGGCCGGCATCAGCGTGTCGCCGGCCTGCTCGGCTTGCGCGACCAGCGCCGCGATCACGCGCACCACCAGGCGATCGACCGCGACGAGCCGCCGCCGCAAATAGAGCCGCAGGTCGACACTGACCTGCTCGTTGCGCGAGCGGCCGGTGTGCAGCCGCTTGCCGGCGTCGCCGACGCGCTCGACCAGCTGACGCTCGACCCAGGCGTGCACGTCCTCGTCGTCGCCGCGGACGATCGACGCGTCGGCTCGCACCTCCGCCAGGAGCGCGCCCAGCGTACGCACGATGTCGGTGCGCTCGGTCGCCGAGAGCACGCCGGCGGCGGCGATCGCCTCGGCCCAGGCCAGGCTGCCGGTGATGTCATCCTCGACCATCCGCTTGTCGAACGGGAACGACTTGCCGAACTCGAAGACGTCCTTGTCGGGCTCGCCGTCGAAGCGGCCGGACCACAGATTGCTCATGAGGGAATCATCGACGCGGAAGGGCGGGACGCGTCAGGCGTCCGGCTTGACCCGGCAGGCGCCCTTGAACAACTCGAGGCGCACGCTGCCGGTCAGCGATTGTTGGGCGTCGCCGACGAACGCCGAGATGGCCCGGCGCGTCGGCGAGAACCATTTGCCGCGCCGCACCAGGCTGCGGAACGCGATGGCCTGCTGCTGCTTGAGATCGACGAGCTCGGCCGGCCACAGCCGGCGCTCGAGCGCGTCGTAGGCGAGGCCGAGCACGATGACGGCCGGGGCCTCGCCGACGTGGCGCGCGGCCGCATCGTAGGCGGCGGAATATGGACCGGACAGGCCGTCGAAGCGGCCGACGCCGTGGACACCGACGATCGTGTCGAGGCTGTCGAGCAGTTCGATGAACGGCAGCCGCACACCGTTGACGCTCACCGGCGTGCCGGCCTCGAAGGCCAGTTCCAGCGTCGCCGGCGTCTCGGGCGTCGCGCTGCGCTCGCGGGTGACGCGGTAGAGGCGCGGCGCGATCTCGGCGTGCGGCGCCAGGCGCTGCTCGCGTCCGACAATCGACACGCTCGGGGCGAGAGCCCGCGCCTCGGCGGCCTCGGCGGCATCCAGATCCATCAGCGACGCCGGCCACACGAAGCCGCCGGTGCCGGGACGCGCCGTCTGGGCCAGTTCTTCGAGCTGCGCGTGCAGGCTGGTGTCGTCGTGTCCGCCGCCGTGGGCGAGGAACGTCGCGTTCTCCATCGCCGCCACTTCGACCAGCGACTTGACCACCGCGGCCAGCCGCAGCTCGCGCCCCAGCGGCACGCCACCCTGCTGGGCGCCGCAGGCTTTCAGCGCCGGCAGCAGGAACTCCAGCGCCAGCGCGTCGCGGACGTCCATCACGTGGGCCCGCACCGCGCCGGCCTCGAGGGCCGCCTCGCGCACGCCATCCAGATCCTGGCCCTGGCCGAGATCGAGCGTCAGCGTCACGACCTCGTCGCCCTCGGCCTCGACGAGATGCCGCACCGCCGGGGCCTCGACCGGCCAGCCAGCGAAGGCGAACACGATGCGCGTCTTGTCAGCCATTGACCGCCTGCCTGCCTGGGCTCACCCACCCATCGAACCGGGCCGCGACCGACATCGCCTGGGCCGGATCCCGCGTGATGACCAGGATGGTGTCGTCGCCGCCGATGGTGCCGGCGATTTCGGGGAGACCGGCCCGGTCGATGTCCACCGCCAGGTTCTGGGCGCGCCCCGGATCGGTGCGGAGGACGATGAGGTTCTGGATCACTTCGTAGGAGCGCAGGAACTCGCGGGCCGTGCGCCGGAGCGTGGCTTCGGCGGTGGCGGCCGGCCGCGGTTCGCCGCCGGGAGCCTGGTAGCCACCGGCCGAGCGCTTCACCAGCCCGATTTCCTTGATATCCCGCGACAGTGTCGCCTGCGTGACGTCGATGCCTCGCTCGAGCAGGCGCTGGCGCAGCGTCTCCTGATTGGCGATGGGCTCTCTCCGGACGAGCTCGACGATGGTGGCTTGCCGTTGGGCTTTCATGCGGGCGCAAACATCACTATACATGGCCAGCCGTCGTCACTGGCGCTCGCCAGAATAGCAGACAAGCCTTTGTCAAGTAAGGGACTTTCCTATTGACTGCGAGCAATTTATCGATGTATAAAGATAGTTCGCTCTGCATAGATATGAGCGGGCAAGGCACCTGCTGGCCGAAATCGGGCGGCGGGTCGGCCGGGGGCGTTTGCGACGGATGAGCCCCGCGGTCGTAAGGGTCGAGCCCAGGGTTGTCGGACGATGAACAACGAGACGGACCAACGGATCGACGTCGCCCTGGTGGGCGCTACCGGCTTTGCCGGCCAGGAACTGGTGCGGATTCTCGCGCGGCACCCGCGCGTGCGGCTCACGGCAGCCCTCGGCTCGGCCGCGATGGAAGCGCCGCGCAAGCTGCCGGCGCTGGCCCGCATCTGGGACGGCGAAGTCCTTCCTTATCACGCCGATCGCATCGCTCCGACGGTCAGGGCCGCCTTCCTGGCCTTGCCCGAGGCCAATGCTGCCGAGACGGCTCCCGAACTGCTGGGGCGGGGCATCCGGGTGATCGACCTTTCCGGCGCCTTTCGCCTTCGTGATGACGGCGCCCGCGGCAAGCACTACCCGAAAACGGCAACGCTGCCGGCTGGGACGGTGTACGGCCTGGCCGAGCTCGATGGGGCTAGCCTGCCGACCGCCCAACTCATTTCGTGCCCGGGCTGCTACCCGACCGCCGCGTTGATCGGTCTGGGTCCGCTCGAGGCGGCTGGGCTGCTCGAGGGCGACGTCATCGTCGATGCCAAGTCGGGCGTGTCCGGCGCCGGCAAGGCGCCGACCGAACGCACGCACTTCTCCGAGAACCATGGCAGCGTCGCCGCCTATGCCCTGTTCTCGCACCGGCACACGCCGGAGATCGAGCAGGGCCTCGGCGGCCGTCCGGTGACGTTCGTGCCGCATCTGGTGCCGCTCGACCGCGGCATCCTCGAGACGATCTACGTCCGCGTCAAGAAGGGGACGACCAACGCGGCGATTGCCGCCGTGTTCGAGGCGGCCTACAAGGACGCCGCCTTCGTGCGCGTCACCGGCGAGCGGCTGCCCGAGATCAAGCACGTCGCGCACACCAACTTTTGCGACGTCGGCTGGAAGCTGGATGAAGCGTCCGGTCGTCTCATCGTCGTGAGCGTCTTGGACAATCTCATCAAGGGTGCCGCCGGTCAGGCGGTGCAGAACTTCAACCTGGCCTTCGGGCTCGACGAACGGACCGGCCTGCTGTGATGCATGGCACGACCGACCTGACGTTTCTCAAGCTGGGCGGCGAGCTGCTGGAGCCGGGCGCCAACCTCGATGCGATGCTCGCGTCGATCTCGGCGCTCGCCGGCCGCGGACCGCTGGCCATCGTCCATGGCGGCGGCCGCGAGATCGACGCCGAGACGGCGCGGCGCGGCGTACCCAAGCAGGCGATCGAAGGCCTGCGCATCACCGACGCGGCCACCCTCGAGGCGGTCGTCGCGGTGCTCGCCGGCACGGTCAACACGCGGCTGGTCGCCGGCCTGGTGTCGCGCGGCGTCCGCGCCGTCGGCCTGACCGGCGCCGACGCGCTGGTCGGCCTGTCGACGATCGCGCCGCCGCACCGCACCGCGGACGGCCAGTCGGTCGACCTCGGCCTGGTCGGCCAGCCCGAGTCCGAGCGGACGCCGACGCTGATGGCCGACCTGGTCCGCCTCGGCTACGTGCCGGCGCTGGCCTGCCTCGGTGTCACCGAGGGCGGCCAGATTTTGAACGTCAACGCCGACACGATGGCCGCGGCGCTCGCCGCCGGCCTCGGGGCGCGGCGCCTGATCATCGCCGGCGGCACCGCCGGGGTCTTCGACAAGCAGGGCCAGACGATCCCCCTGCTCGATCTCGAGGGCATCGACGCCCTCATCGGCGACGGCACGGCCTCGGCCGGCATGGTCGCCAAGCTGCGCGCCTGTCGCGCCGCGCTGGATGCCGGCGTGCGCGAGGTCGCTATTGTTCACGGGCGCGATCCGAAAGGCCTGCTCGAGGCCGCCGGGACGCGCATCACGATGGAGAAGCTCTATGTCCAGCGGAACGGTTGAAACCACGCCCACGAGCGACATCCAGGCGCGCGAAGCGCGGCACGTCCTGCAGACGTACCGTCGCTTCCCGGTGGCGTTCGTCCGCGGCGAAGGCGTCCGCCTGTTCGACGCCGAAGGCCGCTCGTATCTGGACCTGCTGTCGGGCATCGGCGTCGCCGCGCTCGGCAACGGCAGCGCCCGGCTCGCCGACGCCATCGGCGCCCAGGCGCGCGAACTGGCGCACACGTCGAACCTGTTCTTCCACCCGCTGCAGGGTCAGCTGGCCGATCGCCTGACCGGCGCGTCAGGTCTCGGCCGCGCTTTCTTCTGCAACAGCGGCAGCGAGGCCAACGAGGCCTGCCTGAAGTTCGCGCGCCGCTACTGGTACACCCGCGGCGAGCCGCGGGCCGAGTTCGTCGCCTTCGATCACGCCTTCGCCGGGCGGACGTTCGGCTCGCTCTCGATGACCTGGGACGACCACTACCGCGGCCCGTTCCAGCCGCTGCTCGGCGGCGTGTCGTTCGCGCCGACCGATGATCCGTCGGCGCTCGATCGGCTGGTCACCAACAAGACCGCGGCGATCATCGTCGAGCCAATCCAGGGCGAAGGCGGCGTGCGGCCGATCTCGCCGGCGCTGGCCAAGGCCATCGAGAAGGCGTGCCAGCGCACCGGCGCGCTGCTGATCGCCGACGAGATCCAGTGCGGCACCGGCCGGACCGGCCAGATGTTCGCCTTCCCGGCGATCGGCCTGACGCCGGACCTGGTGTCGGTGGCCAAGGCGCTCGGCGGCGGCTTCCCGATCGGCGCGGCGCTCGTGGCCGACACCGTCGCGGCGACCATCGCCGCCGGCGACCACGGCACGACCTACGGCGGCAACCTGCTCGCCTGCCGCGCCGCGATGACGGTGCTCGACGCGCTCGACGGCGGCCTGCTCGCCCACGTCGCGGCGATGGGATCGATCTTCGAACGCGGGCTGCGCGACATGGTCGCCCGCCTGGGCATCGACGCCGAGGTCCGCGGCAAGGGCCTGATGTGGGGCGTCGATCTCGGCCGCGATGCCGGCGCCGTCGTTCCGGCCGCGCTCGCCCGCGGCCTCGTCGTCAACCGCACGGCGGGTTCGGTGATTCGCCTGCTGCCGCCCTACGTCATCACTGAAGCGGAAATCGCCGAAGGCCTCGGCCTGCTGGAAGCCGCGATCGCGGACGCCCTTGGAGGTGCCCATGGCTAGCATTGCGCTCCCTCTGACCACCGTCGCCGTGCTCGACGAACCCATCGCCCTGACGACCGGCGCCGGGCCGGCCGAGATCCGGCGCGCCACCATCGCCGACGCGCCGGCGATTCACGCGTTGATCAACGCCAACCTGGCGGCCGGGCACTTGCTCCCGCGGACTGCCGACGACGTCACGCGCCATGCCCCGCGCTTCCTCGTGGTGACCGTGAACGGCGCCGTCGTCGGCTGCGCCGAGCTGGCGCCGCTCAGCCGGGCCGTCGCCGAAGTGCGGTCGCTCGTGGTCGACGAGATCACCCGCGGGCGCGGCTTCGGCTCGCGCATCGTCGAGGAGCTGAACCGCTGGGCGGTGCAGGAAGGCTTCTCGACGCTGTGCGCCTTCACGCACAATGCGGCGCACTTCGTCCGCCTCGGCTTCTCGATCGTGCCGCACCCGTGGCTGCCCGAGAAGATCGCCACCGACTGCGTCGGCTGTCCGAAGTTCCGGCAATGCACGCAATACGCGATGGCCCTGCCGTTGCGCGGTCGTTCGCTGCGGACCTCGCCGGCCGGCCAGCGGCCCTACCTGGCGATGCCCGAGTACGTCGCTCCGATCGTCCCCCACCAGGGCCGCACCATCGACGCCGATGGCGTCCGGGCGTCCTAGGCCGACTTTTTCCGTGACCCTCTGATGGAACCGTCGACGTTGTCTTCTTCTATTTCTGTCGTGCCCGGCGGCGTGACCGCGCCGGCGGGCTTCAAGACGGCCGGCGTCCACTGCGGCATCAAGGCCCGGGCCGGGGCCCTCGATCTGATGCTGCTGGTGGCGGACCGCCCGGCCAGCGCCGCCGGGGCCTTCACCATCAGCCTCGCCGCCGCGGCGCCGGTGCTGGTGTCGAAGGCGCACCTGGCCGCGACCAGCGGCAAGGCCCGGGCCATCGTCGTCAACAGCGGCTGCGCCAACGCCTGCACCGGCGACGCCGGGCACAAGGTGGCCGAACTGATGACCGCCGAGACCGCGCGGGCGATCGGCTGCGAGGCCGAAGATGTGTTGGTGGCGTCGACCGGTGTCATCGGCGTGTCGCTCGATCCGCGCACGGTGACGTCAGGGATCATCGCCGCCCACGACGTGCTGAGCCGGGACGCGCACGCCGACGCGGCGCGCGCCATCATGACCACCGATCCGTTCCCCAAGGAGCACGCGATCCGCGTCGAAACGGCGGCTGGCGCCTACCACGTCGGCGGCACGTGCAAGGGATCCGGGATGATCGAGCCGATGCTGGCGACGATGCTCGGCTTCGTCACCACCGACGCCGACGTCCCGCCGGCGCTGCTGCAGCGCGCGCTGATCGATGCCTGCGAGACGACCTTCAACGCCATCACCGTCGATGGCGAGTGCTCGACCAACGACACGGTGTTCGCGCTGGCCAGCGGCGCCAGCGGCGTGGTCATCGACGAAGGCGGCTACGACGGCTTCGTCGAGGCACTGCGCGCCGTCTGCCGCGAGCTGGCGATGGGCATCGTGCGCGGCGGCGAGGGCGCGACCAAGCTGATCACCGTCGAGGTGACGGGCGCCAGGACCTACGATGACGCGCGCAAGGCGGCGCGCGCGATCGCCAATTCGTTGCTGGTCAAGACGGCGATCCACGGCGGCGACCCGAACTGGGGCCGGCTGGTGGCGGTCGCCGGGCGCTGCGGCGCGGCTTTCATCCTCGCCGGCGCGCGGGTGACGATCGGCGACATCGTGCTGTTCGAGCAGGGGCGTCCCTTCGACGAGCGCGCTCCGCAGGCCGCCGCCTACCTGCAAGGCAAGGACATCCGCGTCGCCGTCGATCTCGGCACCGACGGCCGGGAGGACGCCACCATGTGGACATGCGACCTGTCGGCCGACTACGTGAAGATCAACGCCGAGTACCGCACCTAGAAGCACGCTGACGATGGCTGTCAAGAGTTCGGCTCTTTCCTCGACCGTGCGGCCGTTCCGCGCCCGTGCCTCGCGCGGCGCCGCGACGCCGCGCGGCCGCCTGCACATTCCGAAGAACTACCTGTCGGTGCTCGACTTCGACGCCGCCGGGTTCGCCCACATGCTGGACCTCGGGGCGCGCCTCAAGAGCGAGCGCAAGCTGGGGCGGCGGGCCCCGACCGCACAGGCCCTCGCCGGCCAGCACGTCGCGCTGCTCTTCGACAAGCCGTCGCTCCGCACACGCGCGACGTTCGAGATCGCGATCCACGAGCTCGGCGCCGACGTGATCGCTCCGCCGCAGGAGGGTCCGCTCGGCGCCCGCGAGACCGTTGCCGACGTCGCCCGCAATCTCGAGCGCTGGGTGTCCTGTGTCGTCGTGCGGACATTCGGCCAGGACAAAGTCGTCGCGCTCGCCGAGGCGGCGCCGCGACTGCGCGTGATCAACGCGCTGACCAACGAAGAGCATCCGTGCCAGGCCGCCGCCGATCTGCTGACCCTGCACGAGCGCTGGGGTGGCGTCGGCCGGGCCGCGCGCGGCCGCACCATCGCCTACGTCGGCGACGGCAACAACGTGGCGGCGTCACTGGTCCAGGCCGCGCTGCTGGCGGGCGTGTCGGTACGCGTCGCGACACCGAAGGGCGACGGCCTGCCGGCCGGCGCGCGGGCCGAAGCCGAGCGCATCGCGCAGCATGGCGCGACCTTCACCGCGCTCGTGGATCCGGTCAAGGCGGTCACCGGCGTCGATGCCGTCTACACCGACGTGTGGACCTCGATGGGCAAGGAGAACGAGGCGGCATCGCGGCTGTCGCGCTTCCGCCCCTACCAGGTGAACGCCGCGCTGATGGCGCACGCCAAGCCCGATGCCGTGTTCATGCACTGCCTGCCGGCCCACCGCGGCGACGAGGTCACCGACGAGGTGATGGACGGCCCGCAGTCGGTCGTGTTCGACCAGTCCGAGAACCGGCTCCACGCGCAGAAGGCCCTGCTGCTCCTGCTGGTCGGCTGAGGACCCGGCAGACCGCCGTCCGCCGGCTGGCAAGGGCGCCGCGGGCCTTGTGATCCATGCTCCCGGCGTGCACAATCCTTGTCGCTCGCGTCTTTCCTGACGCGGCTCACTCCTCACCCGACCGTTCGTCCTGCTTCGAAGGAGCTGCCATATGACCCGTACCGCCTCACGCCTGTTGCTGTCTCTCAGCCTGTCGCTCGTGCCCGCGCTCGCTGCCGCGCAGGCGCCGCCGACGCCCACGGCGGGCCCCGAGCACGCCGTCCTGAAGGAGGACGTCGGGAGCTGGGATGCGTCGGTCGAAATGCTGATGCCGGGCGCGCCGGCCACACCGCCGTCGAAGGGCGTCGAAGTCAACGTGATGAGCTGCAACGGCCTGTGCCTGGTCACCGACTTCAAGGGCGAGATCATGGGCGGGCCGTTCCAGGGCCACGGCGTCACCACCTGGGATCCGTCGAAGAAGGCCTACACCGGGAGCTGGTCCGATTCGATGGCGGCCGGCCTCGCCACCACCGAGGGCACCTGGGACGCGGCCAAGAAGACGCTGACCTCCACGATGCTGACGCCTGACGGCAACGGCGGCACGGTCAAGATGCGCTCGACGGTGGAATACAGCGCCGGCAAGCGCGTCTTCTCGATGTACATGCCCGGTCCCGACGGCAAGGACGTGCCGAGCATGCGCATCACCTACACGCGGCAGAAGAAGTAAGGGCCCGCCGATGCTCCACGGCTCCCGGGAGGCGGTGCTGCGCAAGGTGCAGCCGATCAGCGTGCACGGCCAGATCTCGCTCGACGTGCACTACGTCGACCCGGACGACGACACCGAGCAGGTTCGGGTGGCCCGCATCGGCCCCGAGGCCGTGGCCAAGGGGCTGGAGGCGGGCGACCGCGTGGTAATCGACTTCGTCCTGGGCGTCGTCACCAACGTGAAGCGCGCCGCGCCCGGATCAGGTCGATGATCCCGGCGCTGCGCCTCATCTACACACGCCGGAGGCACGCTCTCCGGACGATGATCTCTGTCCGCACCCTCCTGCTTCCTCTGACCGTCGTCGCGGCCGTGGCCCTGGCCGCCGAGCGGCCCGCCGCCTGGGGCTTCGAAGCGCATCGCCTGGTCGCCGACCGCGCCATCGATCTGCTGCCGGCCGCGATCCGGCCCTTCTTCGTGAAGCATCGCGCGTTCATCTCGGAACACGCGATCGATCCGGATCTGTGGCGCACCGCCGGCTGGACGGAGGAGCCGCCGCAGCACTTCGTCGATCTGGACGCGTTTGGCCCGGCGCCGTTCGACGCGCTGCCCCACGACAAGGACGCGGCCATCGCCAGGTTCGGCAAGGACATGGTGCAGAAGAACGGGCTGCTGCCGTGGCGGGTCGAGGAGATGTACGGGAAGCTGGTGCGGGCCTTCACCGACATCAAGGCCCAGCGACCGTACGCGAAGGACAACGTCAAGTTCCTCAGCGCGATCCTGGCGCACTACGTGAGCGACGCGCACGTCCCCTTTCATGCGGTCACCAACTACGACGGCCAGCTGACCAATCAGCACGGGCTCCATTCGCGTTTCGAGTCGCAGCTGTTCGAGCGCTACCGGGCCCGCCTCAGGATCCGTCCGGTGCCGATGCGCCTGACCAAGGCGCCGCGCGAGTTCGTCTTCGACACGCTGGTGGTCAGCGCCGGCCTGGTCGATCCGATGCTCGCCGCCGACCGCGAGGCGATCGGCTCGGGCGAGGTCTACGATCGCGCTTACTACGAACGCTTCTTCGCCAAGGCGCGGCCGACGCTCGAACGCCGCCTGTCGGAAGCGATCGCCGGGACCGCCGCCGTGATCACGCACGCGTGGGAGGAAGGCGGCCAGCCGTCACTCGCCGACGTGCCACCGCAAGAGCGACGGCGCCGGGCGCCGACGCCATAAGGGAAGTTCCGTAGAGAGCGCTGCGACCTCCGCCGCCGACGCGCCTCTGCGCGAATGGCGTGCGCGTCTGGCGCACACCGGCCGCCTTCCGCGTTCGAATACCTGACCGTGATCTAAATTGCAGATTCGTCGCTCGCGCGGCGCGACGGGATCGCAGCCAGCGTACGGATCCGCGAGTTTTTGCACGAGAACGCGCGTGTTCCACGCCTCCCCGGCAACCGGCACGTCGGTTGCACTATGTCTGGCCGGCGTCGGGCTGTTTGCGGCCACTGGAGCCGTGAGTGCTGGGGAGCCGGTCCGATGTCCAATGGGGGGTGCCGCCAATCCTGGCGACACCCCCCATTCTTTTTTGGTGGCCGGTCCTGCTCAGCGCGACTACTTGCTCGTCGACCGGTTCGGCATCCACTGGATGTTCAACGCCACGCTCAGCGAGTAACGTAGGGCGGTGTATCGCCTGTCGCCATCGTCGCGTCGTGCGTTCCTGACCGGCGCGAGCGCGACGATGGCTGCCTTGGCGGCGCGGCCGCTGGCGGCCGTGCAGCGCGCGCCGCGCGGCGTCGATCCGGCACGGCCCCGGCCGACCGCGTCGCAGCTCGCGTGGCAGCGCGACGAGCTGGCGCTGTTCGTCCACTTCACGGTGAACACGTTCACCGACAAGGAGTGGGGTGATGGCAGTGAGAGCCCGCGCATCTTCGATCCGTCGCGACTCGACGCGCGGCAGTGGGCGCGCGCCGCGAAGCGCGGCGGGTTTCGCAGCTTGATCCTGACGGCCAAGCACCACGACGGCTTCTGCCTCTGGCCGACCCGGACGACGGACCACAGCGTCCGCAGCAGCCCGTGGCGCGGCGGCTCGGGCGACCTGGTCCGCGAGTTCACCGACGCCTGTCGCGCCGAAGGCCTCGGTGCCGGCCTGTATCTCTCGCCCTGGGATCGCAACGCGCGCAGCTACGGCCAGGGCCTGGCCTACGACGACTTCTACCTCGCCCAGCTCGAGGAGCTGCTCGGCCAGTACGGCCCGCTGGTCGAAGTGTGGTTCGACGGCGCCAACGGCGAGGGGCCCAACGGCAAGCGCCAGGCCTACGACTGGCCGCGCATCCACGCCGCGGTGCGGCGCCTGCAGCCCAAGGCCGTCATGTTCAGTGACAGCGGACCGGACGTGCGCTGGATTGGCAACGAGTCGGGCGAAGCGGGCACGACGTGCTGGAGTGCAGTCGATCCCGCGCGGGTGCCGCGGCCCGGGTTCGACGCACCCTGGGTGCAGTCGGCGCTGATGCAGGGCGACCCGCACGGCACGATCTGGCGCCCCGGCGAAGCCGACGTGTCGATCCGGCCCGGCTGGTTCTGGCACCCCGATCAGGACGAGCGGGTGCGCAGCGCCGACAACCTGATGCGGCTGTATGGCCGCTCGGTCGGCCGCAACAGCAAGCTCCTGCTCAACGTGCCGCCGACGCGCGACGGGCTCTTCCACGACCGCGACGTCCAGGCCCTCGAGGCGTTCGACGCGAAGCGTCGCGCACTGTTCGAGCACGACGTGTCCGCCGGAGGGAAGGCTCGCGCCAGTGGCGGCAGCTCGCCCGGCGCCGTCCTCGATGCCGACCCGGACACCCACTGGCGGGCGGCCGGCGGGGCCACCGCGAACTGGCTGGAAGTGGAGCTGCCCGCGCCCGTGGTGTTCGACACCGTGAGGCTGGAGGAAGCGATCGAGCTCGGCCAGCACATCGCCAACCACCGGGTCGACGCGTGGCTGGAGAACCGCTGGCAGACGGTGGCGTGGGGCACGACCATCGGCAACACCCGGCTGCACAACTGCGCGCCGACGACGGCGTCGCGCATCCGCGTGGTGGTGGAGTTCGCCTACGACGCGCCGGCGCTGCGGCGCGTCGCAGCGTTCACGTCCTGAGACGCGAGTTCTAAAACGCAGCGCCTTCGGGATACTGCAGCGCCAGCCGCAGCTCCTTGACGAGCTGATCGATCCCCGACCCGCTGCGCTTCCACGCGCTGTCGGTCTCGAACCGCATGTCGCCGATCCGCCGGCCCCACGGGGCAATCACGCGGCCGATGGCGCGGAAGTCGGCCCGGTCGGCGTGCTCCTGGTCGAGGCGCTTGACGACGTCCGGCGCGACCCGGATGAACGCCCGCAGGGCCGGCGCGCTCTTGATGCTGTACTTGCGGCCGTTCCAGGACGTGTGGAACAGCGTCGCGACCTGCTTGAAGTAGTTGACGAAGAAGCGCTGCGACTGGTCGCGGAAATCGGCCGACTTCTTCACGCCGCCGAAGACGTCCGACTCGAACAGCCGCTTCAGCTCCTGCGCCAGCGGCGCCTGGGCGACACGGCCGCGACCGACGCCCAGCAGCTTGATGTCGCCGTGCAGCGCCGAATCCTCTTTCTCAGTCAGCGAGCGGATGACGTCGTGCGCCGCGGCGAGGTTGGGATCGGAGTAGAGCTGGCGGCCGGCCAGCGACACCAGGTGCGACGGGTTGAGCCGGGTGTGCTTGGCGTTGATGGTCACGAACATCTGCACGACGTGGTCTTCCGGCAGGCGGTCGAAGATCACCGCCGGCACGTGGAAGACGTCGTGGCCGAAGCGCTCGATGTCGTTGTGCAGGGCCAGCAGCCGGTGCTGGCCGTCGATGGCGCGCAGGATGCCCTCGCGCTCCGGCACCTTGAGCACGCCGAGGTTCTGCCACTCGTCGCCGATGGCTTCGAAACGGAGCGGCTCTTCCGAGGCGATGATGACGGCGCCCGGAATCGACGGCAGGTTCCGCGCCTCGCGGCACTGCTCGTAGTACTGGACGATCTCCTCGATCTTCTTGCCGATGATCTGACGCTGGTACGACTTGTCGTTGGCGGCGATGCGCCGCTCGAGCAGGTCCCAGTTCACTTTCGAGGTCCCTTTGCCGGCCGAGCCACGCAACGGCTGCGTCTTCTCGCCGTAGCTGAGCACCTCGAACCGCACCAGCTTGCCGACGTCGCGGGCTGTCAGCGACGCCTGGTAGAACTGAACCCCGAACTGCTCCATGCGAATGGCGGCGACGGTGATCATGGCGGCTGGTGGGACCCCTGTGGATGAGCCGGGAGGGAGAAGCCGGCTTGCCAGTCCTTGAAAGCCGGGATTGTAGCGGTGTGCCCGTCGGGGGCTCAATCTATTTCCGGTTTTACCGTTCAGCTTGACTCTGCCAATACGCGCAATGGCAGGCACTTCCGGCCGATCGACGTCTCCGGCGCGGCTCGTCGGACAGGCTTGATATTCGCTTTTTGTTCGTCTATGCTCCGCGGCATGACACAGCCTGCCGCGTCCCGCCCGTCGCCGAGCCACGACGTCCGCGATCTGTTCCTGCGCCTCTGGGCCAAGGAGCTCGCCACGACGCGAACGGTGCTCGAGCGCATACCTGAAGGGTCCGACTATCGCCCTGACCCGAAGTCGCGGACTGCCCGCGAGATCGCCTGGCTGATCGTGCGCGAGCAGATCGCGCTCGTCGACGGCATCGAGCGGGGAGAGATCCGCTGGACCGAGCCGCCGGCGCCAGCCACTGTGGCGGAGGTCCTGGCGCTGGACGACCAGCATCGCACCGGCCTGGTCGACCGTCTCAAGGCGCTGCCAGTCGCGGCGTGGGATGTCCCGGTGCCGTTCACCTACGAGGGGAACGCGATCATGACCGAGACGGGCATCGACAGCGCGTGGACCTTCCTGCTCGACGTCATCCACCATCGCGGCCAGCTGTCGACCTACCTGCGGGCGATGGGATCGACGGTGCCGCAGATCTACGGCCCGAGCGCCGACGAACCTATGATGTGACGCGATGCGCGAGGCTCTCGGCCTGGCCACCGGGAGGGCGTTCCTCGATCGCGCCTGCGCTCGGCACGGCGGCCACGACGCCTACGCGCGAACGGCGAAGCTGGCCTTGCAGCTGGCCGACCTCGGCGGGGCCGTGCCGAGGCTGAAAGGCCTGGGCCGGAAGTTTCCGTCGCCGGCGGCGGTGGACGTCTGGCCGCACGCGCGACGCGTGGTGTTCCTCGACTACCCACGGCCGGCACAGGTCGGGGTCTACGATCACGGCCGCGTCGCCATCGGTCTCGACCCGGACGCGCGGCTCGAGGGGCCGTCGCATCGCGGCACCTTCGCCGGCATCGCGAAGTGGCGGACGTGGTGGCCCGAGGACTTGATCTACTTCCTGGGCTATTCGCTGGTCCTCTACGTGTCGCTGCCCTTCAGCCTTCGGGAGCAGGAGCTGATCGAGGCCCGGCGGACACCGCGCGGCGTCGAACTGTGGTTCCGCTTTCCGGCTGGTGCAGACACGCACAGCGCCATCCAGGGCTTCTTCTTCGACGAGTCGGGTCGGCTGCGCCGCCACGACTATCGGGCCGAGATCATGGGCGCGGTGTTCAACGGTGCCCACGTCAGCGAGGACTACCAGGAGGTCGACGGCCTGCTGCTGGCGACGCGGCGCACCGTCTACGCCAAGCCCTGGCACTATCCGGTGCGCACCCGGTTGCCGATCCCGGTGCTCACCGCCCGGCTGCTGCCGCGGATTCCAGGTCCGCGGCCCGGTGCCGGCGACGGGCGGCCCCGCGAGGGCCGGGCTGGCGACGGGTCGGCTGGCGCCGATCCCGTCGCCCAGGCGTCGGCTACTGGACGGTGAACGACCGCGTCTCGTTGGTCCGCGCGTTCGTGATGGTGAACGACTTCGCGCTGGCGTCGACCACAGCCCGGAACCCGTGGCCGGCGTCGGGCGCCTCGAGGTTGGCGATGTTCTCGGGCGCGGCGTTGACGTCCGGCCCGGTCGACACGTTCTTGTGGATCGCGAACAGGCCCTTCAGCGACGGCAGCGCCTTGAGCCGCTGGAACGTCTCCGCGGCGCCGCCTTTGCGCGGACCGTTGTTCATCACCGCGACCGTCGGCTTCAGCGTGGCCAGGAGCACCGGGTTGTTGCTGTTGGCCTGGCCGTGGTGCGTCACCTGGTAGAGGTCGACCGCGCCGACGCGATCGGCCGGGCAGGCGAGCTTGGCCTCGACGTCGCCGGTGAGGTCGCCACCGCCGTAGTAGTCGAACTGGCCGTAGCGCAGGATGAACGCGACGCTGCGCCGGTTGTCGGTCGTGTCGTCGGGCTGCGCGACCGCTGAGGCGCACGCCGGGTTCGCCGAGGTGCTCGTGCCGCCGATGACCTCGCCAGCCGAGGCCACGACGGTCAGCGACAGCTTCGGGCCGCTCCCCTGCTTCAGCGCGATCGTGTCGCCGGGCTTCAGGGCCGTCGTCGAGTCCTTGGCCGCGGCGCGATAGGCGGCGTACATCTGGGTGAAGTTGCGATCCTCGGGCAGCGCCGACATCGGGCCGTGATCGTAGAAGTGCTTGATCGGCACCAGCGCCGCCAGCTGCGGCACCCCGCCGTAGTGATCGGTGTGGTAGTGCGTGGTGACGAGGTGATCGATGGCCGTCAGCCCGTGCTTGTCGAGCGCTGCCTTGATCCGCTTGGCATCGCGGCTGTCGAAGCCGGGCCAGCCGGTGTCGACGAGGATCGACTCGCCAGCCGGCGTGACGATCAGGGTGGCGGCACCCCCGAGGACGTCGACCCACTCGAAGGTGAGCTGGCGGTCGGCGGCACGCGGCGTCGTGACGAGCGCCGCGGCAAGAACCGCGGCCAGGGCGGTGCGTTGAAGAAGACTGGAGCGCATGCTCCAGTCTCCCTCAGAGTGGTGCCGAATCGGAAGGGTGCGCCGCCCGCCAGCTAGAAGCGGAAGCGCACCCCGACCTGGGCCTGGCGCGGATCGCCCGTGCCGCTGCGGATCGTGCCGCTGAAGTCGAACAGCAGGCCGCCGCTGATCTGCGAGACGATGTTGTTCTCGCTGTTGGTCAGGTTGAACACTTCGAACATCGCCTCGACCGACTTGCCGCCGGCGAGCATGAAGATCTTCGAGGCGCGCAGGTCGAGGGTGAAGAACTGGTTGTCCTTCTCCTGCTGGTTGCGGCCGACGTCGATGCCGTTGACGAAGCGGCGATCGTTGGCCTGGCCGTCGTTGTTCAGATCCTGGCCGACCAGATCGGTGCCGGTGGTCGGATTGGCCGAGCGGTACTGGACGAGCGCGGTGAGCTGGATGTCCTTGGGCAGATCGAACAATCCGAAGACGTTGACCCGGTGCCGGCTGTGCCGATCGGACAGGCTGTATTCGCTGGCCAGATCGAGGTAGTCGGCGTAGCGGATGGTGAACGGGTCGCGCTCGTTGTCGTCGGTCGAGTGATCGTCCGAGATGACCCAGTTGGCCTGCATCTGCCAACCCTTGCTGTACTTCTTGTTCAGCGACATCACCAGGCCGCGATACAGGCTGCGCGCGTCACTGTCGGTGGTCAGCACCTGGCCGAGATCCGGGAACGGCCGGTTCGCCGAGCCGGTGCCAGCGTAGACGCGGCGGCCGTCCGGCCCGACCGTCGACGAGAAGTCGACGTTCGGATCGTAGAACCGCGTCAGGTGGACGGTGTTGGCGTAGTTGAAGGCCACTCCAGCCGCCAGGTCGGTCGTCACCTCGCGCTCGACGCCGAGGCTCCAGCGCCAGCTGCGCGGGTTGCGGAAGTCCTTGTCGACGACCGCGATGCCGGGGTTGGTGAGAACGAAGTTCGAGGTGTCGACCAGGTTGGGGAAGGTCGGCACGCCGAAGTTCAGGCCGGGGCCGACGATGACGCCGGTGTAGTTCGCGAAGATGACACCGTTGGCCGTGCGCGGGTTGGCCCACACCAGGCCGGGCGTCCGGGCCTTGAAGATGCCGGCCGTGCCCCGCACGACTGTCTTGCCGTCGCTGCCCGGATCCCAGGTGATACCGAGGCGCGGCTGCCAACCCTGGTAGTCGCTCGGGATCTCGCCGGTGTCGGTCGGGAAGCGCGGGTCGTCCAGGTACTGGGCGAAGGGCGTCTCGGACGGCGGCGTCAGCATCGGCGGCGACTTGTGGCCTTCCCAACGCAGGCCGGCGTTCACGGTGAGGTTCGGCCGCACGCTCCACTTGTCCTGCACGAAGAAGGCGGGCTCCCACACCGGAATGGACTGCTGGCCCGACTCGGCGATCGAGCGACCGCCGAGTGGCACCCGCTGCAGGTAGAGGACGAACGCCGAGGTCGCCGCGTCCGAGGTCGGGTTGTTCACGAACGCCTCGAACTGATCCATGCCGCCGGTGAAGATGTAGCGGCCGCGGGCAAACCCAACGAACGTCTGGTCCATCGACGTCCAGTTGACCTCGCCACCGGCCTTGAGGACGTGCGCGCCGCGCACCATGGTCAGGGTGTTGGCGGCCTGGAAGCGCTGGTCGGTGGCGCTGTCGAGCGGCAGGAAGAACGGCCGGCCGAAGCGGAACGTGCGATCGACGCCGCCCGGGAAGTTGGCGATGGCGGTGTCGGGCAAGTCCGGGCCTGCGTACGGCCGCGGCCGCGGCTCCCTGGCGTACTGCGCCTTGGCCTCGTTCAGAAGCGTCGGCCCGAACACGCTGTTCACCTGCCCCACGATCGAGTGGCTGCGATCCTGCTCGATGCCGTTGGCGGTCGTCGTCCACGTCGGCACGTCGAAGGTGCCGTTGACCTGCTCCGCCGATGAATAGGCGTAGCGGATCGAGGCCCGGTGCGCCGGCGACAGCGCGGTGTCGACCTTGCCGAGCAGCACGCGCGCGTCGTTGGTCTGGTGCATGAACGTGCCGGCACCGCCTTCCCCGGTCAGCCCGAACCGGTTCTGCAGCAGCGTGAGCAGCCGCCGGCCTTCGCCGTTCGGATTGATCGCCGGATCGTCGAAGGCGGCCTTCGACTTCTCGCGCTGCTCCTCGTTCTGGTCGTAGGAGAAGAAGAAGAAGGTCTTGTCGCGCTTGAGCGGCCCGCCGAACGATCCGCCGAACTGGTGCTGGCTGAAGTCTTCGTCCTTGGTGCCGTCCGAGTTCTCGCCGAGCAGCGCGCCGTAGCGACCGAAGTAGAAGGCAGTGCCCTGGTTCCGGTTGGTGCCGCTCTTGGTCACCATGTTGACGAAGCCGCCCACGGCGCGGCCGAACTCGGCCGAGGCGCCGTCGGTGACGACCTGGAATTCCTTCACCGCTTCGAGGCTGATGATGTACTTCGGCCGCTGGCCACCGCGCTGCTCGCCGAAGAACGGGTTGTTGGCGTCGGCGCCGTCGATCATCACGTTGTTGTAGATGCCGCGCTGGCCGCTGACGCTGATCTCCGCGCCGTCCGGCCCCTGGACGATGCCGACCGTCGGCGCCAGCTTGACGAAGTCGATGAAATTGCGGCCGTTGATCGGCAGCTTGGCCACCGACTGCTCGTCGATCAGCGACGTCTGCTCGGAGCGGGTCGTCTCGATCACCGGCGCGCCGCCCTGGACGGTGATGCGCTCACCACTGGTCACACCGAGCTGGAAGTCGATCCGCAGCACGCGCCCGAGTGACAGCACGACGTCCTCGCGCAGGCCCTTGGCGAAGCCGCTCATCTCGACCGCGATCCCGTACGTCCCGAGCGGCAGCGCGAGCCCGCGGTAGCGTCCTTCTTCGTCGGTCACCACGTCGCGGACGAAACCAGTCGCCGCGTTCGTCAGGCGAACGGTCGCGCCCGGCAGCACGCCGCCGGTGGTGTCGCTGACCACGCCTTCGATCGTGCCGCTCGTCGCGTCGGTTTGCGCCTGGACGCTCGTGGCGACGCCGAAGGCGGCGACAAGCGCGATCAGGGCAGCGACGACGAAGCGAGCCAGACGAGTGTTCACCGTAGTCCTCCAGTTGTCGCCGCCGGGGGGAGGGGATGGCGGCGGAAGGGCGGGATGGTAGCAGATCCGCGTGACGACGCAGCTCAGCTGACGCGACGTGCGCGCCAGCGATCCGCGAGCGCCGTCTTCACGACCGACACCACGAGCATGGCGGCCAGAAAAATCAGGAATGCGAGCAGCGACCACGGCAGCGGAAGCTGTCCCTTGATCGGCCGGCTCAAGCCGCCGTAGGCCATCTCGACGTGGATCCAGTAGATGAACAACGACGTCACGCCCAACTGGCGCATCGGGCTGAACGGCGCCGCGCCGAGCAGGCGCGGGCGCGCCTCCCAGAGGTAGCACGCGGCGATGCCGGTGACGAGAACGCCGACGCGCATGAAGAAGAAGGACGGCGCCGTCCGCCAGAAGTCCGTTGGGCCGAACCACGAGGGCCCGTGCGCCGCGATCAGCGATCCGATCCACAGCGCCAGACCACCGACACCGAACCACACGATCACTCGACGCTCGGCGCCCACATCACGCGTCCGGTCGAGCAGCACACCGATGGCCGTGCCGGCGAAGACGAAGCCGCCCCACGGAAAAAAGGAGAACGTCGTGCGTCCGGCGAACGGCCGGAGGTAACCCTCGACTCCGTCGGGCAGCGCGTCGAGCGCGGTCCAGGCGCGAATGCCCGGCGTCAGGCACGCGAGCGCGCACGCCGCGATCGTCGAGACGGCAAAGCGCCAGCCGACCGACCGCGCCAGCCCCCACAGCATCGCCGCGACGGCGATGGCCGGGCCCATCACGTTCAGGATGTCGACTTTCTGCGTGTTGCCGCGGACGATGTCAAGGACCAACAGCTGCCCGATGGTGGTGCGCCCGCCGAGCACGTCCGACTGGACCCGGAACAGGATCGCGAGCACCCAGATCCAGCCGCCCCGCTTCACCATCGGCCAGGCGGCCCGCCAGGCCGCGCTCGCCGCCGACGCGGCGGCGCCGGCGTCGACTGACGAGCGCGCGAACGCGGGTGTGGGGATGGTCGACGCCGGCTCCGCACCGGCCGGTCGGACCGACTTGCGCAGCCGCGAGCCGGCTGCCAGCGCGACCGACACGCCGGCGAGGAACAGGAAAATCGGGGCTCCGAAGCCGCCGATCAGTTGGCAATACCAGAAGGCGCCCGATGCTTTGTCGGTGGGCGTGGTCCAGGCGTCGAGCGTGTGCCAGCCGACCATGATGACCACGGCCAGGCCGCGCATCCAGTCGAGATACCCGCGCCGGCCGGGACGCTCGGTCATCGGACTCGGTTCCCCAGGGGCCGTGATGGCGTGGGCCAGTCCCGGAGCGCGCGGGCTGGCCGCGATCACGGCACGGCGACGCGGGCGCCGTCGACGAGCAGGGTCCGATCGTCGGCCCACCGCAGCGCCTGCGCCGGCCCGTCGCGCTTGAGCAGGACCTCGGCGCTCTTCACGTCGACGACTTCGACGCGGGCGGCGCCAGCGGCACTGGATCGGAAGGCGATCCGTCCGCCGCTGGGCGACCACACGGGATCGTCGTACTCGCGAGCGGCCGGCGCGCCCGGCGCCGGCGTCTGCAGCTGACCGGCGACCAGCACCCGCGGCTCGAAGTTCGGCTCGGTGAAGGTGAACACGCCGCGGACGCCGGCGGCGGCGAACGCCTTGCCGTCCGGCGACCAGGACGGATCGCACAGCCCGCCGGTGGTCATCAGCTCCTGCATCACCTCTCGCTCGATCACCCACACGCGGAGCCGCGGCGGCGCGGGCGGACCGGCGGGCGCGGGCGGCGGCGTCACCGGCTTGCCATCCGGGCCGGGGCGAGGCGGCGTCTGCACCTTGGACGCGTCGACGCAGGCCACCGTGCGGGCGCCGCGGCGATCGAAGTTGATGACCTCACCGGCAAAGGGCGGCAGCTTCGGCGCTTCCATCCCGGCGGATGCTGCCGGCGCGGCGTCTGGCGCAGGGGCGGGCTTCGTCGTGGCCGGCTTTTCGGCCCCAGGCTTCTGGGCCGCCGGCTTCGTGGTCGCGGGCTTAGCGCCGGCAGGTTTCGACCCCGGCTTGGGCGCGGCGGGCGCGGCTTGCACCGGTTTCGCCGGCGCAGCCGGCGCGGCCGCCGCCGGTGTCTGTTGGAAAGAGGGCGTCTGGCGGCTCGCCGGTCGCTCGCTCGCGTGGCCGACGCCGAGCAGGGCAACGGCCAGGATCCCGACCGCGATCATCGTGCGCATGGAACGAATCCTATGCCGACGGCCGGCGAACGGTGAAGCGGGTGGTGAACTCGATGTCGGGGCGCAGCGACGCCCACACGGAGCAGTACTTGTCCCGCGACAGCTGGAGACCGCGGGTGACGACGTCGTCGGAGGCCGCCCCCCGGATGTCCGCGTGCAGGTCGACGGCAACCAGCCGGCGCGGATGGTCGGCCGCCCGGTGCGCCACGACGGTCACGGTCATCTTTTCCGCCGGCACCCGGGACCGCTCGAGGAAGTGCACCAGGTCCATGCCCATGCACGCCCCCAGCGACTCGACCAGCGCCTCGACCGGCGAGGGCCCCATCCGGCCGGCGCTGTCGAAGGGCAAGCTGGTATGGGCACCACGGGCGGTGAAGCGCAGCTCCCCGTCCCAGGCGAGTTCGACGGTCATCGGCGGCCGGGCGTCAGTGTCGCTCACATCCGACAGTCTACCGCCGGGGATGAACCCCGCAGCCCGTCGTCCCGTATCGTCGGACGAGGCCGGGCGCACTGCCGCGCCGCGCGCTCCCCGGGGAGTACTAAAATAGACGGCGTCATGACGGTCACCGGGCGGGACATCATCGAAGAAGTCGTCGAGCGCATGCGGACCGAGTCGGAGCCGCTGCGCTATTCGGCGCTGGCGCACGGCGTGTACCGGGTCTTTCTGCATCGCGACGACTACGACCGCCTGTCGCCGGCCCGCCGCTCGCTGGTCGAAGAGGCCAGCCGCGCCCTCGACGAAGAGCTGGATCGCCTGAACGCCCACCGTGCCCCGGCGCCGGATCAGTGGGGAAAAATTGTGCAAGCGGCCACCCGGCTGATGAAGCCGGTCGAGCCGCCGCTGCGGCGTCCGCCGGCCGGCTGGGTCATCGAGCTCTACCCCGACGAGGACGAGGAGCTGCTGCCGGGCCACATCCGCATCACCTCGGAGCTGGGCCAGCCGCCGGCGCAGGCCATCCTGGCCGGCGATCCGACGCACCGGGTGCAGCCGCTGGGGCACTCGGCCTCGCCGCCTGCACCTGCGCCGGCAGCCGCTGCTCCGGTTTTCGCCGCGCCTCCGGTGATCGCCGCGAGCCCGGTGGTGCCAGTGGCGCCGGCGCTGCCAATCGCCGTCCCGAGCCAGCCGCCCATCGCGGCCGTGCCGCCGATCGCCGTCGCGGCCCCGCCGCCGATTGCCGTCGCGACGCCCCCACCCGCCCCCGACGCGACCCGTCGGACGACCGCCGCGATCGACACCAGCGCGCCGACCGCCCGGGTGTCGGCGGCCGCGGCCTGGGGCGAGCTGACCTATCGCGACAGCACCGGCCAGGAGCACAACACGCCGCTCGTCGGCGAGGTGATCCGCGTCGGACGCGGCGGACGCGGCGCCCAGATCGACGTCACCGTCCAGGGGCCCGACGACATCTCGCGGACCCATCTGCACCTGCGCCGCGAAGCGAGCGGCAGCATCTCGGTGAAGGACGTCAGCCGTTTCGGCACGACGATGGACAACGTCCGCATCCCTCCCAGCCTCGACGGCACCGGTAAGGATCTCGAGCAATGGGTCCCGGTCGGCGCCCGCGCCCAGTTCGGGCTGGCTGGCGTGATCGTGCTGCACTTCAAGCGCGTGGGCGCATGAGCACCGCGCGCAGCCGCGCCGCCGGCGACACCCATCCCGGGCTGCAGCGGGAGCAGAACGAGGACCGCTTCTTCTTCGACGAGGCGAAGGGCGTCTACTGCGTGATCGACGGCGTCGGCGGTCACAACGCCGGCGAGCGCGCCGCGGCGATCGCCGCCGACGTGCTGCGCGCCTCGATGGCGCAGACCTCGGAAGCGGATCTGCGCGCCGCCTTCACCCAGGCCAGCGATGCCATCTTCGCCGAAGCGTCGGGCGACGCCGCGCTCTCGGGCATGGCCTGTGTCTGCTCGCTGGCGGCGATCTCGAACGGACGGGTCCGCTTCGCCCACGTCGGCGACACGCGGCTCTACAAGCTGCACGCCGGCACGATCACCAAGCTGACGCGCGATCAGTCGCCGGTCGGCGAGCTCGAGGACGGCGGCGCGCTGAGCGAGACCGAAGCGATGCGGCATCCGCGCCGCAACGAGATCTACAAGGACCTCGGCTCGCGGACCCCGAGCCCTGAGGTCGCGGCCTCGATCCTCACCGGCGAGACGACGTTCGAACCGGACGCCGCGCTGCTCCTGTGCAGCGACGGGCTGACCGACCAGGTTTCGTCAGGCTCGATCCGCCGCATCGTCGAACGGTTCGCCGGATCGCCGGCGCTGGCCGTGCAGGAACTGCTGACCGCCGCCAACGACGCTGGCGGCAAAGACAACGTGACGGTGGTGATCGTGGAAGGTGAACGTTTCGGCGGCGCGGTGTCGGCGCGGGGGGCGCGGCGCGGCGGGGCGTCGACGCCGGGCGTGCCGGCTGCCGTCGTGCAGAGCGTGGGCGAGCCGATCACCGGCGCCTCGCGGCGTCCGGTGCCGGTGCCGCCCTCGGCCGGCTCCGGCGGCGCGCGTTCCGCCGACCCCGCGCG
>JBDSLU010000310.1:0-15995 GCA_039916225.1 Vicinamibacteraceae bacterium
TCCCGGTCGGCAACGGACCGTTCGGTGCCCGCGGATTCCCGGGCCTGCACACCCGCCAGCGGCCGGAGGGCCGCATGGCGTAGAGACACTACACCTGGGCAATCGACCGCGGCGCGAGCCGCATGAGGGGGCTGGGACCGAAGCCGCTAGAGGCCCGAGGCGGCCGACGACGGCGGTTCGTCACCGGCGAACCGGCGCACCGACGCGAGCAGCGCGTCGCTGGTGTACGGCTTGGCCAGCACACCGTCGAAGACGCTCTTCAGCGGCCCGTCGTAGAAACGCCGGTACCTTCGAGCTGCTCCACGAGCCGCGACCGACGGCGTTCATGATCGCGCGATTGTTCGGCGAGGCGCTCCGTCTCCACCAGCACCTGCCCGAGCGCCCGACCGTCGAACGCGTACGCCATGTCGACCAATCCCGCCTCTGACCTCGCCACTTCTCAGTCTGCAAACTTTAGAGTAAAAAGTACTTACGCTGACAATGTCAGAATTATACAGCGGCCGTCTGGTTCCGGCTGACACTGATTGTGCGGCTGTGTTGGGATGCAGCGCCACTGACCCGATCTGATACAAGGAGCCTGCGTGACTGCTGACCGGATCCACAACACCGTGCTCGCCGAACTGGCGAAGTCGGATCGAAAGGTCTTCCAACAGCTGATGGACGACCTCGACCCGCATCCCATGCAGCGCGGTGCGGTGCTCGGGTCGGCCCGGGCCCACAGCGAGTTCGCCTACTTCATCGACTCCGGTGTCGTCTCGGTCGTCGCGCACACCAGGAATGGCAGCTCGGTCGAAGTCGCGCTGGTCGGCAAGGAAGGTGTCGCCGGCATCGCCGATGCGCTCGGGGCGCATCCGCTGCCCTACGGACTGGTCGTGCAGCTGCCCGGACTCGCCTATCGGGCGCCGAAGGCGTTGATCCGCCAGCACATCATGTCGTGCAGCGCCCTGCACGAACTGCTCATGAACTACTCGCAGCGGGTGATGCACCAGCTCGCGCAGTCGGCGGTCTGCAACCGCTTCCACACGTCGGTGCAACGGTTGGCGCGCTGGCTGCTGCTGACCGCCGAGCGGGCCGACACCACCCGGTTCGAGCTGACCCACGAACTGCTCGCGCAGATGGTCGGGGCGCCGCGATCCGCCGTCAGCCAGGCCGCGTCGGCGCTGCGCGACAAGGGCATCATCGACTACCGCCGCGGCGTCCTCACCATCCGCAACACCGCCCGGCTCCACAAGGTCGCGTGCGAGTGCTTCGACGTCCTCTCCCTGGCTGGCCCGATGGCGCCACCGACGGCGCCGGCCCGCACCCGGACAACGCGCAAGCGCTGACGTCACATCCAGCCGGCCCGGCGCGTCAGGTAAGCAGGGGGGACATCGATGCTCAGTGTGAACAGCTATCCGAAGGCCTTCGTGGACGCCTGCCGGACCCGGATCGACGATCAGGTCGCGGCCTATCGCGCCTTGTTGAAGGCCGCCGGCACGAGCGCCAGGAAAACCGCCGGCAAAGCCGCCGGTGCCGACGCGGGTGTGGCCGCCGCGGCGGCGCGGTTCGAGCCACCGTTCTTCGGCCACCTGGTGATCGCGCTCGACGCCGGCTTCATGCACCGCAGCCGGACGCTGGAGCAGAAGGACGGCAACGCGATGAACGAGGTGCGGATGCTGTCGGCGTCGCTGGTGCAGCATGGCGGCATCCTCGCCGCCGACAAGACGATCAAGTACGACCCGGCGACGAGCGTGCTGAAGGTGAAGGTCGGCGACCCGATCACCATCGACCAGGCCGGGTTCGTACGGCTCGCGGCGGCGTATTTCGCGGCCATCGCGGCGACGTTTCAGGGCCCGTAGGGTCTTCAGCGCAGGTGAGCCACCAGGCCGCGCCGGACGCCGGAGGCCACGCGCGCCTGGAGATCGGCTTCGCTGCCCGCGCCGAGCGGGAAGGCGTCAATCCAGAGGTGGGCCTGGTCCCGGCCGCGGATCAGGTGCGTCCGCACCAGGACACCACCGTCGCGCCATTGCACCTGGCCGATGACGATGAAGCGGGCGTCGAGCGCGTCGCGGATCGCCGCCACGTCGCGGAACGGCCGCGCCGTGCGCAGCACCGCGGCGTTGCCGATGACGGCCAGTCGCGGCTCGGCGGTAAGGCCGGCCACCGTCGCATCGGTCAGCGCCTGGGCCAGCGGCGACAGCTCCGGGCGCCCGGTCTCGTTGTCGAACAGGACGACGGCCACGCGCACCGGCCGATCGTCGGCCGACCAGCGATAGCCGATCCACGCGGCGGTCGCGATCGCCGCGATGACGGCTGCCGCCGGGAGCAGCCAGCGCCGGCGTGATGGCGTGGTGGCCGTGGCGGCGGCCGTGGCGGCGGCCGTGCCCGCGACCGGGGCGACGGCCGGAGCCGGCGCCGCCGCGAGGACTGCGACGGCCGCGACGGTCGACGCCGCTTCCACCTCCGTCACGGCCGCCACGAACCGGTAGCCGCGCTTGGGCAGCGTCTCGACATACGCCGGTCGGTCGGCGTCGTCGCCGAGCGCTTCGCGCAACTTGGCGACGGCAGTGTTCAGGCCGGCCGTGGCATCGACGAACGTCTCGGCGCCCCACAGACGCGCGGCCAACTCGGCGCGCGTCACGACGCCGCCCGGCTGCGCCAGCAGCGACGCCAACAACCGGAACGGCAGATCCTGCAGCGGCACCGCGGCGCCGTCGCGCCACAGTTCGCCGCTCACGAGATCCGCTTCGAAGGGGCCGAATCGAAGCCGGCGAGCGGCCGGCGCTGGCGCCATGACGGCTATTGTTTCACCGCCTTTGTCGCGCGCAGCACCACATCGGGATCGTGGACGGCGAGGGTCACGGCGTCGGGCCGGACCTCGAAGACGACACGCACGTTGTCGGCGCCGGCCGGGCTGAACGCGAGGCTGCCCTGGTGACGTAAGTTGCGCGAGCGACCGGCCAGGGCAAACGAAAGCAGCCCGTTGCCCGGGGCGATGACGACCGGCTCGTCACCGCCGCCCTCGACGACGTAGGTTCCAGCGATCAGCGCCAGCTGTTCCGGCGTCAGCGGTGCCTGCGGCGGCGGTGGATCGGCGTCGCCGAGCGCGGTCAGGTAGTCGACGACCGGCTTGGCCGCCGTCCCGCCGGCGCGCGCATGCCGCATCAGCGACAGGCTGTGGGGGCCGCGGACCGTCTGGATCCCCGGAGACGCCGCGACGAAGGCCCTGACGACGTCGAGGTGGCCCAGCATCGCCGCCGAGAAGATCGTCGGCTGGGCGCCGTTGGCGATGAGGTCTTCCGCGATCTCGCGGTTGCCGACGTGGCAGGCGCCGCCGAGCGCCGACTCCCAGTCGCCGAAGCCCCAGTCATAGGTGGCCTTGGCCAGAGTCTGCTGCCGGTCCACCAGCGTCCGCAGCCGCGCGACGTTCCCGTGCGCGGCGATGACCGCGTCACGGACGAGCCCGACCGACTGCGCGGGAAATTCGGCGCCAGTCGAAGCCGCCGGCAGGGGCGACTCCGGAACGATGACCTTGGCACTGGCTGATGGAACGGCTGATCCCTGGAAGCCGGCCGCGGTGCTGCCGCGGGCGGCGAGCCAGGCCGCCGGTGCGAGGGCGAAAGAACGACGCGTGAGCATGGATGATCCTCCGCCGCGGAGGATGCCATCCGGGAGAGGCCAGGACCATCGACGGCGTCTGAATTCTCGCTGAACCGCCCCAATTCGGGCTCGGGCCGTCCTGCCGGCGCGGCGATCAGCGACAGGCGAAGTTGGCGGCCGCGTCAGTCGAGCCGCGACGAGCGTAGGTGGCCTTCTGGGGGTAGGGGCACAGCGGACGGGTCCGGACGGTGGCGCCGTCCTCGACCCGCGACGCGACGATCCGGTCGGGCGCCCGGCCGCGCTCGACCCACGCGTCGAGCGCCATCAGGAGATCGTGGTCGGCATCGACGATCGGCGACGGCGACTGCTGATTGCCGAAACAGGTGGCGCCCGGACCGCCACCGCAATGGCCCATGCCGGGCACGAGGAAGAGCCGGAAGAAGCGATCGATGGGACGCGCCAGGCCGAGGCGTCGGCGCACCCGCTCGTAGTAGGCGATGGTGTCGAGCGGGTTGACGACCGGATCCTGCCAGCCGTGGTAGACGATGACCTTGCCGCCGCGAGCCTGGAACGTCCGCAGGTCGTCGCTGGTCTGATCGATGGCCGCGCCGACTGTGGCATCCGCGACCGCCAGATCGCGATCCGGATCGAATTGCCACCAGTCCCAGGCCGGATCGCGGAACACCCAGCGGCGCCAGAACGCCGCCCGTGCCGGTTCAGCGCCGCCCCAGTACTGATGCCAGCCGATCTGCGGCCGGCCGTCCGACGCTGAGGTCAGGGCCTCGCTGCTCTTCGGCCAGCCCGGATAGATCAGCGTGCCGCTCGCCACGCTGCGGAGCCCGTCGTAGAGGCGCCGCAGCGCCCCGAGTTGCGGCTCGGTCAGGCAGGACGGCCCGTCGCCGGCACGGCACGCCAGCACCGCCGGATCGAACCGGCACGCCCGCGGATCGTCGACGATGCCGTCGGTGACGCCGTCGTTGGCGTCGCACGCCGCGACGACCGCCCGGGTGATGATCGGCAGCTTGGCTGGCGGCAGGATCGGCGCCGCGTCGCCAGGGCGATGGTTGGCGAGAAATCGCGCCAGGAAGGCCGCGTTGAGTCGCACGCGGTTGGCGCCCGGCGCCCCGGCGATGACGCCATCGACGTCCTGCGGATACCGCTGCAGCAGCGCGAAGCCCTGATGGCCGCCGGTCGAGCAGCCGTAGAAATAGGTGCGCCGTGGCGCGCGCCCGCCGACCGCTTCGACGATCCGCTTGGCCGGGCCGAGGATCGTATGGACCGATCGCGTGCCCCAGTCGAGGATCCGCTCGGGCGCGTCGACGCCCCACAGCAGGTCGTCCGGTGTCGCGCCCTGGTGACCGGTGTCGCCGCCGACGGCGGCGTAGCCCTGCGACAGAGCGTGGGTCATGTCGCCGGTGTTGATCGCGTTGCTGAAGCCGCCGTTGCCGGTGGCGACCAGCTTGCCGTTCCACGCCGTCGGAACCCAGACCTCGAAGGTGATCAGCGAACCGGGACCGGACGACGCCGTTGCCTTGACCTGGCAGGCGTCGCGATCCGGCAGCACCGCCGCCATCAGGACCGTCGCCGCCCCGTCGAGGCGGGCCGCGATCGCCGGCAGATCGCAGGTCGACATCGCCGCGGCCTTCGCGGCCGGCTGCGCCGCGAGCACGTCGCTCTTCCCGGCCTCGACGATCAGGCGATCGGCATCCGCACGCAGCAGGAAGCGCTCGCTGACGGCGGTCTCCGCCGCCGTGCGCACCGCGCGGACGTAGCCGTCGTGCGTCTGATAGCGCTCTTCCAACGATGGCCGCGGGTCACGAGCGGTCAGGCGCTCGGCGCGGGTGCGCGCGAAGGGCAGATAGCCGCCACTGAAGCCACAGCCCTGATCCTTGAAGAACCCGCCAGCAAAGGCGTTCCACCCGAGATACGTGCCGAGCGGCGCCTGGTGCAGGACCGATGCGACGCCGTCCAGCTCGTTACCGTCCGGCCCGACGCGCGGCACCAGCGAGGGCAGGACCCGCCGGACGCGCGGCGGCGCGGCACGCAACACACCGGTGAGGTCGTTGAGGACCAGGCCCGGCCCGAACTCGTAGTCGAGGACGGGGTTCAGCAGCGGTACCGGATCGCGGGCACCGGGGATGCGCGCGAATGTTGCCGCCACTGCCGTCGGCGGCACGAGCTGGCCGCGGGCCAGGCGCGGGTAGCGGCTCTCGGGCGGCGCGGTGTCGCGCACGACCCACTCGACCAGGGCGTTGGTCAGCGCGCGCGTCGTGTCGGCCTCTGGGTTGGGATTGGCTGGCAGTGTGCACCCGGCCGGCGCCGGGGCGGGCTCGATGGCGAAGCCGCCGCGGCCGCCGCCGTGGGTCGTGCCCGGATAGTAGTAGCGCCGGACGTTGGCCGGCAGCGGGATGTCGGCGCGGGCATCGGTGCCGACCAGGTCCGGCGACATGCGCAGGCCCCAGAACTCCGCCGAGCCGAAGGCCTCGATGATCTTCGGACAGGTGTGCGACGCGGTGCACCGATCGAGCAGGCTGGCCGGGCGCCGGCCGCGCGACCGATCCTCGTAGCGGCCCCACCAGATCGCCGGCTCGCTGCCGGCCTCGAACAGCGACGCGGCGCCGCCGGGCACGCCGAAGCGCACGTTCATCGGCGTCTGCCGGGCGGCGATCCGCGGAAAGGCGCCGTCCCACACGGCACGTCCGTCGGCGCCTTCGTTGAACCCGAGGTGGATGAACGTGCGGATGAAGTTGCCCGACTGCGAGTCGCCGATGGCGACGGCGTGGCGGATCGCGCCGGCAACGGGATTGGGCGCGCCCTGCCCGTCGGCGGCGGCGCCGCGGAAGAACGCCGTGATGTCGCGGGTCGCGGCCAAGCCGACGCCGAGCACGAGCGGATCGCGGACGGTGTAGGAGAGCTGATAGAGCCGGGCCGGATCGAAGCCGCCCTTGACGCACACCTGCGTGGCATCCGGCGTCCCGGGAAACGACGTCGTCCGGCAATCGGCGAAGGCCCACGCCGTGCGCGGCACGTCACGGACGTCGCGCTGCACGCCGGTCGCGCTTTCGTGACCGATGCTGATCAGCCTGGCGTCCGGCTGCTCGAGCCCGGCCGGTGGATACGCCGGCGGCGGATTGCCGATCGTCGCGTGGCGGATCGGCAGCGTGGTCGTGCCCGGCGCGGCGTTGGCGAAGCGGGCGATCATCCGGCCGGTGATCGGCGAGCCATCCGACGTCCGCGCGACCGGGACGGCGATTGTCTGCTTGTCGGGTGCCGGCGGCAGGTCGCCTTGCCAGCCGCTCACCAGCCAGACGTGGCCGTCGGCCGACGATGCCGGCGCGCCATTGCCGCGATTGACGACGCTGTAGATCAGCACCCCGGACGCTTTGGCGAGGTCGACGGGCCGGGTGAGCGCGAAGGTCGCGACGTACTCGACGCGGCCGCGCGTGTTGCGCGGCGCCAGCGCGAGATCCTGGATGATGGCGTTGCGGCGATCGGCGGGATCGATCTCGCCGTGGACGCGACCGCGGATCAGCTCGTAGGGCCCGGCGGCGGCGACGGCCTGACTTGGCGCCATCGGTTCACGCGACAGGATCTCGAGCCGCGTGACCTGCGCCGACGCCGGCCTGACGGCACACGACGCGACGACGACCGCGAACAGCGTAGCAACGACCAGTCTCATGCAATCTCCAGCTCGAGGAGCGCGGCGCTCAGCGACTTGCCATGCGGATCGAGCGCCAGGGTCTCGGTCACGCCGCCGCCGGGCGGCCGCTCCAGGACGAAGTTCAGCGCCGCCAGCTGCGGCAGCTCGTAGCGCAGCACCGGCCCGGCGATCAGGCCAGCCAGATGCTCGGCCACGCGGTCCACGGTGACGGCGGCGGCGATGCGCGGGTAGTCGGCGGGATCGAAGGCGATCACCGAGAGGTTGACGCGGCGGCCTTTGTCGCCGGCGCGGCCATGGGCGATCGTACGGAGCAACATGTCAGGAGGCCTCCATGGTGACACGGCAGGCGACGCGGGCCCGCGGCACATACGTCGACGCGATCGCCAGGACGTCGCGCGTGCTGGCGGTGGCACCGCCGCCACCGTACGGACCGTTGGTATAGAGCGCTTCGACCTCGCGTCCGATGGCGTCGGCCTCGGCGCGCGTCCGCGTCCGCGCCGCCACCCGCAGGCGCACCTCGTAGGGATCCGGGCAAGATGCCGCCCGGGCCGCGCCGTGCAGCGCGTCGACGCCGATCAGATCGCAGCGGATCGCGTCGGGCCGCAGGCCGATGAGGCGCAGGCGTTCTTCGACGATGGCGCCGGCCAGCCGCGCCCGGGCCACCGCTCCCGACCCGGCGTAGGACATCTGGCCTTCGCCGATGAAGCCGTCGCGATGGCCGAGCGCCACCTTCAGCGTCGCCGGCGCCGGCTGGCCGGTCGCGCCGGACACGCGGACGCGGTTGGCGCCGTCGAGCGCCAGCCGGACACCGGAGAAGTCGGCGACGACGTCGGGCGTGACGTAGGCGGCCGGATCGCCGATCTCGTAGAGCAGTTGCTCGGTGCACGTCGCGATGGTGACGGCGCCACCCGATCCCGGCACCTTGGTGACGACGGCGCGGCCATCGGCGGCGACCTCGGCGATCGGGAAGCCGAGCCGGGCGAGGCCGGCGACATCGGTCCGGCCCGGATCGGCGAAATAGCCGCCGGTCACCTGGCCGGCGCACTCGAGCAGATGGCCGACCACCGTGGCTCGGCCGATCAACTCCCAGGCCTCGGCAGACCAGCCGAAGGCGTGGCGAAGCGGCCCGACGAACAGCGACGGATCGGCGGCGCGGCCGGTGACGACGACGCGCGCGCCCTGCGCCAGCGCCTCCACGATCGGCCCGGCTCCGATGTAGGCGTTGGCCGACACCAGCGCGTCGCCGAGCGATTCGACCGGAGCGCCCGTTTCGTCGATGGCGAACCCCCCGTCGGTGACGGTCGCGAGCACGTCGTCTCCGGTCACCGCGGCGACCGGCACGCCGTGGAGACCCAGTTCGCGCGCCACTTCACGGACCACTTCCGCGCCCGCCAGCGGATTGGCGGCGCCCATGTTGGTCACGATGGTGACGCCGTGCTCGACGCAGACCGGCAGCACGGCCCGCATGCGCTCGGCCAGCAGCGGGTCGTAGCCGGCCCGCGGGTCGCGCGCCTTCCGCAGCTGGGCCAGGGCGATCGTGCGCTCGGCCAGGCATTCGAACACCAGGTAGTCGAGACGTCCCTGCTCGGCCAGTTCGACCGCCGGCTCGATGCGATCGCCGGAATAGCCGGCGCCACAGCCGATGCGCACCGATGCCCTCATAGCGGGAACACTCCGAAGACGATGGCGGCGGCGACCATCAGCAGCGACGCGGCGAACAGCCAGGGGGCGGTGAAGCGCTGATGATCGGCAAGCTCGATGCGACACAGCCCGACCAGCAGGAACGTCGCCGGGGTCAACGGGCTGACCGGAAAGCCGGTCGTCATCTGACCCAAAAGGGCGGCCTGGGCCACCTGGATCGGCGGCACCCCGAACGCCCTGGCGCTCTCCGCGATCACGGGGAGGGCGCCGAAATAGAACGAATCCGGATCGAGCAGCAGGCTGAGCGGCATCGCCAGGACTCCGACGATGGCCGGGATGTGTCGGGCCATCTCCGCGGAGGTGCCGCCAACGGCGGCGTGCGCCATCGCCTGCAGCATCGTGGTGCCCTTCATGATCCCGGTGAAGGCGCCGGCGGCGATGAGGATGGCGGCCATCGTCAGCGCGGTCCGCGCGTGGGCGTCGATTCGCTCGCGCTGCGCCGCGGCGTCCGGATAATTGATGACCAGCGCCAGCGCGGTCGCCAGCATGAAGACGACGGCCGGATCGAGCCGGCCGCTCAGCATCGTCGCCATCGCCGCCAGCGTCAGCAGCAGGTTGATCGGGAAGCGTCCGGGTCGCCGCAGGGCCCGCTCGGCTGGCGACAGCGCGCGCGGCACGACGGGCATTGTGTCCCCGCCCTGCACGGCGTCCCCGCTGGGCACAGGCGCGAGCCGGCGTCCCTCGCGCACGCCGAGGAACCACGCCACCCCGAACACGAAGACCAAGCCGACGATCTGCACCGGGATCAGCGGCGCGAACAACGTCGCCGTCGGAATCTGCAGGGCCGCCGAGGCGCGCAGCACCGGGCCGGTCCACGGCAGGAAGTTGACGCCCGCGGCGAGCGAGACCACACAGGCCAGCACGCGCCGATCGAGACCGAGCCGTTCATAGAGCGGCAGCACCGCCGGCACGGTGACCAGGAAGGTGACGGCGCCCGATCCGTCCAGGTGCGCGACCAGCGCCAGCAGCGTGGTGCCGAGCACGATCCGCGTCGGGTGCAGGCCGATGACGCGCAGCACGCCGTCGACGATCGGATCGAGCAGGCCGGCGTCGGTCATCACGCCGAAGAACAGGATCGCGAAGACGAACATCGCCGCGACCGGCGCCGTCTCCTTGATGCCGGCGATGGCGAAGGTGCCGGTCTGGAGGCCGAAGCCACCGGCCAGCGCCGCCGCGGTCGGCAGCGCGATCAGGGCCACCAGCGGCGTGACGCGCCGGCTCATGATCGCGGCGAGCACCGAGACGATGGTCAGCAGGCCGAGGAGCGCCAGGGACATAGGTGATGTTCAGCGGAGCGCCAGCATCGTGGCCCGTGGCCGCCGTCCTGTAAAATGAATCATTCGCATCGAAGTGTTCGGAAATACGCAATGACGGCGGAACTGCGGCACATCGAGGCGTTCCTGGCCGTCGCCCGGCTCGGGCACTTCACCCGGGCGGCCGCGGCGCTGCACGTCTCCCAGTCGGCCCTGACGGTGCAGATCCGCCAGCTCGAAGCCGCGCTCGGCTTGCGTCTGTTCGACCGCAACAACCGGCGGGTGGCGTTGACCCAGGCCGGACGGGAGCTGGTCGGGCCGTTCGAGCGCATCTCGGCCGACGTCGCCGGCGTGCTGCAGCACGCGCGCGACCTCTCGACACAGCGGCGTGGCACCGTCACCGTCGGTGCCCTGCCCTCGGTGGCCGCCAGTGTCCTCCCGCAGGCGATCGCCGCGCTGGCCCGCACCCACGACGGGATCGTCGTGCGGGTCCGCGACGCGGTCGCGGCGCGCCTCGTCGACCTGGTCAAGAGCGGCGACGTCGAGTTCGGCGTCGGCTGTCTGATCCGGCCCGATCCCGCCGTCGTCGCCGAACCGCTGCTCAGCGACCGGCTCGCCGCGTTCGTGCCCGCCGGCCATCCGCTCGCTCGCCGGCGAAGTGTTCGCCTGACCGAGCTCGGGGCCTATCCGCTGATCCTGACCGGCCCGGACACCAGCGTGCGGCAACGCCTCGAACGCACCCTCGCCGATCGGCACCTGCCGATCCAGGTCGCGCAGGAGGTGACCTACATGTCGACGGCCATCGGCTTGGTCGAGGCCGGTCTCGGCGTCGCGATCCTGCCCGAATCGGCGTTCACCGCGGACCTGGCCCGCGGCCTTCGGGTGGTCGGGCTCCGCGAGCCCGTGCTGCGCCGCGACATCGCGATCCTCATGCGCGCCGGACGCTCGCGGTCGCCAGCCGCCGAGCGCCTCGTCACAGCGCTGCGGACAGCCGCGCGCGGCGCTCAGACGGGAACGAGAGCGACCCGGAATCCGATGTGATCGGAGCTGCGCTCGGGCTCGTAGCGCAGCCGGAGCGCCGAGCGGCAGAAGACACCAGGGTCGTTCCACGCGCCGCCGCGCCGGACCCGCGAGTAGGAACCGTCGCGGTTCGGAACACCCTTCACCTGCAGGTCGGGATCGACGCCGCCCGGCAGCGTCGCGTGGTACCAGTCCCGGCACCATTCGAAGACGTTGCCGTGCATGTCGTACAGGCCCCAGGGGTTGGCGCGAAAGGCGCGGACGCGCGTGCCGCGACCGGCGGCCGGGCCCTCCGAGCCGCCGTTGAGCGGCGCCCCGTTGAAGTTGGCGTCGGCGCGATCGAGACGATCGCCGAACGCCGTCGCGGTGGTCGTGCCGGCACGGCAGGCGTACTCCCACTGCGCCTCGGTCGGCAATCGACAGGTCCATCCGTCCGGAAGCGCGCCGGCACGGCGGGCTCGCTCGGTCAGCGCGCGGGCATAGGCCTCGGCGGCGCCATACGTCACCCAGTAGACCGGCACGTCGTCGCCGAGCCCGGTCACCTCGGCGAGCGGACGATCGGTCGGTGCGCCGTGGATCCGCCGCCACTCGCCTTGCGTCGTCTCGCACGCCGCCATCCAGAAGCCACGGGTCAGCGTGACCTCGACCTGCGCTTCATCGGCACGCCGCCCCGTCTCGGACGCCGGGCTGCCCATGGTGAACCGCCCCGGTGGGCACCAGCAGAAGCGGACGCCTGCGATCTCGCGAACCACGCCGGCGTACTCGCCGGTGAAGGCCGCGCCCTGCGGCGCACGCAGTCGCGGGGCGGCCAGCGTCGCGCTCACGGCGGCGAGGCGCTGCAGGACGTCGCGTCGGCTGGGCATGGCATGGATCCTACTGGCACAATGATCGGGTGAAGCGCTCGGGCGTCGCCGATCTCCCGCTGCACGGCGGGCGCGTCCCGGCCTGGCTCGCCAGCCGGATGGAAGCGCTCGGCACGGCGATCTCGGAAGCCGTGCTGCTGAACCACGGCCGCGACGGCCTGCTCGCCCGCCTCAGCGATCCCTTCTGGTTCCAGGCCCTCGGCTGCGTGATGGGCATGGACTGGCACTCGTCCGGCATCACGACCTCGGTGATGAGTGCGCTCAAGCGCGGCCTCAACCCGCGCGCCCACGAGCTCGGAGTCCACGTCTGCGGCGGCCGCGGCAAGCAGTCGTTGCGGACGCCGGACGAGCTGCGCGGCGTGGCCGATCGCGTCGGCATCGACGGCGACGCGCTGGTCCGCACCAGCCGACTCACCGCCCGGGTCGACAACAACGCCATCGCTGACGGCTTCCAGATCTACCTGCACAGCTTCGTGGTCACCATCGACGGCCATTGGGCGGTGGTGCAACAGGGGATGAACGAGACGACGCGGCTGGCCCGACGCTATCACTGGCACTCGGCGTCGGTCCGCGATTTCACGGCCGACCCGCACACGGCGATCGTCGGGGCCCACGCCGGCACGATCCGCAACCTCGTCGATGGCCGGGCCCGGCTGGCGCAGGACGCACTCCTCACCATCGCCCGCGACGATCCCTCGGCGACACTCGCCACCGTGCGCCGCCTCGAGATGCCGACGCGGCACGAGGTGCGCGCGCCGGACGTCCAGGCGCGGCGGCTCGGCGCGGTGCTGGCGCTGGCGCACGAGCGCGAGCTCCGTGACTTCGCTTCGTTCCTCCTGCTCGAGCAGCTCGGTCCGCGCACGCTGCAGTCGCTGGCCCTCGTCGCCGAGGTGGTGCACGGCGCGCCGACCCGCTTCGACGACCCGGCCCGCTTCTCGTTCGCGCACGGCGGCAAGGACGGCCACCCCTTCCCCGTCCCGCTGCGCATCTACGACGAGTCCATCGCCGTGCTCAGGAAGGCCCTCGACGCGGCCAAGTTGGGACATACCGACAAGCTCGACGGCATGGCCCGGCTCGATGCCTTCGCCCGTGGTATCGAGACACGGCGGGCGCCGCACGCCGACGTCGAGGCCACGATCGCGCACGAACGCGCGACGGCGCCGGCGCACGGCGGGCGCACGGTGTTCGACGATCGGCCCTCGAACCGTCGGCGCCGGGACGTCGACGTTCCGGATCAGCTGAGCCTCTTCCCGGAATAGCCGAGCCGCGTTGGTCCCCGGCTTGCTAGTGCCCGGACGGAGGGTCTCCCATGGGCACGCCCCGAGAAGTCGCCGACGGCGTCTGGATGTTGCGCACGGTCCTGGTCAATGTGTTCTTCGTGCGCGTCGAAGCCGGCGGCTGGGTACTCGTGGATGCCGGTCTCACCGGCTCGGCCAGGGCGATCCGCCGCGCCGCCGCGGCCCTCTTCGGATCGTCGCCACCGCTCGGGATCGTGCTGACGCACGGACACTTCGATCACGTCGGCGGGCTGGCGCGGCTGCTCGAGGCCTGGGACGTGCCTGTCTACGCCCACGCCTTCGAACTGCCCCACCTGACTGGTCGACTGGCCTATCCACGGCCCGACCCGACCGTGGGCGGCGGCCTCATCGCCTGGTCGTCGTTCCTGTTCCCGCGGGGTCCCTACGACTTCGGCACGCGCCTCATCGCGCTGCCCCGTGGCGGGCGCATCCCCATCGCGCCCGATTGGGTCGCGCTGCATACACCCGGTCATACCGCCGGGCACGTCTCGCTGCTGCGACCCGGCGACGGCGTGCTCATCGCCGGCGATGCCGTGACGACGACGCGCCAGGCCTCGGCGACATCCGTGGCGGTGCAACGGACTGAGCTCAACGGACCGCCGGCCTACTTCACCACCGACTGGGACGCGGCGCGCTGGTCGGTGCAGCGGCTGGCGGCGATGCGCGTCGATACCCTCCTCGCCGGTCACGGTCAGCCGATGACCGGCGCGGCGATGCGCCTGGACCTGCGCAACCTCGCCGAGTATTTCGACGTGCGGGCCCGACCGCGGCGCGGCCGCTACGTCGAGCACGACGAGGGCGAGCGCGCCTTCGAGCGACGCTGGCTGCGGCCCCTCATCACCTCGCTGCTCGCCGGCGCGGGGACGGCCCTGGTCCTCAGGTTCCTGGGTGGAGGCCGACATGTGGGCGCTCAACCGGCGTGAGTTCGCCCGGCCCCCCGGCGACTTGGGGCTGGCCGACGTCCGCATCATCGAGGCGATCGACGAGGCGGCGCGAAGCGGCCGCACCGTCGAGGTCGCGCGGAGCTGATCGTCTCTCGTCCATGACTGTCGAGGAGAAGCTCGCCGGACGGCCGCTGCGTCTCGCTGCTCAAGATCCTGCTCACCAACTTCTGCGTCTACGACTGCGTGTTCTGCGTCAACCGGGTCGGCAACGACATCCGGCGGGCGCGGTTCAGTGTCGAGGATGTCGTCGACCTCACCATCGACTTCTACCGCCGCAACTACATCGAGGGGCCGTTCCTCAGCTCGGGGATCATCCAGTCGCCCGACTACACGATGGAGCAGCTCGTCGCGGTCGCGCGAACGCTGCGCGAGACCCATCGCTTCGGCGGCTACATCCACCTCAAGGTGATCCCGGGCGCCAGCGACACGCTCATCGACGAGACCGGGCGGTGGGCCGATCGCCTGAGCGCCAACATGGAGCTGGCGGTCGAGCGGCACCTCGTGCGCCTGGCGCCGGAGAAGCGACACCGGACGATCGAAGCCGCCATGACCCGGATCCACGACGGCATCGAGGCGGCGACGCCGGCCCGCGGTGCGGCGGCTCCACCGCGGTTCGCGCCGGCCGGATAGAGCACGCAGATCATCGTCGGCGCCAGCGGCGACACCGACGCCGAGATCCTGGCGACGTCATCGAAACTGTATGGGACGCACGCACCGCGCCGCGTCTGCTACTCGGCCTACAGTCCCATCCCCGGCTCCGATCCGTCGCTGCCGCCGTCGGCGCCGCCGCTCGTCCGCGAGCATCGGCTGTATCAGGCTGATTGGCTGATGCGCTTCTACGGCTACGACGCTGGCGAGCTGACGACAGCGCTCGCCCCGGATCTAAGCCTCGAGACCGATCCGAAGATGGCGTGGGCCCTTCGCCATCCCGGCTACTTCCCCGTCGACGTCAACCGCGATCCGCGCGAGCGCCTCCTGCGCATCCCCGGCACTGGGACGGCTCGACGCTGACCTTCGGCCCGGGCCTGCCCCGCGACGCCGCGCCGGGGGACGACGAGATGGAAGCGCTGTGGCGCACCTACTACGGCGCGGTGTTCAACCCGGCCAGGCTGAACCTGAAGGCGATGCGGGCGGAGATGCCCGTGCGCCACTGGACCACGCTCCCCGAGGCGCAGATGCTGCCCTCGCTCGTCGCCGCGGCGCCGCAGCGGGTCCGCGGCATGCTCAACGAGCGCGCGCCGGCCCCGACCGCCCGGCCCTTCGTCCCCGACACCGCGGACCTCGAGAAGCTGCGGGCCGCGGCCGCCGCGTGCACCGGCTGTGCCCTGCATGCGCCGGCGCCGCCTGGCAAACGGCGCATCCACCAGACGCCGCGCTACTCGGAGATCCGCGCCTGCCGGCCGTGGGTCGAGGCGGAGATCGCGTCGGTGCAGCCGCGGCTGATCGTCTGCCTGGGCGCCACCGCGGCAAAGGCGCTGCTCGGGCCGCAGTTCCGCCTCACCAAGGAGCGCGGGCGGTTGCTCGACAGCCCGTGGGGCTCACCGGCGCTCGCGACCTGGCATCCGTCGGCCGTGCTGCGCGCCGATCAACCCGCCCACGCCGACGAGTTGCTGGCCCAGTTGATCGCCGATCTGACCCTCGCGGCGCGTCACGTCGGCACGACAGCGGAGGACTGA
>JBDSLU010000311.1:0-5683 GCA_039916225.1 Vicinamibacteraceae bacterium
GGCAACATGCCCGTGGCCAACTGCCCACTCGAGCGAGACCGACCCGCGGTTCGGACTAGAACCCCAGCTGAAGCCGGGCGACGTCCGACATCAGGTCGGCGCTCCATGGCGGCTCCCACACGATGTCCACGCGGGCGTCGGCAACGCCGGGGACCGCCCGCACCCGAGCCTGCACCTCGGCAGGCAGTTGCTGGGCCGACGGGCACATCGGGCTGGTCAGCGTCATCGCCACGTGGACGACGGCGCCGGCGTCGATGACGATGTCGTAGATGAGGCCGAGCTCGTAGACGTTGACCGGGATCTCGGGATCGAAGACGGCGCTGATGGCGTCGACGACGTCGGGCTTCAGGGCCAGCGTGCGATCGGGATCCGCCGTCGGGGGCACGTCAGCAGGATAGCGCGGGCGGCCCGGCGCCGCGGGCCGGGCCAGCTATTCCGTCGAGACGCTGGCGCCGGGTTGGTCGAGGGCGGCGCGCAGCGCGTGCCACGCCAGTGACGCGCACTTCACGCGCGAGGGGAAGTCGCGGACGCCGGCGAAGGCCTCGAGCTTTTCGACCAGGTCGTCGCCCTCGGGCATCGACGCGTGCTCGTCGGTCACGAGCTTCTGGAACGCCGAGGTGACGCGCTCGATCTCGGCCCGCGTGCGTCCCTTCAGGCAGTCGGTCATCATCGAGGCCGACGCCTGGGAGATGGCGCAGCCGGAGCCGACGAAGCTGACGTCCTCGAGCACGTCGCCGTCCATCTTGACGAACACCGAGATGCGGTCGCCGCAGAGCGGGTTGTGCCCCGACGCCTTGGCCGACGCCTCCGGCATCTCGCGCCGGTTCCGCGGCTTGCGATGGTGGTCGAGGATGACGTCCTGGTAGAGCTCGCGCAAGTCCATGTGGCAATTTCTGCAAGTTGCTCGGAGCACGCTCCGAGCAAGCTCCGAGCACGGCTCAGCCGAAGAGCTTCCGGACTTCGAGGAGCGGCGGAATCGCGGCGTCGACGTCGGCGCGCGTGTTGTAGAGGCCGAAGGAGATGCGAGCGGTCGCCGGGATGCCGTAGCGATCCATCACCGGCTGGGCACAGTGCTGGCCGGTGCGGATGGCGACGCCGGCCTGGTCCAGCACGGTGCCGATGTCGTGCGGGTGGATGCCGTCCATGACGAACGACAGCACGCCCGACTTGCGGGCCGCGGTCCCGATGATGCGCAGGCCGGGAACCTCGGCGACGCGTGCCGTCGCGTACTCGAGCAGGTCGTGCTCGTGGGCGCCGACTTCGGTCAGGTCGTAGCGGCGGAGGAAATCGACCGCCGCGCCGAAGCCGACGACGCCGGCGATGTTCGGGGTGCCGGCCTCGAACTTGTGCGGCACCGGCGCCCAGGTGCTTTCCTCGAACGACACCGTCGAAATCATGTCGCCGCCGCCCTGGCAGGGCGGCATCTCGTCCAGCCAGCGGCGCTTGCCGTAGAGCGCGCCCGAACCGGTCGGGCCGTACATCTTGTGCGACGAGAAGGCGAAGAAGTCGCAGCCGATCGCCTGCACGTCGACCGGCAGGTGCGCCGCCGACTGGGCGCCGTCGACGATGACCGGCACACCACGGTCGTGTGCCAGCTCGACGATCTCGCGCACCGGCAGGATGGTACCGAGGGCGTTCGAAATGTGGGCGACCGAGACGATCTTGGTGCGCGCGGTGAGGTGCTTCTCGAATTCCTCGAGGCTCACGTCGCCGCTCTCGTCGATCGGGACGACGTGCAGCTTGGCGCCGGTGATCTGCGCGATCAGCTGCCAGGGCACGATGTTGGAGTGGTGTTCGAGCCAGGTGACGAGAATCTCGTCGCCCGGCTTGAGACGCGGCCGGGCGAAGCTCTGCGCGACCAGATTCAGGCTGTCGGTGCAGCCCTTGGTCAGGACGATTTCGCCGGTTTCGCGCGCCCCGATGAAGCGCGCGATCTTGGCTCGCGCCCCTTCGTAGGCCGCCGTCGCCCGCTCCGACAGCTGGTGCGTGGCGCGGTGGATGTTGGCGTTCTGGTGCCGGTAGAACTCGTCCAGCGCCTCCAGCACCTGCGTCGGCTTCTGCGTCGTGTTGGCGTTGTCGAGATAGACGAGGTCGCGATCGTGCACCCGCTCCGTGAGGATCGGGAACTCGCGCCGCGCCGCGTCGACGTCGAACTTCATCCGGGCCGGTGCGTGGGCGCCCTCGTGGCTCATGGTCGTCTAGTCGATGGGCAGCCGCTCGAGGAGCAGCCGCTCGAGATGGGTACGCAGCGCTTCCACCTCGATCCGCTCGACGATGTCGGCGGCGAAAGCGTGCAGCAGGATGGCGCGGGCGTGCTCCTCGCCGATGCCGCGCGACTTCAGGTAGAACTTCTGCGTCTCGTCGAGCTGACCGATGGTCGCACCGTGCGTGCACTTCACGTCGTCGGCGAAGATCTCGAGCTGCGGCTTGGTGTCGATGGTCGCGTCGTCCGACAGCAGCATGATCTTGTTGGTCTGCTTGGCGTCGGTCTTCTGCGCGTCCTCGCGGACGAAGATCTTGCCGTTGAACACGCCCTTGCCGCGGTCGTCGAGGATGCCCTTGTAGAGCTCGTGGCTCTCGCAGCGCGGCTTGGCGTGGTCGATGGTCGTGTGGTTGTCGACCAGCCGATCGCCGTCGACCAGGTAGAGCCCGTTGACCGTGCAGCTGATGCCTTCGGCGTCGAGCACGGCGTTGACGTCGTTGCGGACGATCGCGCCGCCGAGCGACACGCTCTCCGAAGCGAACACCGCGCCCCGGCCGAGATGCAGGTGCGTGCCGGAGACGTGGTGCGCCGCCTTGCTCTCGCGCTGCACGCGGCAGTACTCGACCTTCGATTCGTCGGCGCCGATCACTTCGGTGATGGCGTTGGTGAAGTACTCCTGCCCGGCCTCGCCGACGTACGACTCGACGATCCGCACCTGGGCGTGATGCCCGATGCGCACCAGGTTGCGGACGTGGGCGCCGAACGCGGCCGGCGCGCTCGAGAGGAACACGAAGTGGATCGGCCGTTCGACGACGACTTCGGGATCGACCACGAGGACGGCGCCGTCGTGAGCGAGGGCGGTGTTCAGGGCGGTGAAGCCCTTCATGTGGAACTTGATGGCCTTGCCCCACAGCGATTCGATCAAGGCGCCGTCGGCGCCGATCGAGGAGGCGAGGTTGGCCAGGCGGACACCGGCGGGCAGCCCGTCGATGGCCGACAGCTCCGGCGCGAAGCGGCCGTTGACGAACACGATCTCGTGGGCGTCGAGGCCGGGGACGGTGGCCTCGGCCCGCAGCGCGTCGAGGCTGGCGCGAGCCGGCGGAACGTCGGCGGCCGGATAGGCTTGGGCGGCGATCGGCGACACGTTGGTGTAGCGGAACTCCTCGTCGCGGGTCGTCGGGAAGCCCTCGGCCTGCAGGGTCTGCGCCGCGGCGGCGCGCCGGGACGTCAACCAGGCCGGCTCGATCGAGCGGCCACGGGCGGCTTCGACGCGGCTGACGTAGGCATCACGGGCGTCAGGCGACGCGGTCTGGGTCGCGGTGATGCTCATGCCCGGGCCACCGCCTCCTGCTCGAGCCAGCCGTAGCCCTTCGCTTCGAGCTCGTGCGCCAGTTCCTTGCCGCCCGAGCGGACGATCTTGCCGTCCGACAGCACGTGCACGAAGTCCGGGACGATGTAGTTCAGGAGCCGCTGGTAGTGCGTGACGAGGACCGTCGCGCGCTCCGGGCTGCGCAGCGCGTTGACGCCTTCGGCGACGATCTTCAGGGCGTCGATGTCGAGGCCGGAGTCGGTCTCGTCGAGCAGCGCCAGCCGCGGCTCGAGCACCGCCATCTGGAAGATCTCATTGCGCTTCTTCTCGCCGCCCGAGAAGCCCTGGTTGACCGACCGGCTGAGGAACGCCTGGTCCATCTTGAGCAGCTTCATCTTCGCCTTGACCATCTTGATGAACTCGATGGCGTCGACGTCGGACTCGCCGCGGTGCTTGCGCACGGCGTTGAGCGCCGCCTTGAGGAAGTAGCTGTTGCTGACGCCGGGAATCTCGACCGGGTACTGGAAGGCCAGGAACACGCCTTCGCGGGCCCGCTCTTCCGGATCCAGTTCGAGCAGGTCCTTGCCGTCGAAGTCGACGCTGCCGCCGGTGACCTCATAGCCGCCCTTGCCCGCCAGGACGTGCGCCAGCGTGCTCTTGCCGGAGCCGTTGGGGCCCATGATGGCGTGCACTTCGCCGGCACGGACGGTGAGGTTGATGCCCTTGAGAATGGGCTTGTCGTCGACTCGGGCCTGGAGGTTGGTGATCTGTAGCATGACGGTTACGTGTAGCGACCTTTGGCGCCGTTGCTCGGCGCGTTCCGCGAACGACGGCGACTAGCCGACCGAGCCCTCGAGGCTGACGCCGAGCAGCTTCTGCGCTTCGACGGCGAACTCCATCGGCAGCTCGCGGAAGACTTCCTTGCAGAAGCCGTTGACGATCATGTTCACGGCGTCCTCGGCCGACAGCCCGCGCTGGCGCAGGTAGAAGATCTGGTCTTCGCCGATCTTCGAGGTCGACGCCTCGTGCTCGACGGTCGACGACGTGTTCTTGACTTCGATGTACGGGAACGTGTGCGCGCCGCAGCGGTCGCCGATCAGCAGCGAGTCGCACTGCGTGTAGTTGCGCGCGTCGGTGGCGCCCTTGGCGATTTTCACCAGGCCGCGATAGCTGTTCTGGCCGACGCCGGCCGAGATGCCCTTCGACACGATGGTGCTGCGCGTGTTCTTGCCGAGATGCAGCATCTTGGTGCCGGTGTCGGCCTGCTGCTTGTTGTTGACCACGGCGACCGAATAGAACTCGCCGACCGAGTTGTCACCCTGGAGGATGCAGCTCGGATACTTCCACGTGATCGCCGAGCCGGTCTCGACCTGCGTCCACGTGATCTTCGCGTCCTTCATCGCCTTGCCGCGCTTGGTGACGAAGTTGAAGATGCCGCCCTTGCCGTCCTTGTCGCCCGGGTACCAGTTCTGGACGGTCGAGTACTTGATGGTGGCGCCGTCGAGCGCGACGAGTTCGACCACCGCGGCGTGCAGCTGGTTTTCATCGCGCATCGGCGCGGTGCACCCTTCGAGGTAGCTGACGTAGGCGCCTTCGTCGGCGATGATCAGCGTCCGCTCGAACTGCCCGGTGCCCTTGGCGTTGATGCGGAAGTAGGTCGACAGCTCCATCGGGCAGCGGACGCCCTTGGGCACATAGACGAACGACCCGTCGCTGAAGACCGCCGTGTTGAGCGTGGCGTAGAAGTTGTCGGTGTAGGGGACGACCGAGCCGAGGTACTTCCGCACCAGCTCGGGATGATTCTCGACCGCCTCCGAGAACGAGCAGAAGATGATCCCGAGCTCGCCCAGCTTGGCCTTGAACGTCGTCGCCACCGAGACCGAGTCGAACACCGCGTCGACGGCCACGCCGGAGAGCATCTTCTGCTCGTCGAGCGGAATCCCCAGCTTGGCGAACGTCGCCAGGATCTCGGGGTCGACCTCGTCGAGGCTGGCCAGCTTCTTCTGGTTCTTCGGCGCCGAGAAGTAGCTGATCTCCTGGACCCAGGTCGAAACCGGATCGGCCATCACCTGGAAATATCCGAGCTGCATTCTGCGCGGCGATGATTCTCGTGGTGAATTTTACTCGATCGCCATTTCCAACGGCCGGCAGCAGGTCGATAGCGGCACCAA
>JBDSLU010000312.1:0-6229 GCA_039916225.1 Vicinamibacteraceae bacterium
GGCTCTGCGCGGCGCGGCGGGGGTGACGCGGTCCGAGGATTCCCCGCCGTGCTGTCGGCCGTGGTCTACCTGCTGGCGAGAGGCTGAAGCGGAACCGTAGCCGGGGTTCCGTCACGGCCGACGTGCCACCGGGCCCGACTTCGTGGCACACTGAGGGCGATGGCGCGAGTCAACTATTCGTTCGAGAAGCGTAAGCGCGAGCTGGACCGGAAGTCGAAGAAGGCCGCCAAGGCCGAGCAGCGGGCGAAGGAAGGCGGCAGCCGTGCCAACGACGGCGTGCCCCTCGAGCCGCTCACTGGCCCGGTCATCCCCAACTACGCGGACGAAGACGCGAAGGGCGAGCCGATCCCGAAGGTCCCCTGAGGTCCGGCCCGCGGCCAACCGGCTGCGCGGCTACTGCCGCGACAGCGCGACCAGCGGGCTCACCTTGGCGGCGCGGCGAGCCGGGCCCCAGCACGCGATCAGCGATGTCGCTGCAAGGACGCCGATGGCCCCCGCCATCACCAGCGGATCGAGTGCGCCGACCCCGTAGAGCTGCGAAGCGATCGCCCCTCGGAGCGCGAGGGCCCCGACCAGTCCGGCGGCCAGCCCCACGCCGACCAGCACGCCGCCTTCGCTCAAGATCAGCCGCAGGATTCCCGAGGCGTCGCTGCCCAGGGCCATGCGGATGCCGATCTCCCGCGTCCGCTGGCTGACGTGGTAGGCCAGCACGCCGTAGAGGCCGATCGCGGCGAGCAGCAGCGCGACGGCGCCGAACCCGAGCGACAGCACCATCGGGGCGCGGCGCGGGTTGAGCGACTTGTCGATCCGTGCCGACATCGTGAACACGTCGGTCATCGGCACGTCGGGGTCGACCTCGGCGATGGCCCGCGTGACCGCTGCCTGCGTGGCCGTGGGGTCGCCCTTGGTACGGATGGCGAGGCCGATGCCGCGCGACGAATGCTGCGACATCACGGCGTAGAAGGCGCCGCCCCGGGCGGTCTCGCCGCCTTCGACGAGGCCCTTCATCTTGACCTCGCCGATCACGCCGACGACGTTCATCCACACGACCTTCGGGCCGGGCCGGGCCACGTCTTCCGGCGAGTCGGGCAGGTAGATCCGCTTGCCGACCGCCTCCTGCTTCGGCCAGAACTTCCGCGCCAGGTTCTCGTCGATGACGACCGACTTCGGGGCGTCCGCGGTATCGGACGCGGTGAAGAAGCGGCCGCTCTTGAGGCGGATTTTCATCGCCTCGAAGTAGCCCGGCGAGACGTAGAGCTGATTCGGTGAGATCACCGATTCGCCCGGCTTCGGCGTGTAGCCTTCGGGGATGACGACCGAGCTGCTGCCGTCCCAGCTGAAGGGCAGGTAGCTGCTGGCCCCGGCGGCTTCGACGCCCGGCAGCGAGCGGATCCGCGTCAGCACGCGATCGGTGTAGCCGCGCAGCGCGTTGTCGTCGGTGTAGCGGGTCGCCAACGGGCTGAGGCGGCCGGTCAGCACGTTCTCGGCGGTGAACCCGGGGTCGACGCCGAGGAGCCGCTGGAAGCTGGCGAGCAGCAGGCCGGCGCCAATCAGCAGCACGAAGGCCAGCGCGACCTGCGCGACGACCAGCGAACGACGGACCGCTTTCGAGGCGCGCCCGGCCGTCCCCGAGCGGCCTTCCTCGCGCAGCACGTTGCTCAGGTTGACGCGGGCCAGCTGCAGCGCCGGGCCGGCGCCGACGACGATGCCCAGCAGGACCGCCGGCGCCAGCGTCACCGCCAGCACCACGCCGTCGAGGCTGATCTCGTGCGCGCGCGGCAGGTCGGTGAAGCCGATCCACTCGATCGCGCTCAGGCTCAGGAAGCCCAGGCCGATGCCCAGGCCGGCGCCGATCAGGGTCAGCAGCGTGGCCTCGGTGATGAGCTGCTTGGCGATGCGCCGGCCGCCGGCGCCGATGGCGTTACGCGTCGCCAGCTCCTTCATCCGACCGTTGGCGCGGACCAGCGACAGGTTGGCGATGTTGACGGCGGCGATCAAAACGACGAACAGGACGCCGCCCCAGAGCATCTCCAGTGCCGACCGGACGTTGCGGACGAGGTCGCCTTCGAGCGAGTTCAGCCTGGTGTTGTAGCCGGCGCTGCGGAGCGGCTCGGCGAGCGCCCCGGCGCGCTCCATGTAGCGCACGTTCATCGCATCGAGCTTCGCCTGCGCCTGCTGGATCGAGGCGCCCGGGGCCAGCCGGGCGATCATTTCGTGGTTCTGGCTGTACCGGCGATCTTCGCCCAGCTCCTTGGGGACGAAGGCCAGCGGCGTGAACATCCGCACGTCGGCGCTGAGAAAGTAGAAGCTGTCGGGGAGGACGCCGACGACCTGGTAGATCTCATCATTCAGGCGCAGCGTTCGGCCGACCGCGCCGTCGATGCCGCCCGGCTGCCGCGACGCGTAAGCGTGGCTGAGGACCGCGACCTTGTGCTTGCCGGGCGTCCCCTCGTCCTCGCTGAGCAAGCGGCCGCGCTCGGCGTTCGCTCCGAGCACCTGGAAGAACGATGGTGTCACCTCCATCGAGGACACCTGTTCGGCGCCGGCGCCCTGGCCGACCCTGAAGCCCGACCAATGGTAGAGCGCGACCGCCGCGAACGTGTCGGGCATGGCGCGCCGATCGATGTAGTTCGGCACCGACGTCCCGGCCCGCTCGACTCCGGCGCCGGGGAAGCCGTCGAAGGACGAGACCAGCCGGCTCGAATCGGGGTAGGGCAGTGGTCGCTGCAGCACCGAGCGGACCACCGCGAAAATCGCGGTGTTGGCGCCCAGGCAGATGGCCAGGGTCAGGATGACGGCGGCGGCATAGGCGCGGTCGCGCCGCAGCACACGCAGGGCGTAGACGAGGTCCTGACGGAAGACATCCATAGTTGCCTCTAACGAAGCCGACGTGGCGAAGGTTCCCGTTCCGGTTCGGTCCCGGCCCGTTCCCCCCGGTCCCGGCCCGGTCCTGGTAGGGCTGCCCAGGATACGTGTGCCGGACCGGTCGCGGGCAACGACGGGCCGCGGCACCTTTGATACGCTGAAGGCCAATGCACACCAGTCTTCGCGTGCTGGCCGGGGGCCTCGCCCTGCTCCTGGTCGCACCGGCCGGCCCGGCTCACGGGCAAGCGCCGCCCACGGCCGTCACGGTCACGACCGACCTCGACTACGTCCCCACGGCCGAGTACGCGGCCCGGAAAGACCGCCTGGACGTCTACGCCCCGGCGGGGGCCAAGGGCGCCCCGATCGTCGTCTCGATTCACGGCGGCGCGCTGCGGGAAGGCGACAAGGCGGGGCAGGCCTACGTCGGTCAGCTGCTGGCCAAGGCCGGCTTCGTCGCCGTGATCATCAACTACCGGCTGTCGCCTGGGGTGATGCATCCCGCCCACGTCGAGGACGCCGCCCACGCCGTCGCCTGGGCCCGGACGCATGCCGCCGAATACGGGGGCGATTCCAAGAAGCTGTTCGTGATCGGCCATTCGGCCGGCGCCTATCTGGCGGCGCTGCTGGCGCTCGATCCGACATACCTCGCCGCCTACCAGATGTCGGCCGGCGACCTGAAAGGCCTGGTGCCGGTCAGCGCGTTCTTCTACGTCGATCGCACCGGCGTCGCGCCGGATCGTCCGAAGGACGTGTGGGGCACCGACGTCGCGACGTGGAAATCGGCGTCGCCGGCCGCCTACCTGCGCAAGGACGTGCCGCCGATGCTCCTGCTCTACGCCGACGGCGACGCCGACTGGCGGCGCCAGCAGCAGGCCGACTTCCAGGCCGACATGAAGAAGGCCGGCGCCTCGGGTATCGAGACGCGGATGATCACGGGTCGCGACCACTCCAGTATCTGGGGCCGGATGAAGAACGCGAACGACGAGACCGCCGCGGCCATCATTGCGTTCATCAAGGCTCATTGATGCGATTGCACGGTATTCCGTTCGAAGCCATCGACTGGTCGACCGTCCCGGCAAGCGAACACCCCGGCATCATCGGCGTCGCATTGTGGCGCACCCGTCAGTTCGGCGAAGTGCGTGTCCGCATGGTCGAGTACTCGGCCGGCTACGTCGCCAACCACTGGTGCGAGAAGGGCCACATCGTGCTGTGCCTCGAGGGCGAGATCCACACCGAGCTCGAGGACGGGCGCATCATCGTGCTCAAGCCCGGGATGAGCTACCAGGTCGCCGACGGCGAAGAGCCGCACCGCTCGCGCACCGCGAACGGCGCGCGCCTGTTCATCGTCGACTAGCCGCGATGATGGCCTCCCGCGACGAGATGCGCCGGATGGCCGCGGAGTCGCTGGCCCAGGGCGATGCCACCGGCTGGTTCGAGCGCTTCTACCAGCAGGCCGGCGGTGACTGGGATCGGGTGCCGTGGGCCGATCGGGAGCCCAACCCGTATCTCGTCGCCTGGCTGCGCACGTTCTTCGCCTCGCCGACGCGCAAGCGCTGCCTCGTCGTCGGCTGCGGGCTCGGCGACGACGCCGAGGCGCTGGCCTCGGCCGGCTTCGAGGTCACCGGCGTCGACATCTCGCCGACCGCGATCGAGGCGGCGCAGCGGCGCTTCCCGCGATCGGGCGTCGACTACGTCGTCGGCGACATCCTGCAGCCGCCGGCGTCGTGGAGGGCGGCGTTCGATCTGGTCTTCGAGGCCTTCACGCTGCAGGCGTTGCCGCCGGAGCCGCGCCACGCCGCCATCGCCTCGATCGCCAGCCTCGTCGGATCGGGCGGCCGGGTCTTCGTGTTGTGTCGGGCCCGGGAGGCCGACGAGCCGACCGGCGAGCTGCCATGGCCGCTGACCCGCGCGGAGCTCGGCCTCTTCGAAGCGGCCGGCCTGCGCGCCACGTCGGTCGACATCGTCCTCGACGAGGCGCCGCCGGTGCGACGCTTCCGCGCCTTCTTCGATCGACTGGAGCCGTGATCGTGCCGATCGTCCGCCGAACGGTGGTGATGCTGGCCTGCGCCGCGGCGCTCGTGGTGCCGGGGCCGGGACGCCTGGCAGCGCAGTCGGCGCAGCCGGCGCCGTCCGCCGCGCGCGCGACGCCCACCGACGCGCTACAGGCGTGGGTCGACGCCTTCAACAGCCGCGACCCGAAGCGCATCGTCGCGCGCTACGCGCCGAACGCGGTGTTCTGGGGCACGACGGCCAAGGCGATCGCCACGACGCCGGCGCAGGTCTGGGACTACTTCAAGGACGCCGGCCAGCGCCCCTCGACGCGGGTGACGATCGACTCGACGCATCAGCGCATCGCCGGCGACGTCGCGGTGATCAGCGGCGCCTACACCTTCGCCGACGTCAAGGACGGCGCATCGACCAACGTCCGGCCGGCCCGCTACACCCTCGTGTTCCAGAAGATCGGCGACGCCTGGCTGATCATCGATCACCACTCGTCGCGCGTCCCAGAGCCGTGACTACGGGTGCGCGTCGTGGGCGGCGAGGGCCCGCTCGATGCGCCGGTCGGGAATCAGCCAGATCAGGGCCACAGCCACGAAGATCGTGAGCGACAGCCACGACGCCACGAACGCCAGCGGAATCGCCGACACGTACAGCACCATCGACAGCTTGCCCTTGCCGTCGCGCTGGATCGCCTGCGCCAGCGCCGCATTGTGGTCGCGCTGCCGCGTCAACGTCGTCTGCAGGATGGTGTAGGCGATCGCCGCCATCAGGAGCACCACCCCGTAGGCGGCGGTCGGCAGCGGCTCGTAGCCGTTCTCGCCCATCCAGCTGGTGACGAACGGCACCAGCGACAGCCAGAAGAGCAGATGCAGGTTGGCCCACAGCGCCGCGCCCGACACGCGGGTCGTGGCGTGGAGCATGTGATGGTGGTTGTTCCAGTAGATACCGATGTAGATGAAGCTCAGGATGTAATTGAGGAACACGTGCACGACGGGCTGAAGCGCGTGCCAGTCGCCCCCGTGCGGCACCTTCAGCTCCAGCACCATGATCGTGATGATGATGGCCAGCACGCCATCGCTGAACGCTTCGAATCGCCCTTTACCCACCAGTGACGCTCCAGCCGCAGTCTACTGTGCCCGCGAGGTGAGCCAGGCCCGGCGCATGGCCAGTTCCTCGGCGGTCGCCGTTTCGCCGGCGCTCTCACGCGTCACCAACGTCCGCGTCGGATGTCCGCGCAGCGCGATCGTCGCCTGCTGCGGCTTGCCGTTGCGCACGAACGTCGCCTCGAGGCGATCGCCGGGCCTGGCAGCGTCGACGATCGCAGCGACGTCGCCGGCGGCGCGCACGTCCTTGCCATTGATCG
>JBDSLU010000313.1:0-7516 GCA_039916225.1 Vicinamibacteraceae bacterium
CGGCAGCACGGACGCCGCGTTCGCACCGGCCTCCACACCGGCGAATGTGAGGCCCTGGGCGGCGCCATTCGCGGCCCGGCGGTGGGCGCCTCCGATGCCCTCAGCCGCCACGCTGCCGACGGCGAGGTGCTCGTCAGCCGGACCGTCGTCGACCTGGTCGCCGGATCCGGCCTCGAGTTCGATCGGCGCGGCGCCCTGTCGCTGCCGCACCAGGGCGACACCTTCGACGTGTTCGCCGCCCGCGTACCGGCCCCGGTAGACGGCCACCGGGGGCCACCGGCAGCCACCGGCGGCCACCCGCGGTAACCGCGGTCACACGATCTTACCGAACGCTTACCGGGTCCTCAGGACCGGTCGGGCGCGACCGCGTAGCGTAAGCAGGCTGTGACTGCCTTGCACTACGTGAGCTATCTGACCGTCGCCGCCGCGCTGTTCGCGGCCGGCGGCATTCCGACCCTGACCGCGACCCCGATCGAGCGCGTCTCCGTCAACGACAACACCCAGGCCGCCGGCAGCGCCGACGACGACGTCGTGACCGTCCGCCTGCGCGCCGCCGTCGGCAGCTGGCGCCCTGAGGGCGACGCCGGCCCGGCCCTCCGCATCGAGGCGTTCGGCGAAGAGGGCAAGCCGCTGGCCGTGCCGGCGCCGCTGCTCCGCGTCGTCGAAGGCACCACCCTCGCCGTCACCGTCCGCAACGACCTGACATCGCCGCTGCGCGTGCACGGCCTGTGCACGCGTGACGGCTCGGCCTGCGCGCCCCTCGACGTGCCCGCGGGAGCGACCCGCCAGGTCCGCTTCGCGAGCGGGCGCGCAGGCACCTATCACTACTGGGCGACTTCGATGGGCGCACCGGTGCCGTTCCGTGAGCTGGCGGGCGCCTTCGTCGTCGATCCTGCCGGCGCGACGATCGAGGCCGACCGCATCTTCGTCATCACCGAGTGGAACGACCTGACGGCGGTGCAGCTGCGCCAGATCATGGCCGCCTCGGACGCCAGCGCGCGGTTCCTCGCCGCCAACCCGCGCGTCACCTTCGTCGTCAACGGGCTCTCGTGGCCCTCGACCGAACGCCTCACCTATCGGCGCGGCGATCCGGTCCGCTGGCGCGTCATCAACCTCAGCTCGCAGACGCACCCGATGCACCTGCACGGCTTCTACTACACGGTGCGGCGGATCGGCGACGGCCTGCGCGACGAACCCGTCGCCGGCGCCGAGGGCCGCCGCGTCGTCACCCAGATGCTGCCGGCCAGCGGCACGATGACGATGGAGTGGGTGCCCGAGCGAGCCGGCAACTGGCTGTTCCACTGCCACGTGATGACCCACGTCTCACCGGAGCGCCGGCTCGGCACGACGCCGAGCGGCGGCATCGCCGGCGGCCTGCTGGCGTCGAGCGGCCAGGACGCGCACGGACCGGACGCTGGCCACGGCGGTCACGTCCATCGCGGCCCGGCCGTCCACGATCCGACCGACGCCTCGCTCGGCATGGCCGGCATGGTCCTCGGCATCACCGTCACCGAGCGTGACGACGCGCCGCCGCCAGCCCCCGCCGCGACGGCGAATCCGCGCCTGATCACGATGACCATCCGCGGCGCGTCGGCCGACGGCCGGACCCCGGCCGCCATCGACGTCAGCGACGACACCGCGCAGTCGGCGGTGCGCTCGGCGCCGGGCGCGCCGGGGCCGCCGCTGGTGCTGCGTCGCGGCGAGCCGGTCGAGATCACGCTGGACAACCAGCTGACCGAGTCGACCTCCATGCACTGGCACGGCCTCGAGCTGGAGAGCTACTACGACGGCGTCCACGGCTGGAGCGGCCTGGGCGCGAAGGTCGCACCGATGATCGTGCCCGGCGAGCGCTTCACGGTGCGCATCACGCCGCCGCGCACCGGCACGTTCATCTACCACACGCACCTGCACGACTTCCGGCAGCTGTCGTCCGGCCTCTACGGGCCGATCGTGGTGGTGGAACCGGGCGAAACCTTCGACCCGGAGACGGATCACGTCGTCGTGCTCGGCCGCCGCGACGCGCGGCCGTCGTCGGCCATCCTCAAGGATCCGCTGTCGGCCGTCATCGACGGCGAGCGCGAGCCGCAGTGGACGTGGAAGGCCGGGACGCGCCACCGCCTGCGGGTGGTCAACATCACCCCGGACGACATCTGGTCGGTGTCGCTGGTGGGCGGGGACGGCCCCGTCACCTGGCGCCCGCTGACCAAGGACGGCGCCCCGGTGCCGGCGGCGGAACGCGCCGCGGGTCCGGCGCGGGTGACGATCGCGGTCGGTGAGACCTACGACTTCGAAGTCGACACGCCGCCCCGGCCCAAGTCCCTGTGGCTCGAGGTACGAGGCACCGATGGCAAATGGCAGGCGCAAGGGCGCCTGCTGGTGAAGTAACGCGGAATTTTCAGGACACGAGGAGGATCGATGGCTGTATTGGTGATCGCTGATGTGGTGGGGCAGACCCCCGAGGGCTATGACGGCATGCTGGCGGCGCTCGAAGCCGATTTGAAGGAGGCTCCGGGCTTCATCGCGCACGGCGCCGGCCCGTCGGTCGACGGCTGGAAGACCTTCGAGGTCTGGGCGACGCTGGGCGAGGCGACGCGGTTCTTCGCCGGCTTCGTGCACCCGCTGCTGCCGGAAGGCGTCAAGCCGAAGCGGACGATCGTCGAGCTCGACGCCCTCGTCATCGGTCCGCTGGCGACGCTGCTCCAGGCGCGCGACGTGGACACTTACGTGCCGGGCCTGTCACAGCTGATCAGCTATCGCTGACCAGCTCGACGCGGCCGCTCAGCGCGGGAACAGGTCCGGGTTGTCGGTGAACAGCCCGTCCACGCCGCGCTCGGCGATGAAGCGGCGCATCTCGTCGCGGACCGCGTCGCGGGCTGGCGCCGCCGCGTCGCGGGCGGCGCGAAACGTATAGGGCACGACGGCCAGACCGGCCGCGTGCGCCTCCGCGACGACTGCCGGTCGCGCCTCGATCAGGGCGCGGGCCGGCCCGATCGCGGTGGCGAAGGTCTTCGCTTCGCGCAGGCCGTCCGCGGTCAACCAGCGGGCCGCGTCCTTCGCCCCGATCAACAGCGCGCGCGGCACCGCCGGCAGCAGCGTCGCCAGGCGGCGCACGCTCTTCTCCTCGAAGGACTGCAGGTAGACCGCCGGCCGGCCCTTCACCTGCGCGTCAATCAGGCCGTGCTTGGCCAGCACGGCGGCGACCGCCTGCTCGACGTCGACGCCGCGGGCGTTGAGGCGCGCCGGCGACTTCAGCTCGGGGAAGATCCCGGCGCGACCCTTCACCAGCGCGATCGCCTCCTCGAAGGTCGGCACCCGCTCGCCGGCGAACCGCGCGTCGAACCACGACCCGGCGTCGAGGGTCTTCAGCTCGGCGAGGGTGAAGTCGTTCGCATACCACCGCTTCACCGGCGATCCACCGGCGCCGGTCTCGGCGACCGCGCGATCCGGGAATCGCGTTTCGACGTCGGTCGTCCGCTCGAGCGTGTCGTCGTGCAGGCAGACGAGCACGCCATCGCGGGTCAGCGTCAGGTCCTGCTCGACGTAGTCGGCGCCCTGCTCGAGCGCGAGCGTGTAGGCGGCGATGGTGTGCTCCGGCGCGTACGCCGACGCGCCGCGATGCGCGACGAGCCACGGACTGGATGACGGAGGCATCATGAATCGGGTGGCCGCCGGCACGTCGACCGTGGCCCCGGCCACCACCATCGCCGCGGAAAGAACGAGCGCGATTCGCATGGGCCGGTGTACCGCGGTGGCGTGTCAGCCGCGTGACAGCACGCCGACCGGCAGCTTCGAGGCCGCCGCGGCGTCGAGGAAGAACCAGCAGTCCGGATGGCCACGGAGCAGCGAGGCCGGGCGGCTGGCGGACACCGGCTCGAGCAGCACGTCCCGGACGATGTCGGCCTTGCCCTCCCCCGTCGCCAGGATCCAGATGGTGCGCGCGGCCAGGATCGCCGTGAGGCCGAGCGTGATGCCCCACGTCGGCAGCGCGGCCCCCTCGCCGAAGTAGCGGGCGCTGGCCTGCGTGGTGCTCGGCGCGAGCTCGACGCGGCGCGTCGGGCTGTCCGGCGACGTGCCCGGCTCGTTCATGCCGACGTGACCGTTGCGGCCGATGCCGAGCATGACCAGGTCGAGCGGCTGCTTGAGCGACGCGTCGTAGGCGGCACACATCGCGTCCACGTCGGCGGCCTCGGGATCGAACTGGTGATAGTTGCGCGGCGCCAGGTCGACGTGATCGAGCAGGGCGCGATGGAGCATGACGTCGCAGCGGCCCTTGGCATCCGGCGGCACGCCGCCGAATTCGTCGAGCAGGAAGACGTGGGCCTGCCGGAAGGAGGCGATACCGGCGCGGACGGCTTCGACGATGCCGGCGTAGACGGGTTCGGGCGTGGCCCCGGTCGGCAGCGCGACCCGGGTCGTGGGCTGGTCGGCCAGGAACGAAGCGAACCGTGCGGCGACGTGCTCGGCCCAAACGTCAGGCGACTCGTAACGGACGACGTGGATCATCGGCTGTAATGCTATCCGACGGGCGGCGGTCTGCGACCGGACGCGGCGCACGGAATTCCCGCCGGCGCCGCTTGCCAGATGAGCCGCGCCCATCCCACAATCGCGCGTGCCCCGAACAATCCTCATCATCACCGGCGACGCCGGCGAGAGCTTCGAAACGCTGTACGCCTGGCAACGCCTCATCGAAGCCGGCTTCAAGCCCCAAATCGCGGCGCCGAGCAAGCGTCGGCTGAACCTGGTGATCCACGACTTCGAGCCCGGGTGGGATACCTACATCGAGAAACCGGGCTATGCGGCTGAGTCCGACCTGACCTTCGACGACGTCCAGATCGACGACTACGAGGCGGTGCTGGTGCTCGGCGGCCGGGCCCCCGAATACCTCCGCCACGACCGCCGCGTCCTCGACATCGTCCGCGGCTTCGACGCCAAGGAGAAGTGGGTGTTCGCGATCTGCCACGGCGTCCAGATCCTCGCCGCCGCCGATCTCATCAAGGGCAAGCGGGTCACCGCCTACGAACATTGCCGGTGGGACATCCAGGCCGCCGGCGGCGACTACATCACCGCCGATCAGGCCGTCCGTGATGGGCGTATCGTCACCGGCCAGACCTGGCAGTCGCACCCGGAGTTCTATAGGCTCGTCTTCCAATGCCTGGGGTGACCATGGACGACGACGCGCCGCGGGTCGCCGGCTGACCGCATGGACGATCTGCAGTTCGAGCGGGCGGAGTTCGGGTCGGCGACGCCGGCACGCGACTGCACCGGCTGCCACCAGCCGCTCGTCGCGTCGAGTTTCGACGTCAACGGGCAGCCGTTCTGCGAGGCCTGCACCGCGTCGATCCGGCAGGCGCACGGCGGCCGCCCCGGCGGCGCGGCATTCGCGCGGGCGCTCGGCGCCGGCCTGGGTGCCGGAGCGGTCGGCTCGACGTTGTACTACCTGGTCGCGAAGATCAGCGGCTATCAGCTGTCGATCATCGCCATTGCCGTCGGGTTCCTGGTCGGCCGGGCGGTGCGGTGGGCCACCGGCGGGCGGGGCGGCGTGACGTACCAGGTGCTGGCCGTCGTCGTGACCTACATTGCCATCGCCTTCAGCTGGCTGCCGTTCCTGGCGGAGAACGAGCCGGGGGCGCTGGGCATCACCGACGTCGTCCTGCAGACGCCCTTCATCCTGAGCCTGCCGGTGATGATCGGCCTGGAGCGGCCGTTCAGCCTCGTGATCGTCGGCATCGGCCTGTGGGAGGCGTGGAAGTTCACGGCACCGGTGCCGCTGGCGATCAGCGGGCCGTTTGCAGCGAAGGCGAACTGAACATGGACGATCGGCAGTTCGAGCAGCAGTTCACCGCATGGAAACTCAACAAACGGGTGCCGCTCGGCATCGACGGACCGTTTCCGCCACCGACGGCGTTGGCGACCGCCTTTCCGGCGGCATTCCCGCCGCCAGTCCCCACCACGCCCGGTTCATGATCTCGCCGCCCCCGATCCCCGACGTTGCGGTCGCGTCCCGTTGTCCGCAATGCGGCACGGCGATCCCGCCGACGGCGGTGAGCTGCCAGGCGTGTCACGCGCTGATCTACACCGACCGGCTGAAGACGCTGGCCGCTGCGGCCCGCGCCGCGGCCGACCGCGGCGACGTGTCGGGGGAGCTCGAGGCCTGGCGCAACGCGCTCGAGTGGCTGCCGCGCGAGTCGTCGCAGTACCGGTCGATCGCCGGGAAGGTGCAGGCGCTGAGCCGCAGTCTGAGCGACCCGTCGGCGGCGCCAGCGGCGGCGCCGGGCGGCGGCGAGGGCAAGAAGGCCTGGAGCGGCGGCGCGATTGGCGCCGGGGCGTTGCTGCTTTGGAAGTTCAAGGCCGTCGGCCTGTTCCTGCTGACCAAGGGCAAGCTGCTGCTCTTCGGCCTGAGCAAGGGCACCACCTTCTTCTCGATGCTGGCCGCGATCAGCGTCTACTGGACGATCTGGGGCTGGAAGTTTGCGCTGGGGTTCGTGCTGTCGATCTACATCCACGAGATGGGCCACGTCGCGGCCATGAAGCGCTTCGGCCTGGCGGCGACCCCGCCGATGTTCATCCCCGGCTTCGGCGCGTTCATCCGCATGAAGCAGCACCCGGCGACGGTGCAGGAGGAGGCGCGGATCGGCCTCGGCGGCCCGATCTGGGGCTTGAGCGCGGCAGCCGCCTGCTTCCTGATCTACCAGGCGACGGCGGAGCCGTTCTGGGCCGCGCTCACGCACACCGGCGCGATGATCAACCTGTTCAACCTGATGCCGATCTGGGGTCTCGACGGCGACCATGCCTTCAAGGCGCTGAACCGCACCGAGCGGTGGATCGCCACCGGCGTGGCTGGCGGGATGCTGCTGCTCACCGGCGAAGGCCTGCTGGTGCTGATCGCCATCCTTGCCGGCGTCCAGGCGTTCCGCGAGGCGCCGAACACCGAGGGCGACCGTACGGCGCTGATTCAGTTCGCCGGGCTGGTGGTGGCGCTGGCGCTCCTGATGAAAATGCCGGTGCCGGGGCTCCCGTGACGACGACGCCCGACATCCATTACAAACGCTCGCGCTTCTCGACGCGGCTGCCGTGGGACCGGCTCTACACGGCGTCGCACTTCTGGGTGCGCGAGGCCGAGCCGGGACGCTGGCAGGTCGGCCTGACCAAGTTCGCCCACCGGATGCTGGGCGACATCGTCGACCTGGAGTTCGAGATCGCCGACGGGGCTCCGGTCAGCGTCGGCGACGTCATCGGCTCGCTCGAAGGGTTCAAGGCCCGGACCGAGCTGTATGCGGTCCTGGAGGGCGCCTTCCGTGGCGGCAACCCGGCCCTGGTCGCCTCCCTTGACGTCCTCGACACGGACCGGTACGGCGCCGGCTGGCTCTACGCCGTCGAAGGGTCGCCCGACCCCGCCGCCCTCGACGCCGCAGGCTACGCCGCTGTCCTCGACGCCACGATCGACAAGATGCGCGCCCATCTCTGAGGCGGCGCTCGGCCCCGGCGGAGCGCCGCAACTCCCAGCTCCCGGCTCCCA
>JBDSLU010000314.1:0-17637 GCA_039916225.1 Vicinamibacteraceae bacterium
CGAACGCGTCATCGCTCTCCCTGAACTGAAGTCGGCTTCGCGGATCTGGCTGGTCAGCGCCCTTCGGGGTGAGGTATCGGCGACGCTGGTGCCCTGACGGCCTTGATGCGGCCGAAGGCGACGACGAGGATCGCGCCGGCAACGATGGCCACATCGGCAACGTTGAAGATGCCGGTGTGCACCGGCCCGACGCCGACATAGAGGAAGTCGACGACGCTCCCGCCGACGACGCGGTCGGCCAGATTCGAGAGGCTGCCGCCGGCGATCAGGCCCAGCCCGACGCTCGCCGGCCAGACGCGCAGGCGTCGGGACAGGCTGGCGATCAGCCACAAGCCCAGGAACGTCGCGGTCGCGAAGACGACCAGCCGCGTCGCGGGTGGCCACGCCGAGCCGAGGCCGAGGAAGGCGCCGGGGTTCTCGGCGTACTCGAGCTGAATGGCGCCGCCGAGGAACGATCGGCCCGGCGTCCCGGCGAGCGTGACGGTCGCCACGTGCTTGGTCAGGCGATCGCAGCCGATGGCGCCCGCCATCGCGAGGAGCAGGGCTCCGGGGAGGCCGATCGTCGCGAGCATGCTGACGGCGATCGGCGCCTCAGTGCGCTGCGGGCGCGCCCAGCGGGTCTCCGGACGCCTCGAAGTTGCCGGCGCCGTCGAAGACCAGCGGCGTCGCGTCCGACAGGATGCGCAGGTCGCTGCGGCTGGCGATCTCGTCGCGATAGTTCTCCGACACGACGAAGCGATCGAGGGCCAGCGTGCTCTTGATCCGGACGATGCTGGCGGTGTCGGCGTCGCTGCCCGAGAAGCGCACGGCGGCCTTGAGGCACTCGCGATCGGTGCCGAAGTACATCGGCGTCTTGGCGGTGCCCGGCGTCATCGACGACAGCGCGTTGACGAAGATGCTGTCGGGATCGATCTGATCGACCAGCGACTTCGAGGCGACGTCGGCGAGGCCGATGCCGATGGCGTTGCCGTGGCTGGCCGGCGTCAGGCTGCGGACCCAGATCGCGCCGACGTCGGAGCGTCGCGTCGCGAACGGCCGGCCATCGACGCCGCGGCCGATGATGTTGGTGTCCATGCCGGCGCCGGAGATGTCCTTGCCCATGGCGTCGATGACGAGGACGTCGATGCGCGGGAAGGGAAGGGCGGGCATCAGCGAGCGGGCTTCGGCGAGTAGCGCCGCTTCGCGATCGGGAATCGCCTCGGGCGCGATCGCTTCGACCCGGGCCAGCTGGTGGAGGCCGTCCTCGACGATGGCGACGGCGGCGAGCATCTTCACGTGCTGGAAGATCACCTGCGCGACGGCCGGCAGGACGGCCTCGAAACCGAGGCGGCCAGCGGCCCGGTGACAGGCCGCAGCCCCTTCGGACCGACCGAGGCCGATCGCCGCCATCTTCAGGATGCCGCTGCCGAGGCGGGTGCTCTCGAAGTCGGTATGCGGCTTGACCCGGTTGATGAGAATCACGCCGTCGGCGGCGAGCGCTTCCTCGGAGACGTAGACCGGCGTGCCGGCGGCGGTGTGTCCGACCAGGCGGGTGTCCATCCGCGGCCGGATGGGCGCGCCGACGGTGCTTTCGGTGATGCCCAGGCCTTCGAGGATGCCCTGCTGACCCTCGGCGGTCGAGCCGCCGTGGTTGCCCATCACCGGTACGATGAACGGCTCGGCCCCCTTGGCCTTCAGCACCGCGACGACGGCGCGGACGATGTCGGGGATGTGATCGATGCCGCGGCTGCCGGCGCCGACGGCGATGCGCTTGCCCTTGACCGCGTCGGCCTGGATGAGCGCCGTGAGCTGCGCGGCCAGTGTGCCCGCCGGATCCGCGAGGCGGTCCGACTTGACGTCGGCTTCGACGAGGAGTTGCCGGGGAAAGGAGGCGTCGGGGGCGAAGCGGACAGGCATCGGGCAGCTATCTCCTCAGGGAATGGGCTCGATTATACGTGCGGATTCAGCGGTCGGGGCGACCCACGCCGGGCGGCTCTGATACCATTTCGGGTTGCGATGACCAGGCTCAACTCGTTCGGTGCACGAACCACGCTCCAGACGGCCGGCGGCGCGGTCGAATATGTCAGCTTGCCCGCCCTCGAACGGGCCGGCTTCCCGCAGGTCGCCAAGCTGCCGTACTCGCTGCGCATCCTGCTCGAAAACCTCCTGCGCATGGAGGACGGCGCCTTCGTCAAGAAAGAAGACATCGCCGCCCTCGCCAGCTGGAATCCCGCCAAGCACACCGAGCGCGAGATCGCCTTCTCGCCGGCCCGGGTGCTGCTGCAGGACTTCACCGGCGTGCCGGCGGTGGTCGACCTGGCGACGATGCGCGACGGCGTGGCGGCCCTCGGCGGCGACCCGAACCGGGTCAACCCGCTCCAGTCGGTCGAGCTCGTCATCGACCACTCGGTGCAGGTCGACTACTTCGGCCAGTCGACCGCCTTCGAGCTGAACAGCCAGCTCGAATATCAGCGCAACCGCGAGCGCTACATCTTCCTGCGCTGGGGCCAGGGCGCCTTCAGCAACTTCCGCGTCGTCCCGCCCGAGACCGGCATCGTCCACCAGGTCAACGTCGAGTACCTCGCCCGCGTCGTCTGCCGCGAGACCCGCGATGGCGTGCTGCAGGCGTTCCCCGACACGCTGGTCGGCACCGACTCGCACACGACGATGGTCAACGGCCTGGGCGTCGTCGGCTGGGGCGTCGGTGGCATCGAGGCCGAGGCGGCGATGCTCGGCCAGCCGGTTTCGATGCTCATCCCCGAGGTCCTGGGCGTGCGGCTGAAGGGCAGGCTGCCGGAAGGCGCGACCGCCACCGACCTCGTGCTGACCGTCACCGAGCGCCTGCGCAAGCAGGGCGTCGTCGGCAAGTTCGTCGAGTTCTTCGGCCCGGGCATGGCCTCGCTGACCGTCGCCGACCGCGCCACCCTCGGCAACATGGCGCCGGAGTACGGCGCGACCATCGCCATCTTCCCGATCGACGCGATGACCCTCGACTACCTGCGCCTGACCGGTCGCCGCAAGGAAGACATCGCGCTGGTCGAGGCATACACCAAGGCGCAGGGGCTGTTCCGCACCGACCAGACGCCGGAAGCGACCTACGCCACGGTGATCGAGGTCGATCTCGGCGCGATCGTCCCTTGCATCGCCGGCCCGCGCCGTCCGCAGGACCGCGTGACGCTGAAGGAGGCCAAGGCGAAGTTCGCCGCCGCCTCGACCGAGATGCAGGCCGCGATGAAGAAGGGGACGGCCAAGCCGGCCGCCGCCGCGACCGCCGTGGCGACGGCGCTGCCGGAGTGGGCCGCGCACGTCGATCACGGCGCCGTCGTGGTCGCCGCGATCACGAGCTGCACCAACACCTCGAACCCGAGCGTGATGATTGGCGCCGGTCTGCTGGCCAAGAAAGCGGTCGAGCGGGGCCTGACCAGCAAGCCGTGGGTGAAGACGTCGCTCGCCCCCGGTTCGCAGGTGGTCACCGCCTACCTCGAGAAGGCCGGTCTGATGACGCCGCTCGAGGCGCTCGGCTTCAACCTCGTTGGCTACGGCTGCACGACGTGCATCGGCAACAGTGGCCCGCTGCCGGACGAGGTCTCGGCGATCATCGAGGAGAAGAACCTCATCGTCGCCTCGGTGCTGAGCGGCAACCGGAACTTCGAGGGCCGCATCCAGCCGCAGGTCCGCGCCAACTATCTCGCCTCGCCGCCCCTGGTCGTCGCCTACGCGCTGGCCGGCAAGATGACGGTCGATCTCACGACCGAGCCGCTCGGTACCGATCCCGACGGCAAGAAGGTGTTCCTCAAGGACATCTGGCCGAGCGAGGCCGAGATCCAGGCCTCGATGGGGGCGGCGGTGGGCAGCGACCTGTTCCTCGAGAAATACGCCGACGTCTTCAAGGGCGACGATCGCTGGCGCGCGCTGCCGACGCCGGTAGGCGACCGCTTTGCCTGGACCGACGACTCGACGTACATCCGCAAGGCGCCGTTCTTCGACAACCTGACGGCGGAGCCGGCGCCGCTGACCGACATCATGGAGGCGCGCGTCCTGGCGGTGCTGGGCGACAGCGTCACCACCGACCACATCTCGCCGGCCGGTTCGATCAAGAAGGACAGCCCGGCCGGTCAGTACCTGATCGCCAGCGGCGTCACGCCCTCCGACTTCAATTCGTACGGCGCCCGCCGCGGCAATCACGAGGTGATGGTGCGCGGCACCTTCGCCAACATCCGCCTGAAGAACCAGCTCGTCGCCGGCGTCGAAGGCGGCGTGACGCTGCACCTGCCGGACGGCGCGCAGATGTCCATCTACGACGCCGCGATGCAGTACCAGCGCGAAGGCACGCCGCTCGTGATCCTGGCGGGCAAGGAATACGGATCGGGCTCGTCGCGCGACTGGGCGGCCAAGGGCACCAAGCTCCTCGGCGTGCGGGTGGTGATCGCCGAGAGCTTCGAGCGCATCCACCGGAGCAATCTCGTCAACATGGGCGTGCTGCCGCTGCAATTCCTGCCCGGCGAGAACGCCGCCTCGCTCGGCCTGACCGGCCGCGAGGAGATCACGATCATCGGCGTGAAGGGCGGCATCGTGCCGCGCGGCACGCTGGCGGTCACCGCGACCGCTGAGGACGGCACGGCGCGCGGCTTCACCACCAACGTGCGCATCGACACGCCGGAGGAATACACGGCGTTCAGCCACGGCGGCATCCTGCCCTACGTCGCCCGTCAGCTGGCGAAGCGGACGTCATGAACCGGTCGATGCGCGAAGGCGCATCGGCAAATAGCAGACGCACGCTGCAGAGGCTGCCTGCGGCGGCCGCGAGAGGCCGCCGCCAGAAAAACGATGCCGGCCCTCACCGCGGACATGGTCAAGGCCCAGGCGCTCAGCCTGGGCTTTGATTTATGCGGCATCTGTCGGCCGGAGGCCTATCCGGAGCTCCAGTTCCTCGACGAGTGGCTGAAGCGCGGCTACGCCGGTGACATGGCGTATCTCGGCCGCACCCGGCGGGTGCGCAGCGACGTGCGCCACATCCTGCCCTCGGCGCAGTCGGTCATCGTCCTCGCCACCAACTACAACACGGCCCGGCCGTACTCGACCGAGATCGACGATCCCGGTGTGGCGCGGATCGCGCGCTATGCGTGGGGCGACGACTATCACGAGGTCGTGCTGCGGCGCCTGAACGCGCTGTGGCTGTGGATGCGCAAGACGCACCCCGATCGGTTCGAGGCGATGGTCTACGTCGACACCGGCCCGATCCAGGAGCGGGTCTACGCGCAGCACGCCGGCATCGGCTGGATCGGCAAGCACACCTGCGTGATCAGCGCCAAGCGCGGCTCGTGGATCTTCCTGTCCACGATCCTCTGCAGCCTGCCGTTCGATCCGGATCCGCCGGCGACCGACCACTGCGGCACCTGCACCAAGTGCCTCGAGGCGTGCCCGACCGGAGCCATCGTCGAGCCCTACGTCCTCGACGCGCGGCGCTGCCTGTCCTATCTGACGATCGAGCAGAAGAAGGCGATCCCCGAGGCGCGCGCCGACGCCGCTGGCGCCTACGTCTACGGCTGCGACATCTGCCAGGACGTCTGCCCCTGGAACCAGGCGCCGCTGGTGTCGAACGAGCCGCAATGGCTGCCGCGTCCGGCGCTGGACGCGCCGCGGCTGGTCGATCTGTGGCGCAAATCCGACGCCGAATTAGCCGAAGCGCTCACCGGGAGCGCGATGACCCGGGCGCCGCTGACGAGCCTGCGCCGCAACCTCGCGGTCGCCCTGGGCAATGCCACGGATGCCGACACCCGCGCCGCGCTGGACGACGTGGTGGACGACGGCCGGCCTTCGCTCGGGGCTCCTGTCGTCGACGCCGCGATGGCGCGGGGGCGTCGCCGTCGCGACGGATGAGCAGCGGCGGCAGCGTAGAATATGGCATGGCTCACGCCGTGCGTCCGGGCATCGCGCCATCCCTGCTGCTCTCGATGCCGCAGCTCGTCGATCCGAACTTTCATCGCACGGTCGTGCTGCTCTGCGAGCACAACGCCGACGGCGCCTTCGGCCTGGTGATCAACCGACCCACCGACACCAGCGCGAGCGAGGCGGTGCGCCTGTTGCCGCCGCCGTCGCGTGACGGCGGGCTGGCGTTGTGGGCCGGCGGACCGGTCGAGCCGCAGCGCGGGTGGATCCTGATGGGCAGCGAGCCGACGGAGAGCGAAGCGGTGTCGGTCGCCGACGGCGTCTACCTGTCGACGTCACCGCTGCTGCTGCGCCGGCTGATCGAGACGGCGCCGCCGCGGACACGCGTCCTCACCGGCTATGCCGGCTGGGGACCAGGCCAGCTCGACGCCGAGCTGGCGGCGTCGAGCTGGCTCATCTCCGACGTCGACGCCTCGATCGTCTTCGAGACGCCGGCGGCGACGATGTGGGAGCAGGCGATCCGCCGCCTCGGCGCCGATCCGGGCAAGCTCCACTCGGGTCACGGCGTCCATTAGGGACTCCGAACTTCCAACCGCCAACCGCCAAGTTCCAACCTTGGGGCAGGATTGGAAGTTGGAAGTTGGAGCGTGGAAGTTGTCGCTATCCTTCCCTGAGCACCTGCGCCGGATCGATGCGGGCCGCCCGTCTCGCCGGCAGCCAGCCGGCGAGCAGGCCGACGATCGTGAGCACGATGGCGGCGATGGCGATCGTTGCCGGATCGCGTGGCTCGAGTTCGTAGAGCAGCGTGCCGACGACCGGCGAGAGGGCGAGGCTGCCAGCCAGGCCCAGCGCGACGCCGATCGCCACCAGCCGCGCGACGCGTCCCAGGACAAACCGTTCCGCGGCGGCGCGCCCGGCGCCCAGGGTGAGGCGGATGCCGATCTCGCGGCGGCGCTCGTTGACGCCGTAGGAGGTGACGCCGTAGAGCCCGATCGCCGCCAGGATCAGCGCCAGCGCGCCGAAGAACGCCGACAGCAGCGCGATCGTGCGGACCTCGGTGAGCTGGTCGTGGATGCGATCGGACAGCGTGCGGTAGGTCACGGTCAGCCCGGGATCGACGCCGCGGATGGCACGCGTCAAGGCCGGCTGTAGGCCGGGCGCGCCGCCCGGGCCGGTCCGCACCGTCAGGTTCAGGAAAGGCGGCGCATCGGGGACCTGTGCCGGCGGCCGGTACATCGTCGGCGGAAATGCCTCACGCAGGCCGCGATAGGCGGCGTTCGCAACCACTCCGACGATCTCGACGTCGGTCGTGCCGGCCGGTCCTGTCTCGTAGCGCACGCGCTGCCCGACGGCCGGGCGCGTGCCGAAGAAGTGTCGGGCGAAGGCCTCGTTGACGATCGCGACGGGCGGCCCGGCGTCGTCGCGTCGCTCGAAGTCGCGGCCGGCGATCAGCCGCGTGCCGAAGGTCGCGAACCAGCGTGGCGTCACCGCGTTCAGGTAGGTCATCGCGTCCCGACCGGGCTTGGGTGCGTCCCCCGGAATCTCGGCGGCGGTGTTCCACCCCATGCCGCTGAGCGGCCCGATCATCGCGACGGCCGCCGCCTGCACGCCCGGCACGGCCGACGCGGCCTGCTGCAACTCGTCGTAGAGCCGCAGCCGGCGTTCCGGTGAGAGCCGGCCAGCGCCGATGAACGCCTCGTGCAGACCGTCTGGCCGGAAGCCGATGTCGCGCGACGCCAGGGTGGAGAACGTGCGGCCGAAGAGGCCGGCGGCGACGACGAGTAGCATCGACAGCGCGATCTGGCCGACCACGAGCGGGCCGGACACTGCCCCGCGCCGCGTGGTGCGACTGTGGCTGGTGTGGGCGATCGCCTCGGCGGCGTCGAATCGCCGCGCCCGCCACGCCGGCGCGAGACCGAAGCTGACGGCGGTCAGCATGGAGAGCGCCGCCATGAACCCGAAGAGCCGCCAGTCGACCGGCAGCGCGAGCGCCACTGGATCGTCGGCCGTGCCGATCTGGGTGATCAGGAAGCGCGCCCCCCACAGAGCCAGCAGCAGGCCGGCGATGGCGCCGGGCACGGCGAGGAGCAGGCTCTCCGTCAGGAGCTGCCGCACGAGCCGGCCCTGCGAGGCGCCGAGGGCGAGACGGGCGGCCAGCTCGTGGCGCCGTGCCGCCGCCCGCGCCAGCAGCAGATTGGCGACGTTGGCGCAGGCGACCAGCAGCACGAGGCCGACGATGCCGACCAGCACCAGGAGCGGCTGACGGTAGTGCCGGCGCAGTTCGGACAGCCCGGTCGAGGCGGGATCGAGCTCGAACGGACTGGCCAGATAACGCTTCGCCACGACCTCGGCCGGCCAATCGGGCAGCGTCGCCTCGCGGATCTGCGTCTGCACGCCGCGCAGCGCCGCCGTCAACGCCTCGATGGACTGATCGGGCTGGCGGCGGAACATGATGTTCAGCCACCACGTCGATCGGCCGTCGAGCGCGCTCTGCGGACCGCCCGGGTGGACCAGGTCGACCGTCCCGATCGGCGCCGCGATGTCGAACGAGCGGCCGACGGTCGGGCCGAGGAAGCGCGCCGGGACCACGCCGACGATCGTGAATGGCACGCCGCTGAGCGCCAATGAACGGCCGACGACGCCGGGGTCGCGCTGGAAGCGGCGCTCCCAGAAGCGCTCGCTGATGACCAGCGTGGGCCCGTCCGGGCCGCCGCCGCGCCGGTCGTCGGCCGCCGACAGCATGCGGCCGAGGGCCGGCCGAACGCCCAGCGTCTCGAAGAACCGGCCGCTCACCAGCAGCGCGTCGACCGGATCGGTCTCGCCGCCGTTCGAGAGGTCGAGGCGCTCATCCGACCAGGCGAGCGATCCGGCGACGCGACCGCCCAGCCGGTCCCGCATCGCTTCCCAGATCGGGTTGGTCCAGCTGCCGCCGTGGACGACGACCAGTTCGCCGGGACGTTCGACCGGTAGTGCCCGCAGCAGCAGCGCATCGACGAGCGAGAAGATGGCGGTGTTGGCGCCGATGCCGAGCCCCATCGAGAGCAGCGCCGCGATCACCAGGCCTGGACTCTTGCGCAGCGAGCGGATGCCGTAGCGCACGTCCTGGACCACGTCGTGGGCCCAGCGCGTGCCGCGGACGTCGCGGACGGCTTCCTTCACCTGCTCGGCGCCGCCGCTCTCGACGCGCGCCTGACGGCGCGCCTGCGCCGGAGTGAGCCCGGCGGCGACCAGCGACTGCGTGCGCCTCTCCAGGTGATCCTGCAGCTCGCGATCGAGATCGCGATCGAGCGCGGTGCGGCGGCGGAAACGGCCGAACCAGGTCATGGCCGACCGCCTTCCGGCCGGAGGATCAGGCCGATGGCCTCGGTCAGCCGATCCCAGCTGGCCGTGCCCGTCTCGAGCTGCGCCTGGCCCTGCTTCGTCAGCTTGTAGAACTTGGCGTCGCGTCCGGTGTCCGACGCCTTCCAGGCGGCGCTCAGGTAGCCGCGCTGCTCGAGGCGGTGCAGGGCCGGATAGAGCGTGCCCTGCTGCACCTGGACGACGTCGCGGGACACCTGCTGCAGGCGCTGGGCGATGGCGTAGCCGTGCAGCGGCTCCGGCGACAGCACCTTGAGAATCAGGAGATCGAGCGTGCCCTGCGGCAGGTCGGATCGGACGTCATTGGCGTCGGCGCCTTTGGCGCGGGCGCGGCGGAGGATCGGCATCGGTCACACCTCGTGCTTCTACACATACGCGATCGATGTGTAGAAGTTCAAGGTGTATCTCGTCGCCGTTGTGCGCCGCGCGATGTTCCACTTCGTGGGAGGGCGCTTCGCGGGCCCCGCGAAGCGCTGCACCGCTACAGGCGAACCTTGGTGACGTTGCGCATCGCCTTGTGTACGACCTTGTTCTTCTTCTTCTCCTGCAGCATCAGGAGTTCGTCCTGGCGGCGCGCCTGCACGTCGAGCTCGCGCTGCAGCCGGCGGAACGACTCGAGGCGGGCGGGATCGAGTCCGCCGTGCTCGGCGGCGGCGGCCACGGCGCAGCGCGGTTCCGTGGTGTGCCGGCAGTCGCGGAAGTGGCAGCCGGCGGCGAGGGCGTGGATGTCGGCGAAGGCGTCGTCGAGATTGCCTTCCCACAACTGCATCTCGCGCATGCCCGGGGTGTCGATGAGGAGGCCGCCACCGGGGAGCTCGAGCAGTTCGCGATGGGTGGTCGTGTGCCGGCCGCGCGAATCCGAGACCCGGACCTCGGCCGTGCGCTGCCGCTCGTCACCGCAGAGACGATTGATGAGCGTCGACTTGCCGACGCCGGACGATCCGAGGAACGCGACCGTCTGCCCGACCGCGAGATAGGCGAGCAGCGCGTCGACGCCTTCGCCGCGCTTCGAGCTCATGAGATGGATCGGTGCCCCTGAGGCGACCCCCTCGACTTCACGGACGATCGCGGCGACGTCGGCGGCGAGGTCGGCCTTGTTCAGGACGATGACCGGCCGGGCCCCGCCGTTGCAGGCCGTCGTGAGGTAGCGCTCGATGCGCCGCAGGTTGTAGTCGTGATCGAGGCCCGTGACGAGAAAGACGGTGTCGATGTTGGCGGCGACGACCTGCTCTTCGGTGGTCTCGCCGGCGACCTTGCGGGAGAAGCGGCTGCGGCGGGGCAGCAGCGCCTCGATCGACCCCTCGTCGTCCGGGCCGGCCCCGAGCGACACCGCGACCCAGTCACCGACCGCCGGGAAGGCGTCCCGACGCTCGGCATTGTGCCGGAGGCGTCCGCGGACCCTGGCCAGGACGTCGCCGTCGACCGTCGTCACCCGGTAGATTTTCTGGTGCTCGAGGGTGATGCGGCCGGGAACGGACCGTTCCGCGTAGGGCGCGAACGCCGCCGCGAACGTGTCATCCCACCCCAAAGCCCGCAGCCGATCCTCGATCACGCCACAAGTGTAGCCCGGCTGACCTCAGGGGAGTCCCCTAGGTCAGCCGGGCCGGCTGGGGCCGGCGAGGCGAGTATGATTGCTGATCCCATGGCCGCGATGCGCGTACTCCTCGCCGAGGACGACGAAACCAAGGCCGTCCAGACCCAGTCGATGCTCCGCGAGGCGGAGGACACCGAGGTCGTGGTCGACTGGGTGTCGTCGGCCACCGAGGCCCTCCGCCACACCGCCCGCGGCGGCTACGACGCCTATCTGATCGACGTGACCCTCGGCGACGCCAGCGGTCTCGACGTGCTGCGTCAGGCGATCGAAGGCGGTTGCCACGCCCCGATCGTGCTGCTTGCCGAGTACGGCGAGGGCGGCCAGGACACCGAGGCGCTGCGCCTCGGCGCCGCCGACTTCCTGGTCAAGGGCGAGACCACCGCGCCGCAGTTGCGCCGCGCCATCATGCACGCCATCGAGCGCGCCCGGGTGTCGCGGGCGCTGCGCGAGAGCGAGGCCCGCCTGCTCCAGGCCGAGCGGACCGAGAGCCTCGGCCGGCTCGCCGGCGGCATCGCCCACGACTTCAACAACCTGCTGACCGGCATCCTGAGCTGCACGACGACGCTCGAGGAGCAGATCGAGGCCGATCATCCGGCCCGCGAGCCGATCGACGCGGTGCGCCGGACCGCGGAACTGGCCGCGCGGCTGGCGCGCCAGCTGCTCGCCTACGGCGGACGGCAATCGATCGAGCCGAGCGAGATCGATCTGAACCGCGTCGTCGAGGGCCTGGGCGAGATGCTGCGCCGGCTGGTCGGCGATCACCTGACCTTCGACGTGGCGACGACCCGGCCGCTGCCGCTCGTCGTCGCCGATCGCTCGCAGATGGAGCAGGTGGTGATGAACCTGGTCCTGAACGCGCGCGACGCGACGCCGCCCGGCGGCCGCATCACCATCCGCACCGGCACGCGGATGATCTCCGAGACCGAAGCCGAGCGCGAGCGCCTCGATCAGGGCGGCGAGTACGTCTGGGTGTCGGTCGAAGACACCGGCTGCGGCATGTCGAGCGAAGTGATGGCGCGGGCCTTCGAGCCCTTCTTCACCACCAAGCCGAAGGGGAGTGGCACCGGGCTCGGCCTGGCCACGGCCTTTGGCAGCGTCGCCCAGAGCGGCGGGTTCATGCGCGTCCGCAGCGAGCTCGGCATCGGCACGACGATGGTCGCGCTGCTGCCGCGATCGGCCTCGGTCTCGCTCGGCCTGGCGGCCCCGGTCGAGAAGATTCCCGGCGCGGCCGGTACCGAGCGGGTGCTGGTGGTCGAGGACGAACCGGCGGTGCGCCGCTACGTCAGCGACGCGCTGTCGCGGTTCGGCTACCAGACCACCGTGGCCGAGACACCGACCCAGGCGCTCGAACTGGTGGCCAACTCGGCGCCCTTCAACCTGCTCCTCACCGACGTGGTGCTGCCCGAGATGAGCGGCATGCACCTGGCGCAGCGGGCCATGAAGATCCGGCCCGGACTGCGCGTCGTCTTCATGTCCGGGCACATCGATCCCCGCGCCGGCCACGCCGCCCTGCCGGCCGGAGCCGTCCTCCTGCGCAAGCCGTTTCCCCCGGACGAGCTCGCGCGCGTCGTGCGGCGGGGGCTCGACGCCGCGTGAGCGACGAAGACGTCGATCCGGCCCGGGTGACGGCGCTCCTCGAAGGGGCGCGCGCGGGGAAGGCGGAAGCCCTCGACGCGCTGCTGCCGCTCGTCTATCACGAGCTGCGCCGCGTCGCCGGCGCCTACGTTCGCCGCGAACGGCCCGGGCAGACGCTGCAGGCCACCGGCCTGGTCCACGAGGCCTACCTGCGGCTGATGCGCGACCGCAACGTGCAGTGGCAGAACAAGGCGCACTTCTGCGCCATCGCCGCCAACGCCATGCGCCAGATCCTGGTCGAGCGGGCGCGGGCGCGCGGCGCCGTCAAGCGCGGCGGCGCCTGGGCGCGGATGACGCTCAACGAAGGCACGGTGGCGGCCCCCGAGGCGGCGGTCGACGTCGAGGTCCTCGATCAGGCGCTGGAGCGGCTCGCCGAGCGCGACCCCGATCAGGCCCGGCTCGTCGAGCTGCGCTACTTCGGCGGCCTGACGATCGAGGAGACGGCCGATGTGCTCGGCGTGTCGCCGGCGACCGTCAAGCGATCGTGGATGGTGGCCCGCGCCTGGCTGAAGAAGGAGCTGGGCGGGGCGTGACCCGCGACCAGTGGGCGCGGGTCAACGCGCTGTTCCACGACGGCCTGGCCCGGCCAGCCGCCGCACGGGTCTCGTGGCTGGCCCGCGAGACGTCCGATCCCGACATCGCGCGCGAGGTCCTGGCCCTCATCGCCGCGCACGAGAGTGACGCCGACTTCCTCGAGGCGCCCGCCATCGTCTTCGGCGAGACCACCGCGGCACCGGCGATGGTCCCGCTGATCGGTCGGATCATCGGCCCCTACGAAATCGAGCGCGAGATCGGCCGCGGCGGCATGGGCGTCGTCTATCTGGCCCGCGACACGAGGCTCGGTCGCGCCGTCGCCCTGAAGGCGGTGAGCCGCGGCGGAGCCGACGCCGTCGGCCGGGCCCGCCTGCGGCGGGAGGCACGCGCCGCGGCGTCGTTGGCGCATCCGGGCATCGCGACCGTCTACGCGCTCGAGGAAGACGGCGACGACTGCTACCTGATCACGGAGTACCTGACCGGGCGCACGCTCCGCGACGAGCTCATCGACGGACCGCTGCCGTACGGACGCTGGCGGCTGGTGGCGATCGCCATCGCCGAGGCGATCGGCGCCGCGCACGTGCAGGGTCTCGTGCATCGCGATCTCAAGCCCGAGAACGTGATGCGCACCGACACCGGGGCGATCAAGGTGCTCGACTTCGGCCTGGCGCGTGAGCTGTCACCGCTGGCCACCGGCATGACGCCGACCATCACCCAGGCCGGCGCGCTCGTCGGCACGCCCGGCTACATGGCGCCGGAACAGATCCGCGGCCAGCCGCTCGACGCCCGGACCGACGTCTTCGCGGTCGGCGTGCTGCTCTACGAGCTCGCGTCCGGTGTCCACCCGTTCGGCGCCGGCATGCCGAGCGGCGACGAGGCCGATCCCGCCGGCATGGTCGCCGCTGGCGACGTGCTGGCCCGCATCGTCGCCGAAGAACCGCCACCACTCGACACGCGCTCGGTGTTGCCGCCGGCGGCCATCGCGATTGTGGTCAGGGCCCTGGCCAAGACGCCGGATGCGCGCTTCGCCGACGGCCGCGAGATGGCCGAGGCGCTGCGCGCGCTGCCGGCACCGGCCCTGACGCCGTTTCCGTCGGCCGGCGCGGTGAGTCACCTGCCGCCGTCGGTCTCCGGCACGCACGATGTGCGGATCCAGGAATGGTGGTGGGTGGCCCATCAGGGTGGCGTGGCGGCGTTCTTCACGCTGGTCCTGGTGCCGGCGTGGATCCTGTGGCGCGACGTCGAGCCCAAGCAGCTGCGGCTGGCGCTCCGCCTGATCCTGCTGTTTTCGGTGGCGGCCGGCGTCAGCGTGCGCCTGCACCTGTGGTTCGTCGCGCGTTACCGCGTCGGCGCGCTGGCGGGAGAGCGGCGGGTGGCCCGGCCCTGGCTGGTGGCGACCAACCTGGGTTTCGTCGGGGCCTTGGCGGTGGCGGCCTTCATGCTGCTGGACACCCACGCCGCCACGGCGTCGGTGTTCTTCGGATTGGCCGTCGTCCACGCCGTCGTGTCGGTCATGGTGGAGCCGGCCACCAACCGGGCGTTCGGTGGCCCGTCCGATGAGATATAGATCGGGGCAGACCGCCATGCGCCTCGACGACAATCCGTCCGACGGTCCCGAGCTGGTGCTGCGCGATGCACAGCCGGTCATCGAGCCTGCGCGCCGCGCCACCGGCGGCATGCTGACCGGCGTGCTGATGCTGGGCGCGCTGGTCGGCGCCGTCGCCCTCGGCTTCTATGGTCGCGGCTGGTGGGCGCGCAGTGCCACCGACGGCGCGACGCCACATCCCCGGGCTGCGGCCGCGGCCGGCGCGGTGCCCGAGGGGTTCGGGCCGGTGCCGCAGCTCGACGCCAGCGACGACTTCGTCCGGGCCCTGATTCGACAACTCTCCCAGAAGCCCGAGTGGGCGGCGTGGCTCGCGTCCGGCGACCTGATCCGTTCGTTCGTGGTCTCGGTCGACAAGATCGCGGTCGGGTCGAGCCCGGCCAAGGAGCTGAAGCCGGCGGCGCCGCAGGGCCGCTTCGCGACCCTCGGCGCCGGGCGGACGCTGCGCGTCGACCCGGCCAGCTACGACCGCTACAACGGCCTGGCCAACGTCGTCGACGCCATGGACCCCGACGGCGCCGCCCGGGCCTACCGCCGCCTGCGGCCGCTGATGCAGCAGGCCTTCGACGAGCTCGGCTACGTCAACCTGCCGTTCGACGATCGGCTGGCCCGGGCGCTCGGCCGGCTGGTCGACGTGCCGGTGCCGGAAGGCGACGTGATGCTGCGGGCGACGTCGGTGACCTTCCAGTACGCCGATCCCGATCTCGAGGCACTGTCGCCGGCGCAGAAGCACATGCTGCGGATGGGCCCGCACAACATGCGGCTGGTGCAGACCAAGCTGCGTGCGTTCGCCCGCGCCGCCGGCCTCACCCAGGCCGGTACGTAGCGCGCCGAGTCGAGGATCAGGGGCGCTCGGGCGCCGGCCTGGGTGAGACCGGCGGCGCGTCGAGCGCGAAGGGCACGGTCAGCGGCCAGCCGTCCTTGCCGAGCGGACCACGATCGACGCCGTTGACCGCGGCGCGGACGCCGCCGGCATCGCCGGACCGCACGACCACGGCGCGGTCGCCACCGAAGGACAGCGTCTCACCGGCCGGCACCTCGCGTTCGAGCGTCCGCGCGCCGTCCACGGTGACGCGCAGCCACACCGGGCGGATCGTCGTGAGCGTGACTGCGACCGGCTTGGCTGGCACCGCGGCGCTGGGCAGACCGGCCGACGCGGGACTCGATGCGACGCCCGACGGCACCGGCTGCGCCGTCGGCCCGTTCGGCGGGACCGACCTCGGTGGCGCCGCCTCGGTGACCACCTCCGGGCGCTGCGAGAACGACATCGCCGCCCACGCACCGGCGACGATCACTGCCGCCGCCATCGCCAACCACCAGGCGCTGCGCGAGCGTGATTCGACTGGAACCGCCTCGTCGACCGCTGGCGGTTTCGCGGCATCCGCCTGCAGCCGGCGGGTCAGGGCCTGCGCGGCGAGCGCCTCGGGGCTGGGCGGTCCGGCCGGCGCGAGCGCCGCACGGCGGGCTCGCGACTCCAGGATCGCGGCGTGCAGTCGCTGGAGCTGGACCAGGGCAGCGTCGCGGGAGGTGCGGCGGATCTGAGGCACGCGCCTAGTTCACTCCCATGCCGCCCCGGCGTCAAGCCCGTGAGTGCGCGCCTCGGAGGAGCGCCAGCGGCGCGTTACCATGACCGGCATGCGCCCCCTCGTGCCCGCGATCGCCCTCGTCCTTTCCATTGGCGCTGCGCTCGCCACGCCAGCTGCCGGGCAGGCCCGTCGCCCGGCCGCGGCCGCCGCGCCGCGCGTCTACACGGCCACGCTGCCGGTCGATCAGATGCGCAACAAGCAGGCGGTCGTCACCACCAGCCTTGGCGAGCTGGTGATCGAGCTGTTGCCGGACGCCGCTCCGGACCACGTCGGCTATCTGATGAAGCTCGCCGCGGAGCGCGCCTTCGACGGCACCACCTTTCACCGCGCCATCCTCCGCGGCCTGATCCAGGGCGGCGATCCGCTGTCGAAGGATCCGGCGAAGAAGGCGCAGTACGGCACCGGCGGCCTCGGCGTGCTGAAGTTCCGCGCCAACGACCTCAAGCACGGGCGCGGCGCGGTCTCGGCGGTGCTGCGTCCTGGACAGCCAGACAGCGCCGGCGCCCAGTTCTTCGTCTGCGTGTCCGACCAGCCGACCCTCGATGGGCACTTCACGGTGTTCGGGCGCGTCGTCGAAGGGCTCGAGATCGCGCAGCGGATCTCCGAGCTGCCGGCCGACGCGAACGGGCTGATTGCGGACCGCGTCGAGATCACGTCGGTGCGGATTCGCGACACGCCGCCGCCCGAGCCGACGCCGTTCGAGACCGAGACCGCGGCGCAGCTCGCCGGCTATCGCGCCGTGCTCGAGACCACGATGGGCGAGGTGACGGTGGAGTTCTTCCCGGATCGCGCCCCGGGCCACGTCCGCAACTTCCTGCGCCTGGCCACGCTCGGCGTCTACGACGGCACGGCGTTCCATCGCGTCGTGCCCGGCTTCGTCGTGCAGACCGGGGCGCTGTCGCACCGCAAGACGCCGCTGAGCCAGAAGCAGCGGCCGTTCGTCGTCAATCTCCAGCCGGAGTTCAACCCGACGCCGCACGAGGCCGGCATCCTGTCGATGGCCCGCGGCGACGACCCGGCCAGCGCCCAGACGTCGTTCTTCGTCTGCCTGGGCAAGGCGTCGTCGCTCGACAACAAGTACACGGTGTTCGGCCGCGTCGTCGACGGCATGCCGCTCATCGAGGCCCTGGCCACGGTGCCGCTGAACGGCGAGGAGCCGGTGACGCGGGTCGAGATTACGAAGGTGCGGATCCTGCCGCCGTCCGCACCCTGAGGCTCGGCGGGCTTCTCGGCCCGGGCCAGATCGTGGACCCGTGAACTCCCAACCGCCAAGGAACCTCCAAGTTCCAATGTCCAAGAGGCCCCGCCAATCGTGGACCAGCAAGGCTTGGGAGTTGGGCGTTGGGAGTGCCTTGGTAGTTCGGAGTTGGACGTTGGGAGTTCGCAGCGCGGCGCCGGCCTAGCGCGGCGCCGCGCTGGCGCCGCTGCGCGCGGCGATGCGCTCCATCGCCTGCGTGGCG
>JBDSLU010000315.1:0-36429 GCA_039916225.1 Vicinamibacteraceae bacterium
GCCATCGAGCGCATCATTCTGCGCCGCGACGCAGACGTGCGCGCCGCTTTCAACGCGTGTCCGGATCTCGAGGCGCTCATGGAGGTGTTCGTCAAGCTCGTGCACTGCCAGATCCAGCAGCCGGCCGCCGCGCCGCAGCAGGTGGACCTCGCCATCCAGGGCGTCGGCACCGTGTCCGCGCCGCTCCAGGTCGTCCTGCTCCTCACGCTGCTGTCGTTCGTCCCGGCGATCCTGATGACGATGACGTCTTTTACTCGAATCGTCATCGTCTTCCATTTCTTGAGGCAGGCCCTCGGCACCCAGGAACAGCCGTCGAACCAGATCCTGCTCGGCCTGGCGCTGTTCCTCACGATCTTCGTCATGGCGCCCGTCGGTGACCAGGTCAACACGCTGGCGCTGCAGCCGGCGATGGCCGGCCGCATCACGGTGGCGCAGGCGCTCGAGCGCGGCGCGCCGCCGGTCCGCACCTTCATGCTGAAGCAGACGCGGGAGAAGGACCTGGCGCTGTTCGTCGAGCTCGCCAAGGCGCCGCGGCCGAAGACGCCCGACGAGCTGCCGATGCGCGTGGTCGTGCCGGCCTTCGTCATCTCCGAGCTGAAGACCGGTTTCCAGATGGGGTTCTTCCTCTTCCTGCCGTTCCTGCTCATCGACCTCGTGGTCTCGACCACGCTGCTCTCGATGGGCATGCTCCAGCTCCCGCCGGCGATGATCTCGCTGCCTTTCAAAATCATGCTGTTCGTGATGATCGACGGCTGGAATCTGCTGGTCGGTTCCCTCGTCCGTTCCTTTGTGGTGTAGCCGACATGTCAGAAGCCCTCGTCGTCGGCATCGTTCGTCAGGCCATCGAACTGGCCATCCTGGTGAGCCTGCCCATGCTCGCCGCCGGCCTCATCGCCGGTGTCCTGGTCAGCGTCTTCCAGACGGTCACCTCGATCCAGGACAACGTCCTCGCCTTCATCCCGCGCGCGGCGGCGATCTTCGTCACCTTCGCGCTGACCTTTCCGTGGATGCTCCGCCTGCTCGCCGGGTTCGCCGAGCGGCTGGTGATGCGGCTGCCGGAGATGGTGCGCTGATGGACCTGGCGGTCCTCGAGCGGATTGGCATCCTGGTGGTGCGCCCCGGCGCGCTGCTGATGGCGACGCCGGTGTTCGGCGCGACCTTCGCGCCGCCGCTGGTGCGCGTCGGCATGCTGCTGCTCATCACCTTCGCGCTGGCGCCGATCATCACGCTCCCGCCGGACATGGGCCAGGCGTCGACGACGCTGATCGCCGGCCGCGAGCTGCTGATCGGCCTCGCCCTGTCGATGTCGGTGCGCGTCCTGGTCGCGGCGGCGGAGCTGGCCGGGCATCTCACCGGCTTCCAGATCGGGTTCGCCTATTCGTCGCTCGTCGATCCGCAGAGCGGCGCGAAAAACGGCGTCCTCAGTGCGCTCTACGCCAACCTGGTCGTGATGGTGTTCCTGATCGTCAACGGTCATCACCAGCTGCTGCAGGCGCTGGCCTCGTCGTATACGGCGCTGCCGATCGGCACCAGCAGCTGGGCGGCGACCCATGACCTGGCGCCGCTGGTGGCTCGCACGCTCGGGACCGTCTTCGTCATCGGCATCCGCATCGCCGCGCCGGTCGTCCTGGTGCTCGTCGTCGTCGAGGTCGCGCTCGGCCTGCTGTCGCGCGCCGCCCCGCAGCTGAACATCTCGGTGAACGCCGCGCCGCTGCGGCTCTTCACCGGCCTCGCCGTGCTCGGCGCCACCCTCGCCGTCGTCCCCGACGTGGTCCACACGTCGCTGGCGCCGGTCTTCCAGCTGGCCGCGCGTTTCGCGGCGGCGCTCCGCTGAGGCGACGATGTCGCAAGAGCGCAGCGAACAACCCACCGGCAAACGCCTCCGCGACGCCGCGGAGCGCGGTCAGGTCGCCCGCAGCAAGGAAGTCCAGGACGTCGTGCAGCTGGCGGCGGCGCTGATGACGCTGTCCTGGGTCGGCAGCTACATGGTCACCTCGCTTGCCGCCAAGGTGAGCTCGGGGCTGTCGCAGATTGACAGCGTCGCGCACCGGACGGTGATGCCGTCGGAGCTGACGTCCATCGCCACCGGCTACCTCGTCTCGCTCCTCCTGATGGTCGGTCCGGTCATGGGCACGGCGCTGGTCGCCGGCCTCGCCGCGGTTTCGGTGCAGGGCGGCTGGAACGTGTCGTGGAAGCCGCTGCAGCCCGACTTCACCAAGCTGAACCCGGTCAACGGCATCAAGCGGCTGGTGCCGACCAAGGCCGGCCTCGACATCGTGCGCGTCGCCATCATCGCGGTGTCGCTGTCCTACGTCGCCTACGGCGTGGTGCAGCCGTTCGTCGAGAACTCGCCGCTCCTGAGCCGCGTCAGCGTGGGCGACGCCGCCGGTTCGGCGTGGACGACGGTGATCACGCTGATCAAGCGCGCGCTCATCATCTTCGCGACCGTCGCCGCCGCCGACTACCTCCTCAAGCGTTATCAGATGCGCAAGTCGCTGAAGATGACCAAGCAGGAGGTCAAGGAAGAGAGCAAGATGCTCGAGGGCAACCCCGAGATCAAGGGCCGCGTCCGCCGCATGCAGCGCGAGATGGGCCGGCGCCGCATGCTCGCCTCCGTCCCCAAGGCGACGGTCGTCATCACCAACCCGACCCACTTCGCGGTCGCGCTCGAGTACAAGCGCGACGCCATGGCCGCGCCGCGTGTCCTCGCCAAGGGCGCCGATCACATGGCGCAGCGCATCAAGGACGTCGCCCGGCAGCACGGCATCCCGACCATCGAGAACGTCACGCTGGCGCGGGCGCTCTTCGCCAACGCCGAGATCGACGAAGTCATCCCGGCCGACCTGTTCGAGGCGGTCGCTGAAGTGCTCGCCTACCTGGTCCGGCTGAAGCAGCTGGCGATTTGAGGAGCCGACGATGACGCCGACTTCACGCCCCGCCATGCACTGGATCGCCCCGGGCGCGATCCTCACGGTCGTCGCGCTGATGATCGTGCCGATGCCGCCGCTGCTGCTCGATCTGCTGCTGACGATCGACATCGGCCTGGCGGTGGTCCTGCTGCTGACCGCGATCTATGTCAAGGAACCGGTCGAGTTCAGCGTGTTTCCCTCGCTGCTCCTGGTCCTCACGCTGCTGCGCCTGTCGCTGAACGTCGCCGGCACCCGCCTCATCCTGCTCAATGGCGCCGACGGCGTCGACGCTGCCGGCAGCGTGATCATGTCCTTCGGTCAGTTCGTCGTCGGCGGCAACTTCATCGTCGGCATCGTCGTCTTCCTGGTCCTCATCACGATCCAGTTCCTGGTCATCAACCACGGCGCGGTCCGCATTTCGGAGGTGACCGCGCGCTTCACCCTGGACGCGCTGCCGGGCAAGCAGATGGCCATCGACGCCGACTTGAACGCCGGGATCATCGACGAGCATCAGGCGCGCGAGCGGCGCGAGAAGATCCGCCGCGAGGCCGACTTCTACGGCGCCATGGACGGTGCCATCCGGTTCACCCAGCGCGACGCGATGGCGGCGATGCTGATCACCGCGGTCAACATCATCGCCGGCCTGATCATCGGCGTCATGCAGCGGGGCATGCCGATCGGCGAGGCGGCCCAGACCTTCACGATCCTGACGGTGGGCGAGGGCCTGGTCACCGCGATTCCGGCCCTGCTCGTGTCGATGTCAGGCGGCCTGATCACGACGCGCGCGGCATCGCAGGCGCCGCTCGGCGAGGAAGTCGCGACGCAGCTGCTGACCAACGCGCGGCCGATGGCCGTCGCCGCGGTCGCGCTCCTGCTGCTCGCGGCGATTCCGGGCCTGCCGAAGTTTTCTTTCATCGTCGTCGCCGCCCTGTTCGGGCTCGCCGCGTGGATGAACCGCAACGCCGCGTTGGCGCCGGCGGCCGAGGACGCGCCGGCCGCCGCGCCGCAGTCCGACACGCCAGAGATCGGCGTGGTCGACCCGCTCGGTGTCGAGGTCGGTTACGCGTTGATCTCGCTCGTCGACGAGAAGCAGGGCGGCACGCTGCTGTCGCGCATCCGGTCGATCCGCAAGCAGATTGCCACCGACAGCGGGCTGGTCGTGCCGCCGGTCCACGTCGCCGACAACCTCCAGCTCGGACCGCGCACCTACGCGATTCTGGTCAAGGGCGTCGAAGTGGCGCGGGGCGAGCTGATGCCCGACCGCATGCTGGCGATCAACCCCGGCACGGCCTCGACGACCATCGAGGGCATCGTCACCAAAGAGCCGGCCTTCGGCCTGCCCGCCTGGTGGATCCCGACCGATCAGCGCGATCGCGCCTCGACGGCCGGCTACACCGTGGTCGACCCGACGACGGCGCTCTCGACGCACCTGTCCGAGATGGTGCGGAGCTTCCTGCCCGAGCTGTTGAGCCGACAGCACACCAAGGAACTCCTCGACAAGGTGGCGCAGACGTCGCCGAAGCTGGTCGAAGACCTGGTCCCCAAGGTGCTCTCGACCGGCGACGTGCAGCGGGTGCTGCGCCAGCTGCTCCGCGAGCGGGTGCCGATCCGCGACCTGACGACCATTCTCGAGGCGCTGTCGGACGCCGCCGTCACCACCAAGGACCCCGACATGCTGACCGAAGCCGTCCGTGCCCAGCTCGGCCGGGCAATCTGCCGCCAATACCAGACCGACCGCAACGAACTCGTCACCATCAACCTGGCGCCAAGCCTGGAGGAGCGTTTGATGAAGTCGATCGTCCGCACAGACCAGGGTTCGGTGCTCGCGCTCGAGCCGATGGAGGCGCAGAACATGGCGAGCAAGATCGCCCGCGCCCTCGAGCAGGCCGTGGCACAGCCTGTGCTTCTATGCACTCCGGCGCTTCGCCCGCATCTGTGGCGCCTGTTCTCGCGCGTGCTTCCCCAGATTGGCGTCCTCTCGCACGGAGAAGTCCCGAACCACATTCGCATCGCGCCAGTAGCGGTGCTTGATTGAAGATGGAAACCACTCGATTCCGCGCCCAGACGGTCGAAGACGCCATCGCGGCGGCGTGCGTCGCCCATGGTGTCGAGGCCGACATCGTGGCCACGCAGATGGTGCCGGCGCGCGGTGTGCGCGGCTTGCTCGGCCTGCGTGAGGTCGAAGTCACGGTGGCGGCGGCGCGCCGATCGTCGGTCCGCCGACCAGCCCCGGTCGCCAGCGACGTCGCACCGTCGATTGGCGCGACTGCGGCGACGGCCGGCGTGCTCGAGCGGCTGCGTCTCGGCGCCCGTCGAGGCGGCCCGGCCGCAGCCACCGAGCGCCCCGATCCGCTGATCGCGCAGCTCCTGTCGACCGGGCTCGACTACGAGATGGCGGCCCGCGTCGCCCGGGCGGTTCCGCGTGGACCGCGGCGGACGGCGACGGCCGCCGCGATCGAAGCCGCGCTGGCCACCGAGCTGGGCGGGCTGGTCTCCGGCGACGAGCCGTACGCGCCGGTCGAGCTGTTCGTCGGCCCCCCGGGCGCCGGCAAGACCACGACCATCGCCAAGATCGCGGCCCGCGAGCGCGCCCAGCGCGGCCGCAGGCTCAGCCTGCTGGCGGCGGACGGCTTCCGCGTCGGCGCCGTCGAACAGCTGCGGCTTTACGCCGACCTCATCGGCAGCCCGTTCGCGGTCGCGCGGACGCCGGCCGAGATCGAGCGCTCGCTGGTGTCGACGGCCAGCCCGATTCTCGTCGACACCGCCGGCCGGTCGCTCGGCGATGCCCGGGCGCTCGAAGTCGCCGACCGGCTGTCGTCGCTGCCTGGCGTCCGCACCCATGTCGTCCTGCCGGCAGGATCGTCGGTCCGCCAGGCGGCGCGGCTGCTCGACGCCTACGGCGCGCGGGCCCGCCGCGTCGTCCTGACGCGGCTCGACGAGGGCGATTCGGTGGCACCACTTCTGAAGCTGATCGCGGAGCGCGATTTGACGTTGTCGTACTTGGGGACGGGGCAGCGCGTTCCGGACGATCTCGAACGGGCCAGCGGCGCAGTGCTGGCTGGACACATTCTCGGACCGGAAGGCCCGGAGGGGCTCGCGGCATGAGCGCGGAACAGCAGTCGTCGGTTGGCAAGCGGAATCGGCAGAGTCCTCCAGTCGCAAGCCCGCGCGCGAGCGCGCCAGTGCCTGCGGCGACGGTGGAAACCGATCGCAATCAGCTCGTCATCAATCACGTCGGCCTGGTCAAGGCGATGGCGCATCGGCTGGCTCAGCGCCTGCCGTCGCAGGTCGAAATGAACGAGCTGATCAGCGTCGGCGTGGTCGGCCTCATCGACGCCGCCGATCGTTACAAGCCGGCGCTCGGCGTCCCCTTCGACGCCTTCGCCCGGCGCCGCGTCCAGGGCGCGATGCTCGACGCGCTGCGCGAGCTCGACTGGGCGCCGCGGTCGCTGCGGCGGATGCGCCGCGACCTGGATCAGGCGATCGCCAAGCTGCGGCACACCCTCAAGCGCGAGCCGAACGAGGACGAAGTGGCCAGCGAGCTGTCGATGTCGCGGGCCCAGTACGACAAGTCGCTCGACCAGATCCGGACGCTGGACCTCGGCGCGATCCGTCAGCTCGACGCGACCGGCGAGGACGGCTCGCCGCTGTTCGAGCTGTGCCTCGACCCCGACGAGGGCCCGGACGCGCAGCTGCACCGCACCGAGCTGCGCACGCTGCTGGCCGGCGCCATCCGCGAGCTGCCCGAGCGTGAGCGCGAAATCCTGGCGCTCTACTACGAGGAAGAGCTGACCATGGCCGAAATCGGCAAGGTCATCGGCGTGTGCGAGTCGCGCGTGTCGCAGCTGCGCTCGCTGGCCCTGTCCCGCCTCCGCGCCAGCATGCGCGCGTCGCTCGGGGATCTGCGCCGATGAGCCCGGTGCTCTCGCAGGAAGAAATCGATGTACTGCTGACCGCGGCGTCAGACCAGAGCATCGCGCCGACGTTCGAAAATGACGGCCGGGCCTCGGTCGTCAGCTACAACTTCCGCCGCCCCGATCGGGTCACCAAGGATCAGATCCGATCGCTGCACTTCCTGCACGACCGCTTCGCCCGCAACCTGTCGACGTCGATGTCGGCCTACATGCGGGTGGTCACCGACGTCACCATCCTGTCGGTGGAGCAGTTCACGTATTCCGAGTTCCTGATGTCGCTGTCCGACCCGACGGCGTTCTACGCCATCTCGATGCGGCCCCTCGAGGGCACGGCGGCGCTCGAGTTGAATCCCTCGGTCGCCTTCACGATGATCGATCGCATGCTCGGCGGCTCTGGCCGCGGGGTCATGGTCAACCGCGCCCTCACCGAGATCGAGCAGAACGTCACCGACGGCGTCGTCAAGCTGATCCTCGAGAACCTGACCGACGCCTGGCGCGGCATCGTCGACGTCCAGTTCCGCATCTCCGGCCGCGAAACGCGCCCGCAGATGCTGCAGGTGGCGGCACCGAATGAAGTCGTGCTGCTCATGAGTTTCGAGATCAAGATCGGTGAAACGCGCGGCGTCTTGAATGTCTGTTTTCCGGCCACCAGCATCGAGGCGGTCAGCGGCAGCTTCACCCGCTCCTGGGAGCGCACCCGCCGCGAGATGACGCCGACCGAACAGGCCGGGCTCGACGAGAACGTCGGCCGCGTCACCGTCACCCTCGAGGCCGGCATCCACGCCGCGATCGGCGCCGGCGACTTCATGCGCCTCCAGGTCGGCGACATCGTCGGTCTCGAGCACCCGGCCGGCGAGCCGATCGAAGTCAGGGTCAACGGCAAGGCGAAGTTCACTGCGGCGCCGGTGCTGTCGGCGACGCGCTCGCACATCCGCATCGACGGTCCCATCAGCGCATCACGCACGCAGGCCGCCTGAGGCTCCCCATGTCTGCACTCGTCAACGAGCTCGTCCAGGCCGTCTCCACCCGATTTGCCGGGGTGATGCAGTCGGTCGTCACCCCGGAAGCCGAAGCGCTGCCGTTCGATGGCGCCGTCGCGCCCGGTTGGCTCGTCCCGTGCGAGCTGGCCGGCCCGATGTCGGGCACCTGGTACCTCGCCATCACCAACGACGACGCCGCCAATCTGGCGTCGCGGGTGCTGATGAAGGAGAGCGCCTCGCCCGACGAAATCGGTGAGGCCCTCAAGGAACTCACCGCCCAGGCGTTCTCGGGCATCGGCATGGAAGCGCCGTTCAACGGCCTCACGGTCAACGTCGGCAAGCCGGCGACGTCGCCGGTCGCGCCGGGCGCCGCCGCGGGCAGCTTCGCCTGCCGGCTCGACGAGACCAACACGCTCTACTTCGGCTGCAGCTACGCCGCCGGCTCGGCTCCGGCCCGCCCCACGGCGGTCCCGACGCTGGTCGCGACTGCCGCCGACACCGCGCCGGTCGTCGAGAAGATGCCGGACAACCTCGAGCTGATCCTCGACATCGACATGCCGCTGACGGTCCGCTTCGGCGAAGCGGTGGTGTCGATCGAGGCGCTGTCCAGGCTGGGCCCGGGCTCGCTCGTCGAGCTGTCGCGCCAGCCGGATGATCCGGTCGAAGTCCTCATCAACGGACGTCTCGTCGCGCGCGGGGAAGTCGTCGTCGTCGCCGGCAACTACGGCGTCCGCGTCACCCAGGTGGTCAGCCCCGACGAGCGCCTGCGCACTCTCAACGGCTAGGTCAGGGAACCCGTCCATGAACCTCACGCTCCTCGTCATCATCGTCGGCGCCGCGCTCACGACGCTCTCGGCCGTGCAGGCCTGGCTGCTCTGGCGTCTCTCGCGGATGGTCGCGGCGTCGGCCCGCCTCGAAGAGAAGGTCGGCCACCTCGGCGACGCGCTCTCGATCCTCACCGAGACCAGCGAAGCCGGCTTCAAGGCCATCGCCGACGAGCTGACGCGCCGTCACCTGCCGGCGTCGGCGCCGGCCCGATCGAAGACGTCGATCTCGCGCCTGAAGGCGGCCGCCCGCCGCGGCACGAGCATCGCGGAGATCGCCGCCGCCGAACACATGTCGGAAGGTGAAGTGCGCCTGCGTCTGCACCTCGCCGAGCACGCGCCGGCGGCGCGGACCCGCACCAAGATCACGGAAGGACAGGCTGATGCGCTGCGCGCATGACACGTGCGCCCGTTGGGTGCCCGACTTCCTCGCCAACCGGCCCGGCCACGGCATGGCCTTCGACGACGGCTGGTATTGCTCGCAGCCGTGCCTCGAAGCCGAGACGCGCGTCCGGCTCGAACACGCGCCAGCGCCGGACGCGACTGTGGGCCGCGGCCCGAACGTGTCGCGAGTCGGCGCGCTGCTCGTGCACCGCAAGGTGATCACGACGCTGACCCTCGAAGACGCCTTGATGCGCCAGCGCCAGAGCGGCCGCCGGATCGGCGCCGAACTGGTCGCGATGGGCGCGGTGCAGCCGGCTGAACTGCTGCGGACGCTGGCGACGCAGGCGCGCGCCGGCTACCTGATGACCGTCGATCCCGCGCGTGTCCGCACGGCGCCCGGCGGGTTGTCGCGCGACGTCGTCGAAGCGCTCGGCGTCATCCCGATCGAAGCGGACGCGGAGCGCAACCGCCTGGTGGTCGCGTGTGCCGCGCCGCTGCCGCGCCCGGCGCTGGCGGTGCTCCGGGCGCTCGTCGTCGCCACGGTGGAGGCGCTGCTCGTCAGCGACGACGTCGCCGCGACGCTGCTCGAAGCCTACGGCACCGCGCCGGCGCACGCGCCGCTGGTGACGCGCGCCGCGTCGATGCGCGACGCCACCGAACACATCGCACTCGCCATCGCCTCGGGCCGGGCGCGCCGCGTCCAGCCGGTCCGCTGCGAGCCGTGGGTCTGGGTCCGCCTCGACGGCGGCTCGGCCAACGAGGAAATCGTCCTGCCGTCGCGCGTAGTCCGGGTCCCGGAACGCGCCGCGCACGGCCACGTGGTCACGAAGGAGGGCGCATCATGGCTGGCGGCACCTACAGCGCACTGAGCGGGCTCCGGACCCGGCTCGCGCAGCTCGATCGCATCGCGTCCGACATCGCCAACGCCGGTACGGCCGGCTACAAGACCGAGCGCGTCCCGACGGTCGAGTCCCGACGGCCCGATTTCAACCAGGTGCTGCAGACGGCGATCGACGTCGCCCCGGCGCCCGGCCTGGTCGATTTCCGCGACGGCTCGATCCAGACGACCAATCGCGATCTGGACGTGGCGCTCGAGGGGCGCGGCTTCTTCGAGATCGACACGGTCGAAGGCGTGCGCTACACGCGCAACGGCCAGTTCTCGCGCCGCCCCGACGGAACGCTGGTGACGGCCGACGGCGCCGTCGTCCGCGGCGAGGAGGGCGCGCCAATCCAGGTGGGGCAGGGGGCCATCGGCGTCGAGCCGGACGGCTCGGTGCGCGCCGGAGGCGTCCTGGCCGGCAAGCTGAAGGTCGTCGACTTCGGCGACTACGTCGGCCTGCGCCGTGAAGAAGCGGGCCGCTTCCGCGCCGAGCCCGGCGTCACCGCCGTCGACGCTCCGCTGACGTCGCGCGTCCGCGGCGGCTCCCTCGAGTCGTCGAACGTGCAGCTGCCGGAACGGATGGTGCAGCTGACCGAAGTATCGCGGGCCTTCGAGGCGCTGCAGCGCGGCATCACGACGTTGATGAACGACGTCGATGGCCGCGCCATCACCGAGCTGGGTCGCCGGTAGGCGCCCAGAGCACGAGCAGATAGAGGAATCCGCACATGATTCGAGCACTCTACACGGCTGCCAGCGGCATGAATGCCCAGCAGACCAACATCGACAACACCGCGCACAACCTGGCCAACGTCAACACGGCCGGCTTCAAGAAGGCGCGGGTCGAGTTCGAGGACCTCGTCTATCAGCAGGTGCGCGGCGCCGGGTCGCCGAACTCCACGTCGACCGAGACGCCGATCGGCCTCGAAATCGGCCTCGGCACCCGCGCCGTCGGAACGGCCCGCGACTTCGCCTCCGGCAACCTGAAGACGACCAATGGTCCGCTCGACGTCGCGGTGCAGGGCCAGGGCCTGTTCCAGGTCACGCTGCCGGACGGCCGCACCGCCTACACGCGCAACGGTTCGTTCCACACGAACTCCGAAGGGGGCCTGGTGACCGCCGAGGGCTATCCGATGGAGCCCGCCATCTCCATTCCGCCGGATGCGACGTCGGTGAGCATCTCGAAGGAAGGCGTCGTCTCGGTGACCATCGCCGGGCAGAACGCGGCCCAGCAGCTCGGCACGATCGAGCTGGCCACGTTCCAGAACCCCCCGGGGCTGATGCCGCTCGGCGGCAACTTCTTCGCCGTGACCAGCGCGTCCGGTGAGGCCACGACCGGCGCGCCCGGCACCGAAGGCATGGGCACCATCCAGCAGGGCTTCCTCGAAGAGTCGAACGTCAGCATCGTCGAGGAGATGATCAACATGATCCTTGCGCAGCGCGCCTACGAGGCGAACTCGCGGGTGGTGAAGACCGCCGACGACATGCTGGCGATGGTCAACAACCTGGCCCGGTAATCATGATGCTCGCCGCGCTGGTCCTCGCCGTCGCCACCGCCGTGCCGTCCATCAGGACGGCGGCCGCTCCCGTCGCCACGCCGGCGGCGGAGGCGGACGTGCGGGCGGCGATCGTGCGGGCCGTGCAGGCGCGCATGGCGGGCCCGCTGCTGACGGTCGAGGTCACGGTCGAGGATCTGCAGGTGCATGGGACGCCGGCGGGTACCGGGCTGCGGGCGACGCCGGACGCCGGCAGCCGCGCCGGCGGTCCGATGCGCTTCATCCTGCACACGGCGCCGTCCGGCCGGGGTGGCGCACGCAGCGGGTCGGCCGACGCGGTCGTCCGCCTGCGGGCGCGGTTTGCCCGAGCGACACGGGCACTGGGTCCCGGCACCATCGTCGCGCCCGGCGACGTGGCCAGTGCCTCCGGCGATCCCGGCCGGGTGCCCCTGCAGCCGCTGCCGCAGGCCGACGCGATCGTCGGGGCGCGCGTCCGGCGGACCGTCGCCGCCGACGGCGTCATCGCGGCCGACACCATTGCCGTCGCGCCGCTGGTCCGCAGCGGCGACGACGTGGCCACCGTGGTGCGCGTCGGTCCAGTCGAGGCGCAGGGCCGCGCCACCGCGCTCGAGGACGGCGCGTTTGGCGCCATCGTCCGCGTCCAGGTCGAGAAACGGCGGCTGCGCGGACGCGTCAGCGGCGCCGGAGAAGTTGAGATCATTCCATGAAGCACCCTCTTCGCCTCGGCCTCGCCATCGTCTGCGTCCTGGCCACGTCCGCCGCCGCGTTGGCGGCCGACAAGTCGGACAAGAAGGCGATCGCCGCACCGGCCTCTTCTCCACCGAGCGACGTCTACGACGTGCTCTATGCCCGTTATCTCGAGTCGGCGCGGCGGCCGCCGCCGGCACCGACGGCAGGTCCGTCGATCGACTGGATCGCCAGTCTCGGCCTCGATCGCCGGGCCCGATTGGTGAACGACCTGGTGACCATCCGCGTGGTCGAGAGCATCGAGGGGGCCGGCTCCGCCGACTCCGCGCTCGACAAGAAGTCCAGCGCCACCGCCGGCGTCGGCGGCCTGTTCGGCCTGACCAAGAAGATCCCGTCGATCGATCCGGGCGGCCTCGCCAAGACGTCATCGGACAGCAAGTTCGAGGGCAGCGGCGCGACCTCGCGCAGCGGCACGCTCTCGGCGACCATCACCGCCCGCGTCCTCGAGGTGCTGCCGAACGGCGACCTCGTCCTCGAAGGCGCCCGCGAAATCGACATCAACGGCGACCGCCAGATGGTGGTGCTGACCGGCGTGGCCCGGCCGCGCGACGTCAGCGACCAGAACGTCGTGCTGTCGCCCTCGATCGGCCAGCTGCGCATCCGCTACTTCGGTCGCGGCCTGATGAAAGACAACCTGAAACCCGGCTGGCTCATTCGCGTGCTCAACAAGGTGTTCTGACCATGCGTGCCTTTACGATCTGCCTGCGTGTCGCCACCCTCGGCGCGCTCGGTCTCGGCCTGACCGTGGTGCCGGCGTTCGCCGATACCACCGTCCGCCTGCGCGACATCGCGTCGCTGCAGGGCACGGCGCCCGTGCCGCTCATCGGCTACGGCCTCGTCGTCGGCCTCAACAAGACCGGCGATCGCCGCCAGACGGTGTTCTCGGCGCAGACGCTGGCCAACATGCTCGAGCGCTTCGGCGTCCTGGTGCCCGGCGAGCAGATCAAGATCGAAAACGTCGCCGCGGTACTGGTGACGGCGGAGCTGCCGGCGTTCTCGCGGCGGGGCAGCCGCCTCGACATCACGGCGTCGTCGATCGGCGACGCGCGCAGCCTGCAGGGTGGCACGCTGCTGCCGACGCCGCTGCGCGGCACCAATGGGACCATCTACGCGCTCGGGCAGGGGCCGCTCTCCCTCGGCGGGTTCGGCGGCGGCAAGGGCGCCAACTCGGTGCAGGTCAATCACCTCACCGTCGGCCGCGTTCCGGCCGGCGGCATCATCCAGGCCGAGATCGCCAGCGCGGTGCCGCTGGTCAGCGAGTCGATCCTCCTGACCCTGGGCACGCCCGACTTCACCAACGCCACGCGCGTGGCGGACGCGATCAACGCGGAGATGGGACCGGGCGCCGCGCAGGCCCTCGACGCCGCCAGCGTGCAGGTGTCGGTGCCGGCCGGCTATCGGACCGCGCTGCCGAACCTGATGGCCCGCCTGGAGCCGCTGCCGGTGTCGATGGGCGGCCAGGCCCGCATCGTCATCAACGAGCGCACCGGCACGGTGGTGGTCGGCAACGAGGTCCGTCTCGGCCGGGCGGTGGTGGCGCACGGCAACCTGTCGGTGCGAATCACCACCAAATACAACGTCTCGCAGCCCAATCCGTTCTCGCCGGAGGGCGCGGAGACCGTGGTCGTTCCCGACGAGAAGGTCGACGTCACCGAAGGCGAAGCCAAGCTGATCACCCTCGAGGAGGGTGCCTCGCTCGACGCCGTGGTCAAGGCACTGAACGCGCTCGGCGCGACCCCGCGCGACATCATCGCCATCCTGCAGGCGATGAAAGCGGCCGGCGCACTCACCGCCGAGCTGGTCATCATCTGAGGTGGCCATGAGCAACGGCATCCCGACCAACCCCACGACGCTGCCGGCGTTCGCGCTGAACGCCGCGCGTGCGCTGTCCGAAACACCGACACCCGCCGCCGAGCGCGCCAAGGTCGCCGAGCTCTCACAGCAGTTCGAGGCGATGCTGATGCTGCAGATGGTCCAGCAGATGCGGAAGTCGCTGCTCGACGAGACGGAGTCGTCCGAAGGCTTCGGTGGCTCGACGATGCAGGAGACCTTCGACAGCGAATTTTCGGGCTATCTCGCGCGTTCGGGCGGGGTTGGCCTGGGCGCCCTGATGACCCGCACGCTCGACGAACGGGCTGGTGCGGCCGACGTGTCGGCGCGCGAATCGGCGGACCGTCCGGTGTCGTTCGATCTTCACACGGCCAGCCCGGCTCTGCCGCTCACGCCGAGCGCTCCCGCCACCTGGGGCGGTCGGTCCACCGACATGGTCGACGCTCGGACGTCTGTCGAACTGCCGCTCGCCACCCCCGTGACCTCGCCTTACGGGTGGCGCTCCGACCCTTTTACCGGCGAAGCGCGCTTCCACCGCGGCGTCGATCTCCGCGCCACGTACGGCACCGAGGTTCCGGCTGCGGCCCCAGGCACCGTCGTATCCGCAGGTGAACGGGGGACTTACGGGAACCTCGTGGTGGTGCGCGACGACCAGGGCATCGAGACGCGCTACGCACACCTCTCCGCGACGCTGGTCAAGGAAGGCGATGTCATCGCCGCCGGGACGCCGATCGGGCGTGTCGGGTCGACCGGCCGGTCAGCGGCACCGCACTTGCATTTCGAGGTGCTGGTCAACGGCGAACGCGTCGACCCCGCCACATGGGCGGGTCGTGTCGGGAGAGGACCATTAAAGTCCGATGACGGGCCTGTCGATTAACTCCTCGACCGGGGTTGATGTGACCCGGCATTGGAGTGACTTTCATGAGGATTCACGGCGAACGCCCCGAAAACGTCGGACAGACGACCTCGACCCAGGCGACCGATCGCGGTCGCGCGGGGCGGTCGGAACAGGCGGGAGCGCCGGCGACGGCGGACCGCGTCCAGGTTTCGGATCAGGCGCGGCTGCTGAGTGCGGCAGTCCAGGCGGCGCACGAAGCGCCAGATGCGTCGGAAGCCGCCATCGAGCGTGCGCGCCAGAAGCGCGCCGCTGGCGAACTCGGCAAAGATGCCGAGCGGCTGGCCGACAAGCTGATCGATTCTCTACTGCGCTGATCGCGGCCTTCCAGGCCGCTCGGCGCACGTGCGAGGCATGATGACGTCGAACGTCGGTCTGGGCGAGCTCGTCCGAGAACTGCGCGCCACGCTCGAAGCCATCAGTCTCGGTCTTGTCGAGGGGCTCCCTGAGCGCCTCCTCGATGCCGAGCCCCGGCTGGCCGGCATCGCCGCCCGCTTTGCCACCCTTCCCTCAGGCGACGCCGAGGCACTGCGCCCCGAGCTGATCGCGGCGCAGGCGGCCATTCGCCGTTGCGAGCGCCTCGGCAGCAACGTCTTCGCCCTGAACGACGTTTACGCGACCCGGCACGGCTACGGCCGCTCGGGGCACTTCACGAGCACGGACGCCGCCGGCGTCCTGCAGGCAAGGGGCTGATGTCAGGTCTCTTCGGCATGCTCTCGACCACGGCGCGCTCGCTCGAGTCACAGCGCTACGGCCTCGACGCCGCCGGCCAGAACATCGCCAACATCAACACGCCGGGCTACTCGCGCCGGGTTGTCGACTTCGGGGCGATTCCGCCCACCAGCGAGCGCCTCAACGCCGGCAATGGCGTCGAAGTGCTCGGCGTGCGGCGCCTGCGCGATCGCTTCTTCGATCGCCGCCTGTTCCAGGAGAACCCGGCCCAGCATCGCGAGAACGCGCTTGCCGAAGCCCTGGGCGTCGTCGAGGCGAGCCTCGGATCACCGGACGCCACGCTCAACGCCAGGTTGAACCAGTTCTTCGACGGGTTCAGCGGCCTGGCCCAGGCACCGACCTCGAGCACCGCGCGGGCCGACGTCCTGGCCAAGGGGCAGGCCCTGGCCACCGAGATCCGCGCCACCGACGGCCGCTTCCAGCAGGCCCAGCTCGACGCCGATCGCCGCGTCCGCGCCTCGGTCGACGACATCAACTCGCTGGCCAACCGGCTCGCCTCGCTGAACGAACGCATCGCCAACGCGGACCAGAGCGGCACGATGACGCTGCGTGACGAACAGAACGAGGTCGTCAAAGAGCTGTCGTCGTTCCTCGACATCGAAACGATCGATCTGCCGAACGGCACGGTCCAGGTCTCGTTCGGGCGCGGCAAGCCGCTGGTGATCGCCGACGTCGCCTACGCGGTGACGGTCCAGAACGAGCCGACCACCGGCTTCGCCCATCTCTACAGCGGCGTCACCGACGTGACGGCGGGGATTAACAGTGGCAAGGTGGCCGGCCTGATCGCGGCCCGCGACACCAACATCCCGAGCTATCGCGCCCAGCTCGATACCCTGGCCTACACGGTCGTGCAGCAGGTCAACACGCTGCACGACGCCGGGTTCACCCTCGGCGGCGTCGACGCGCCGCCGTTCTTCCAGCCGCTCGCCGCTGTCGCCGGTGCGGCCTCGCAGATCGCGCTCGACCCGACCGTCGCCGCCAACGCCAACCTGATTGCCGCCGGTAGCGTCGCCGCCACGCCGGGCGACAACGGTACGGCGCGCGGCCTGGCGGCGCTGCGCGACGCGCGCGTGCTCTCGGGCAACAGCGCGACCTTCACCGGCTTCTATACCAACATCGTCTACGGCGTCGGCCAGGACCGCTCGAGCGCGGTCTCCGAGGGCCAGATCCGGGGCGAAGTCGTCCAGCAGATCGAGAACCTGCGCGACAGTGTGTCCGGCGTGTCGCTCGACGAAGAGGCGGCATCGATGATGCGCTTCCAGCGAGCCTACGAGGCGAACGCGCGCTTCTTCGCCACCGTCAACGACACGCTCGACGTCCTGATGAATCTGGGCCGTTAAGCGGAGCCATTATGCGCGTCACTTTTGGATCGATTTTCCGCAACGGCATCGTCGACATCAACCGCGCGGCCGAGGACCTCGCGCTCCGGCAGCGCGAGGTGTCGTCGGGACGGCGCCTCCACCTGCCGAGCGACGACCCGTCGGCGATGGCGGCGGCCATGGGTGAGCGCGCCGAGATGTCGGTGCTCGACCAGTTCACGCAGACGACCGACTCGGTCGACTCGCGGCTCAGCGTCGTCGACAGCGTCTATACGGACGTCATCAACCGCCTGACCAACGCCCAGACCCGGGCCGCCGGCGGCCGCAGCACCATCCTCACCCAGACGCAGCGCGACGCGCTCGCCGGGGAGATTCGCGGCGCCGCGAGCGCCATCCTGACCGCGGTGAACACCAGCTATCGCGGCATGTACCTGTTCTCGGGCGGCCAGTCACTGACGCCGCCCTACGCCGCTGGACCGCCGATCTCGGGCTACCAGGGCGATGCGCGCGTCCAGTCAGTCGACGTCGCCCGTGACCGAGCGGTTCAGGTGAGCTTCGACGGCGGCGCGATCCTTCAGGGTTCGGCACCGGCCGATGTGTTCCAGACGCTCGAGGCGCTGGCGACCGCGGTCCAGACCGGCAACATGGCCGGCATCGACCAGGGTCTCGTCAGCGTCGGCCAGGCCTTCGACCGCGTCACCAACGCGCAGACGCAGATCGGCATCGAGATGGCCCGGCTGCCCGAGGACCGGTCCCGGCTCGTCACGCAGCGCCAGGCCGCCAACGCCCGCCGCTCGTCGGTCGAGGATGCCAACCTGGCCGAGTCGATCGCCGCGATGACCCAGGCCGACGCCGCGCACCGCGCCGCGCTCGGCGCGCTGGCCACCGTCGGACGGCAGTCGCTGATGGACTACCTCAAATGACCGCCGCCCAGGGAGAAGGCGCAGCGCCCGACGTGCTGCGTCTCTACACGCACTTCGGCGCGTTCAACCTCAAGACCGACGATGTCATCGCGTTCCCCAGCGGGCTGCCCGGGTTCGAGTCCGATCGCCGCTTCGTGCTGCTCTCGGCGCCGAGCTACGAGCCGGTGCAGTGCCTGCAGTCGATCGACGCGTCGTCGCCGTCCTTCCTCGTCGTCGACCCGCGCCGCGTGCTGCCCGACTATCGCGCCCGCCTGAACCAGAGCGATCTCACGCGCCTCGGCGCGGCCGACGAGACGTCCCTCCTGTGGCTGGCCATCGTCACGGTGAGCGACGACGGACTGTCCGCCAATCTCAGGGCCCCGGTCGTGATCAACCCGGCGCGGATGCTCGGCTTCCAGCTGGTGCCCTCCGACAGCGTCTATCCGCTGCGGCATCCGCTGTTCGCGGAAGCGGAATAGGTGCGCCGGTGCTGGTCTTCACGCGCAAGCGCAACGACGCCATCATCATCGGGGACGGGATCGAGATCCGCGTGCTGCGCGTCGGTCGTGACAGCATCCGCCTCGGCGTGAAGGCGCCGCCGAGCGTGCCCGTCCACCGGCTGGAAATCTATGAGCAGATCGTCGAGGCGAACCGCGCCGCGGCGGCCCGGCGCGATCTGCCGGCGGCGGTGGCCGCCCGTTTGGGCAAGAAGACCGAACCGACGAAATGACCGCACGCGCTACTGAAGACTGGCGCCTCGCGTCGGCGGAGGCCGTCGGTGGGCTGCTCGAAGCCGAGCGGCAGCGGTGGATTTCCACGCTCCACTGGGACGCGCAGCCGGCGTTCGACCTGCTCGAGCGTTCGCGCCAGTCGGGGCAGGCCGCCGGCCTGGTGGCCTACGACGACGACGGCCGGCCGACCGGCTTCACGCACTACTTCCTGCACAACCGCCGGCTCCAGATCGGCGGCCTGGTCGCGGAATCCGGCGAAGTCACGCGGCAGCTGCTCGACGACGTGCTGCGCACGCCGGAAGCCGATCTGGCCGGCGAAATTCTGTGCTTTGCGTTCCCGGCCTCGACGGCACTCGAAGGGGCCCTGACGCGCCGCCGCTTCGACGTCACCCGCTACAGCTACATGCAGCGGGCCCTGGCGCCGTCAACGACCGCCGTCCCGTCGACGGCGCCGGTCTCGATCGCGTCCCATCTCCGGCCGTGGACCGAAGACGACGCCGTCGACACCGTCCGGCTGTTCGCGCGCGCCTACGCCGGATCCGAGGCCGCCAAGGCGTTCGCGCCGCAGGGCACGCTGGCGGAGTGGGCCCAGTACGTCGCCCAGGTGATCAAGACGCCGGGCTGCGGACGCTTCCTGCCGGCGGCCAGCGTCTCGGTGCAGCACCCGGCCGACGACCGTCTGCGCGGACTGATCCTGACCACGACGCTGCAGCGCGACACGGCCCACATCGCCCAGCTCGCCGTCGACCCGGCCTATCGCCGCCGCGGCCTGGCCCGGGCGCTGGTCGAGGAAGCCAGCCGCCGCGCCGGCGCGGCCGGCTGCTGGCGCGTCACGCTGCTCGTCGCCGACGACAACACGGCGGCGCGCGACCTCTACGCCTCGCTGGGCTTCGAGTCGGTCGCGCACTTCATCCACGCGACCCGCCAGGCGCCGAACCGTCTCCGCGGCCAGCGCACGCGCGCAGTGGCGCTCGCGTAGAGCTCGCGCGCGGCTGCGCGCGAACTTCCAACTTCCAATCTCCACCTGCCAAGGCACTCCCAATTTCCAACGACCAATGCCCGGCAGCGTTGGGAGTTGGGCGTTGGGAGTGCCTTGGCAGTTGGAGGTTGCTCGTTGGTCGTTCCGCCGGCTGGCGACGCCGGCGTCAGCCGGCCGCGTAGTGCGTGGCGAGCAGCGTGTCGATGACGCGCGTCGTTCGGGCCGCGCTCTCCGCCGTGCTCGGACACACCGGGCTCCCGCTGAGCAACTCGTCGACGATCGTCTGGATCAGCGGCTGCTGCACGTGAGCGGGGAAGGGCAGTTCGAGCGATTCGATCCCGGCGTCCGTTTCGAGAATCACCGGCGCGTCGCTGAAGGTCGCGTAGAGAATGCGGCCGCGCGTGCCGACGATCTCGGTGCGATCGACGTCGCCTGAGGCGCTGAAGCTCCACAGGCCGGTGCCGCGGACGCCAGACGCCCAGGCGAACGTGGCCGCCACGATGTCCTCGGCGCCATATTGCCCGGCCTGGTTGGCCGCCACGCCCGATACGTCGGCGATGGGGCCGAGGAAGTAGTCGAGCAGATCGAGCTGGTGGGACGCCAGATCGACGAAGAGGCCGCCGCCGGACACGGCCGGATCGATGCGCCAAGGGAGCGCGCCCGCCGGCGGCGCGAACGCGCGAAACACCGAGATGGTGGCCAGGCGGACGGTGCCGATCGCACCAGCCTCGAGCAGGGCCTTGATCCGCCCGAAGCGGGGCATCGCCCGCCGGTAGTAGGCGGTGAACAGCGGCACGCCGGCCGTCGCGCAGGCCTCGATCATCGAGCGGCACTCGCCATGGTCGAGGGCCATCGGCTTCTCGACGTAGACCGGCTTGCCGGCGGCGGCGGCGAGCAGCGTGTACTGCTTGTGCGTCGACGGCGGCGTCGCGACGTAGACGGCGTCGACATCCGGATCGTTCACCAGCGCCGCGGCGTCGCTGTACCAGCGCGGCACGCCGTGCCGCCGGGCGTAGTCCTCGGCCTTGGCCGCATCGCGCCGCATCACCGCGACCAGCGCCGATCCACGGGCCTTCTGGAACCCCGGGCCGCTCTTCACTTCGGTGACGTCACCACACCCGATAATGCCCCAGCGAACAGTCCTCATCGCGATGCAGCATATCGCGGCGCGCCAGCGATGCCGGCGTCAGCCGTGCGCGGCGACTCGCAGGACGCCGTACTTGAGGAGCCACATCACCGCGAACCAGCCGCGCGTCTCGATCGCCGCGAGAGACACCACGTCGCGGACCTGTGTCGGCGTCACGCACCGATCGCGGATCGCCCCGAGGAGCCGGCGATCGAGCAGCACCGCGACGTCGGCGTAGGGCGGATCGATGGCGACGCCGGGGACGGTGGCGACCGTGTCGTTCGGCGACAGGAAGTCGGTGGGGTAGGCGCGGAAGATCGACGACGGTGACAGGATCGCCGGATCGATCGCGGTGCGCGAGGCGGCCGGCTCGACTGGTGCGGGCGTGCGCCAGTCGTCGAGGGCCGCGGCCGCGGCGGCGAGCTCGTCCCACAGGGCTTCGTACTGGCGGACGACGGCGCTGGCGCGGAAGCGCTCGCGGACCTTGGCGCGCCCGGCGGCGCCCATCGCCAGCCGGCGGGGCTCGTCGGCGATGAGCGCGCGCAGGTGATCGGCCAGCTGCGCGGTGTCGATGGCGACGCTCTGGGCCTGGATCAGCTGCGCCACGTTGGGATCCATCACGTCACTGAGCCCGGCGAGCGGATCCGCCTCGCACCACAGCGTGTCGACGAGCAGGCCATCGACGCCATCGTCGACGAGATCCTTGTAGCCGTCGAAGCGCGAGGCGACCACCGGGCGGCCGTGACCGAGCGCTTCGAGGATGCTCAGGCCGAAGGTCTCCTGTGTGTTGTCGACGACGGACACGAGGATGTCGGCGGCGGCCAGCAGGTCCGGTTTGACGCGGGCGAGGAAGTTGGCGTGGACGCGCGTCTGCGCCCGGATGCCGTAGGCGTCGAGGAGCGACTGCAGCAGCCGTACGTCGCCGTCGCTGGCCCCGCCGGCGATGACCAGCACGACCGGTCGCGCCGCTTCCGGTATGACGCGGCGCGCGAACACCTTGAGGAGGGGCGCCAGGTCCATCTTCTGCGCCGGCGTGATCCGACCCAGGACCAGCAGGGCGACGGCATCGGCGGGGATCTGCAGGCGGCGACGTCCGGCCTCGCGATCGCCGGCCACGTCGAGGACGTCGTCGTCGACGCCGAGGCCGAGCGGCACCAGGCGGCCGGCATAGCGGCGGCCGGCAATGGCGGCGCCGGCATCGAGCAGGCGACCGAAGGCGTCGAGGCCGTTGTGGCTCAGGCAAGCGATGGCGTCGGCCGCCGTCAGGCCGGCGTGGGACAGCCGCACCGCGTAGTCGAGCATCTCGCGCCCGTGGATGGAGAAGATCATCCCCGTGATCGGCCACGGCCGGGGCGCGTGCGCGGCGCGGAGACGGTGCAGCCCAGGAAGGAACGCGCCCCAGCCGCCGGCGTGGAACACATGGAAGGCGTCGCGGGCCATCCGGGCCGGCAGATCGACCAGGGGCACCGGCGCGATCCGGGCCCGGGTCGCGGCATCGAGGCCCCAGCCGTCGACCACGTCCAGGAAACTGCGCTGGTTCTCGTTCGAAGGATTGGCGAGGACGTACTCGTCGAACGAGCCGTAGCGGATCAGCGCCTTGATGAAGTCGTGGTTGGCGACCAGGCGGCCGATCCGACGCTCGGCGCCGCCTTGTTCGACGAAGGGTGAAATGGACCCGAAACGCTTCACGCCGACATTGTAGGCGTTCGGTCGTGCCGGCCGGGAGGAGCGGCGGCGCGCGGCGGACTCGCCGGCTAGCCGCGCTGGTCGAAAATGCCGGCGCTGGCGACGGTCGGCACGACGACGCGCCGGTAGGCGGCGAGCGTGGCGTTGCCCGTTTCGAGGTCGTGCGCCTCGCGACGGCGCGAGACGAGCGAGGTCTCGAGGTCGGTGAGGAACTTGCGATCCTCGGCCATCAGCCGATGGATGAGCGCCTGCGCTTCCTGACGCCGGGCCTCGACGGCAGCGTAGCCGGGCGTGCTGCTGGCGCGTTCGAGCTCGGTGCGGAGCCGGTCGTGGAGCGGTGCGATCCGCGCCTCGACCGCGGCGAGGTCGTGCATCAGCGCGGCCCGGCGCGTGGCGAGCGGCCCCAACGGCAGCAGCTCGTTGCGCGTCCACACCTCGCGCTGTTCGGCGGCGAGCGCCTCCACCTGGTGGAGGATGGCGATCTCGGCCTCGAGACCGGCGGTGTAGGCGAGCAGCGTCTCGTCGAAGGTCATCGAGTCCTGGTTACGCGGCCGGCGTGGCGACCTGCGACCACGCGTCGCGCAGGGGCGTCAGCAGCTTCATCACGTCGCGGATGGGCGCGCTCGACCGCTGGATGTTGGCGTCGACCAGCCGGTCGTGCATGTGTGCGTAGAGCGCGTCGAGCTGGCGGGCGAGTTCGCCGCCGTCCTTCACGTTCAGGGTGTTCTGCAGTTCGGCGAGGATGGCGAAGGCGCGGCTCATCGCCATCGCCTTGGTCGTCATGTCGCCGGCGTCCATCGCGGTGGCGGCCTGATCGCAGAAGCGCAGCGCGCCGTCGTAGAGCATCACGACGAGCTCGAGCGGCGAGCGCGATTGCACGTGGGTCTGGTAGTAGGCTTCGGCGCCGCGGGCCATCGTCGGGATCATGGAATATCGAAATCGGGCTCAGCTCGTTTACTGCGACGCTCCCAGTGAGCTCAGCTGACCGAGCGAATTGTTCAGCTGCTTGATGGCCAAATCGGCAGCAGTGAACTCCTTCTGCAGTGCCTCGCGGCGGCGCGCCAAACGGAGCTCGTAGTCGGAGATCCGCTGGCCGATCTTCAGGACCTGATCGCTGAGGCGCGTCTGGGCGGTCGGCAACAGGCCGCCCGCGGACGTGTAGGTGGCGATCGTCGCCGTCAGGTCGCTGAACGCGCCGGTGACCCCCCCGGAGCCGCGGAACAGGTTCTGGACGCCGGCCGTGTCCCGATCGAGCGCCGAGTCGAACTCGGCTTCGTTGAATTCGAGCTGCCCGGTCCGGCTGAAGCCGAGGCCGACCTGCGAGACGGCCGTGAAGAGGCCGCCCGGGACGGTCCGCTCGGTGTTCAGCACGCGAGCCAGCTGCGAGCGCAGGTCGCGCACCAGCGGGTCGCGGCCGATGCTGGCCGGGTTCTTCTCCTTGGCCGCCAGCTGCTGGTCGTCGATGAAGGCCACTACATCGTTGTAGGCGGCGGTCATCTTGCGGACGAGTTCCTTCACCGAGGTGCGATCGCCGGTGATGGTGACGACGATCGGATTGGTCGGTGCCGCGGTCTTGACCAGCTCGAGCGTGCTCTGCGGCACGACGCCCTGGACCGTGTTGGTCGGGGTCGAGAACGCGATCCCGTTGACGGTGCCCTCGGCGTTCGAGGCGTCCTGGGCGTTGGTGGCGGCGAAGCCGACGCCGGAGCCGCCGGACAGGCCGTTGGTGATGGCGAAGGTGTTGGCCGCGCCGGTCGCCTGACCGGTCACGACGAGCTGGAAGTTGGCGCCGTTCTGGACGACCGAGGCGCTGACGCCGACGTTCGGCGTGCTGTTGATGGCGTCGGCGAGACCGTCGAGCGTCACGCCACCCGTCAGGGTGACGGCGACGCCGCCGATGGTCAGCGTGCCGGCGCCCGCGACGATCGTCGAATCGTGGTCGGTATGGACGCTCGCCGTGCCCGTCACCTGGGCCTTGGCCAGGCTGGTCACGGCGATCGAGTAGCTGCCGCGAGGCGTGGTGCCGCCGACCTGCACGGTGGCGGCGGTCGGATCGGACACCGTCGCGCTGCGGCCCTCGAAGGCGTTGGCCGAGGTCAGCGACGCGACAGAGCTCTCGAGGCTGGCCAGCTTCGAGGCGAACTGCGAGAAGAAGGTCTTCTGACGGGTGAGAGCGGTCTGCTGGGTCTCCAGCTGGGTGACCGGAATCCGCTCCTGAGCCATCAGGGCGTTCAGTACCGAGCTGAAGTCGATGTTGTTGAAGCCGCTCAGCGTGATTGGCGAGCTCATGACGCGCTCCTTTCGACCGGCCGAGGTAGACGTCGGCCTGGGTCCCTCGCCCGAGTAATCGGACGCCGGAGGGGAGACTTGAATACGCGTCGCCCCGCGAGGAATGGCGGGGTCGGGCGAGCCGGCGGGCGAGCCGTACAGCGAACGAGACGGCGACGGAAGAAAGGGCCGGGACGGCCGTCAGGAGGCGGCCGTCCCGGCGAGTCGAACTCGAATTACCGCAGGAGCGAAAGAACCGCCGACGTCGACTGGTTGGCCTGCGACAGGGCCGCGATGCCGGCCTGGTTCAGGATGTTGAACCGGGTCAGGTTGGCCGACTCTTCCGCGATGTTCGCATCACGGATGCGGCTCTCGGCAGCGCGGGTGTTGACAATCTGCGACTGCGCCAGGTTGATGGCGTAGGACAGGCGGTTCTCGAGCTGACCGACCTGACCCTGCACCGCGCCGAGCGTCGTGATGGCCGAGGCCACCGTGGTGACCGCCGTCACCGCCGCCGCCTGGCTGTTGATGTTGGTGGCGTTGATGGCGAGCGCCGTCGCGTCCGCCGCACCGACGTTACCGGCCACGACGCCGCTCGCGCCGTTGTTGCTGACGAACACGGAGAAGCCGGCCGCCGTGGTCAGACCCGCGACCGTCGCTTCACGCGAGATTTCCGAGATGACGTCCGTGAACTCGGCGTTCAGCGTGGTGCGCGAGGCCGTCGACGTCTGGCCCGAAGCCGCCGCGGTGGCGAGCGTCGAGAGACGGTCGAGCAGCTTCGAGATGTTGTCCAGCGCGCCGTCCTTGATCTGCAGGTTCGACAGACCGTCGTTGGCGTTGCGGACGCCCTGGTTCAGGACAGCCACTTCCGAGCGGAACGAGTTGGCCACGGCCAGACCGGCCGCGTCGTCGCCCGACTTGTTGATGCGGAAGCCGCTCGACACGCGGGTCAGCGCCTGGTTCAGGCCAATGTTGGTCGAGAACAGGTTCGACTGCGCGTTGACCGAAGCGAGGTTGGTGATAACTGAGAATGAAGCCATGGTGATGATCCTCCGTGATTAGTGTTCCCGGCGTCCTTGCCAGGTGCCCCGCGCGTCCCTGCGCGGTGGCCTTTTCGTGTGTAGGCGGGGCGGCTATCCGCACACCCCAGTCGTAGGAGTTAATCGACGGAGAGTGGGCGAGCTTTAAGGGCCCGGCCGATCCAGGGACGCGGCGAGCACGGGGGTGCAATTCCGGTGCGGTTCCGTCCAGACCTGTCGGCGGGGCGACATCTGGCGCGTGCCGGCGCGCTCCCGACCCCCGGAAATCCAGCTGAAATGGCCGCTTTGCGGTCCGGCTGGCGGTTCGGCAGGGATTTCGCACTTCGCCCAGGCAATCGGGTGGGACTCCGCCCGGCGAGAGAGTACTGGAGCATCCCAACGTGGCTACCGTCCTGCTGAATGGCACCGCCTTCGCGCCTGCGACCCCTGTTCCGAGTTGGGGCCCGCTCCTCGACGCCGTCGATCGACACGTCGCCCCGTCGGGCGAGATCGTCGCCGCCGTGCGCTTCGACGGCGTGGACGAACCGGGCTTCCGCGACGACGCCGTGCTCGGCATCGCCCTCGGCAGCGAGTTGATCGTCGAGATCGAGACGCTGCACCCGAACGACCTGCTCGGCAACGTGCTCGACGAAGCGAGCCGCTCGCTGCCGGCCGTCGCGGCCTCGGCTCGCGAGCTCGCCGCCGTGCTGCGCGGTGCGCAGGTCGATGGCGCGGCGCGGGGCATCGGCCAGCTCGCCGAGACCATCGCCAATCTCGTGCAACTGGTCGTCGCCGCCGCCACCGCTCGTGGCGCCGCCCTCGAGACGCTCGAGACCCGCGACGGTCTGGCGATGCCGCTGCTGCGGGCCCTCGACGCGCATTTGATGCCTTTGCTCGAAGCGCAGCGTGGCGGCGACTGGATCACCGTCGCCGACATCCTCGAGTACGACATCGCGCCGTTCATGCCTCGCTTCGAGGCCGTGATCGACAGCCTCCGCTAGTGTCCCGAGTCAGAGATTCGGTCGGCGAATCTCTGACTCGGGACACGGGTTCGACTTCGCATATTCCTCCGCGCTCGCCGCTCGCCGCACGCGCGGCGAGTGCGCGCACCTCGGCGATCGATTCTGCGTAAGACGCCTGCGAGGGTCCTGCCGGCCGACGACGTGGTCGGATGGCCGACGCCCAGCTGGTGTGGTGCGCATGACCGACGTTGACCGTGGTTGCACCTCATTGTCTGTAACTCGTTGGCCCGACACCCGTCGGGCGGTCCGGGCATCGGTCTTGCTGTAGGCGGAGTCCGTCGGGTGTTCTCGGGCAGGCTTGGCGCACTTTCGCGTGCAACGCCGCCAGGACGAGAACGACGCGACGACAAGCGCTGTCGAACGACCGGACGGCGCGGACACAGGGATGATCGCAATGGCACAGGCACTGGTTCTCGTCACGCCCGGCTCGGAGGCACTCACTCCCGCGGCGCGTCCGCTGCGCGCGGCCGCGTCTGCGCCGGCGCCTCGCGGCCGCAGCTTCGCGTGCTGCCCCGAGACCGACCAGATCGCCGTCATCGACGCCGCCGGTCGTCTGTGCGAACTGTTCGGTGAGGCCGGCGCGGGACCGGGCCAGTTCGACCAGCCGTCGCATGTGATCGTCGTCTCGCCCCGCTTCGAAGGCGAAGACGCCCAGGTCGAAGGGATCGCGCTGGTGGCGGTCGCCGACCGCGGCAACAATCGCGTACAGCTGTTCGAGCCCGAGGGACAGCTGGTCGCCATCATCGGCGCCCCGGAAGGGTCAACCGAAGTGGCCACCGAGTGGCGCGACGCGCGCGCCGGCTGGCCGTTCTTCCGCGTCGGCGGCGACCCGCGCCTCGACGCGCCGGTCCGCCTCGAATGGGCCGATCCGCTCCTCGTCGTCGTCGGCGCCGACGGCAGCCGCACGCCGATCGATTTGGCCGCGGCGATGCTGCCCTCGTTCGACGCGTGGCTGACCACGGCGTCGCGTCCGATGCTGGCGGCGGCGCATCACCACTTCCGCCACAAGGTCCGGAGCGATATGCTTGCCCAGCCGCTCGCCGCGATCGAGACGGCGCTCGGCTCAGCCAGCCTGACGGCCGGCGACGCCGACGCGGCGGCGCGGTTGTGGAGTCTGAGCTGGCCGACGGCGCTCGAGCGCCAGGCGCGCGAGGCGCACGCTACCGTCCGCGATCGCGCGGCGATGGCGGCGGCGTTCAGGCTCGGTGGGATCGCGCGGGTGGGTGCGGTGCGTGCGGCCATCCGTCAGAGCCTCGGCGCGTTCGCGTTGCCGATGCTCACCGACGGCGATCGGGGAGGTCCGGTCCCGCGCCGTCTTGTTGGGGAGGCGTGTTGAGACCAGCCACGGATCTCGTCGTCTCCTTCGCGCCGCCGGATATCGGCGAGGCCGAGATGCGAGCCGTGCTCGACGTCATGCAATCGGGTTGGCTGACGACGGGTCCCAAGGTCAAAGCGTTCGAGGCGGCGGTGGCCGCCTACACCGGCGCCCAACACGCCGTCGCGGTCAACTCCGGCACCGCCGCCCTCCACCTGTCGCTGCTCGTCGCTGGCATCGAGGCCGGGCGCGAAGTCATCACCACCCCGTACACGTTCTGCGCGACGATCAACGCGATCATCCACGCCGGCGGCACCCCGGTGCTGGCCGACATCGATCTCGCGACGCTCAACATCGATCCGGCGGCTGTCGAGGCCGCGGTCACGCCGCAGACGGCGGCCCTCTTGCCGGTCCACTTCGCCGGCCGGCCCGCGGCGCTGGCCCGCCTCGGCGGCATCGCCTCGCGCCATGGCCTCACCGTCATCGACGACGCCGCGCACGCCTTCGGCGCCGCCGCCGGGCCGCGCCGCATCGGCGCCGCCACGGATCTCACCGCCTTCAGTTTCCACGCCGTCAAGAACATCACGACGGGGGAGGGCGGCATGGTCACGACCGATCGCGCCGACTGGGCGGAACGGATCCGCGTGCTGGCGCTGCACGGCATGAGCCGCGACGCGTGGGCCCGCTACTCCGGCCGCGGTGCGGCGCAGTACGAAGTCGTCGAAGCGGGCTTCAAGTACAACATGATGGATCTGCAGGCGGCCATCGGCCTGCAGCAACTGGCGCGCATCGACGCCCTGCAGGCGCATCGGCGCACGCTGTGGCAGCGCTACGACGAGGGCCTGGCCGGCCTGCCGCTGACCCGCCCCGCGCCGGCGACCCGGCACGACGTGGGCGAACCCGAGCCGACGCACGCGCATCATCTCTATACCGTGCTCGTCGATCACGGGCTGTGCGGCTGGAACCGCGACGACCTGGCCGCGGCGCTGCGCGACCGGGGCATCGCGACCAGCGTGCACTTCAAGGCGCTGCACCTGCACCGCTATTACGCCGAGCGCTTCGGCTATCGCCGCGGCATGTTCCCGAATGCCGAGTTCGTGTCGGATCGTACGCTGTCGCTGCCGCTGTCGGCCGGCACCGACGAGGCCGACGTCGATCGCGTGATTACCGTCCTGCGCGAACTGGTGAAGTGAATCGTGGCTGCTCGCGGGAGACCTCGGGGTGGGTCGGCGCGCCGTCTGGCGGGTGACGCCAGGCCTGCGCCGGAGGTGGCCTTCCGCGTCGCCGCCAGCCCTCGCATCGGCTTCGGGCATCTGGTCCGCGCCATCCATCTCGCCCGCGCGCTCGGTGTCCCACCGCGTGTTTCGATCCGAGGCACGATCGATGCGGCTGAGACAGCGTCCCGCCTCGGCGCGGAGCGACTCGCGGGGTCGATCCGCGAGGTGATGCGGCCCGGCCTCGGTCTCCTGGTCATCGACGATCCGTCGCGCGCGGCTGCCGAACCGTGGCTGCGCGCCGCCGGGCGTGCCGGCGTCGCCGTGGCCTCGCTGCACGACGTCGGCCTGGCGCCGCTGCCGTCCGACCTGGCCATCGACGGCAGCCTGGGTGCGCGCCGTGTTCACGGGCTCGGACGCGACGTCGCGGCCTGTCGGCTGGGGCCGACCTTCGCGGTGCTCTCGCCGGACGTCGTCAGCCGCCGTCGCGCGCCATCCGAGCAGGCCGGGCGCGCCGCCACGATCGTCATCGGCTTGGGCGGCGGACGGCAGGCGAGGGCCGGCCTGACGATCGCCCGGCACCTCCGCATCGGCCTCGATTGCCGGCCCGGGCTGAGTCGGGCACGGGTCTTGCTGAGTCTGGGCCTTGGTTCTGGCGCGCGCCTCGAGGGGATCGGTTCGCTCGACGGCGTCGCCGTCATCGCGTCGCCACGGTTCCGCGCCGCGCTGGCACGGGCGACCGTGGCTGTCGTCGCCGGCGGCACGACGCTCTACGAGGCGTGTGCGCTCGGAACGCCGGTGGTGGCGGTCCCGGTCGTCGCGGGACAGGCGACGACGGTTCGGCGGTTCGTGCGGGCCGGGTTGGCTGTTGGAACGGGACCACTGCGGGGAGTGGCGGTCGGCAGCGCGCGGTGGGCGCGGGCCGCCGCCGACGCGGCGCTCGATCTCCTGGCGGACGCCCGGCGTCGCGAGGTCATGGCGCGCCGCGGACAGGCGGTCATCGACGGGCGGGGCGCGGAGCGGGTGGCGCAGGCGATCAGGGCGGTACTGGCAGCTGCGCAGCGGACCACAATGACGAACACGAGGACGAGAATGCAACCGTGACCGGGACGAGGACGACGATGCGGATCGGGACGCGCTCCATCGGGGGCGGCGCGCCGCTGTTCGTCATCGCCGAGATCGGCCTGAACCACGACGGCGACGCGGCTCGCGCGCTGGCCCTCGTCGACGCCGCGGCGCGAGCCGGGGCCTCGGCCGTCAAGCTGCAGTCGTTGCGCGCCGAGACGCTGGTCGCGCCCGATCGGGCCACCGGCGGCGCGACCCTCACGCACGTCGCCGGGCCGTCGTTGCGCGACGTCTTCGCCCGCTACGAACTGGACGAGGCCGCGCACCGCGCGGTCGCCGCGCGGGCCCGCCAACACGGACTGGCCTGGCTCTCGAGTCCTTTCGACGAAGCCGCGGTCGACATGCTGACGCGCCTCGACTGCGATGCGCTGAAGATCGCCAGCGGCGACATCACGCATCACCGGCTGATCGCCCGCGCCGCGGCCACTGGACGCCCGCTCGTGATCTCGACCGGCCTCTCGACGCTCGACGAAGTGGCCGCCGCCGTCACCTGCGCGCGCCAGGGCGGCGCCGGCAGCGTCGCGCTGTTGCATTGCGTGTCGGCGTATCCGACGCCGGACGATCAGCAGAACCTCGCCGCCATCCGCACGCTGGCCACGGTGTTCAGCCTGCCGGTGGGGCTGTCCGATCACACCGGCGAGGCGAGTGGGGTCGCCGCGGCCGTCGCCCTCGGCGCCGACCTCTACGAACGCCATATCAAAGCGTCGGACACCGACCCGGTGATCGACGCCGCGGTGTCGTCGTCGCCGGAGGCGCTGGCGCGACTGGTGGCGATCGCCGCGCAGACACGGGCGCGTCTCGGCTCCGGGCTGCGCGTGCCGCAGGCCGCCGAGGAGGGCAACCGGCGGGGCAGCCGGCGCGCGCTGTATGCCAGCCGCGATCTGCCGGCCGGCACCGTCATCGCCGAGACCGACGTCATCGCGCTGCGGCCCGAGCAGGGCCTGCCGGCTCGCCGCTGGCGCGAGCTGGTCGGGACGCGGACGACGCGGGCCATCGCCGCGTTCGACGCGTTCCGCCTCGAGGATGCCGGCGGCGCGGCCAGCGACGACTCGCCCCTGGAGCCGCGCGCCTGATGCGCCTCAACGTCCTCATCACCGCGGCCTCGCGCCGCGTCGGGCTGGTCCGCGGCTTCCAGCAGGCGCTCCATCGGCCTGGCGTCTCGGGCGAAGTCATGGTCTGCGACGTCAACCCGGCCTCGCCGGCGGTACACCTCGCGGATCGCGCCTTCGAGGTGCCGTATTCGGACGATCCGACCTACTTCGACGCGGTGCGGGCCATCTGTCTGCGCCATCAGATCGGTCTCGTCGTGCCGACCATCGACGACGAGATCCCGCGCTTCGCCGCGGTCCGCGATCGCTTCGATGCGATCGGTACGATGGTCGCCGTCTCGCCCCTCGATACGGCCATTGCCACGACCGACAAGTGGGAGACCTGCCGGCGTCTCGCCGCGGCCGGGGTAGGGGCCGCGACGACCTGGCTGCCGCACGAGCTCCCGGCGAGCCCGCCATTCCCGCTCTTCGTGAAACCGCGGGCCGGCCGCGGCAGCGTTCTGGCGTTTCCGGCGCGCGATGAGGTCGAGCTGGCCTTTTTTCTGCGCTACGTCTCGACTCCGGTCGTCCAGGAGTACCTGGATGGCCCGGAGTTCACCCTCGACCTGCTCTGCGACTTCGAGGGACGGGCGCTGTCGGTCGTCCCGCGCGAGCGGGTGGTCATTCGCGCCGGGGTCATCGACCGGGGCCGGACGGTCCAGGATCCCAAGCTCATCGCCTTGGCGCTGGCGTGCGCGGAAGTGTTCAGGTTTGCCGGTCCGGTGAACATCCAGTGTCGGATGGTCGACGGTTCGCCCAAGGTCTTCGAGATCAACCCGCGCTTCTCGGGAGGAATCCCCCTGACCATCGCGGCGGGGGCCGATTTCCCGGCCAAGCTCGTGGATCTGGCCCTGGGACGGCACGTGGAGCCCGCGATCGGGGCTTTCCGGGGCGACTTGTGGATGTCGAGTTTCGAGGCGTCGCTGTTCCTCGAACCGGCCCAATTGGTGCTGGAACGGTGTGTGCAGGAGGAGGCTGGCAAGGTGAAGCCATGATCAGACCGTCCAGTGCAGCCCGCCCGTCCGCTGTTGCCCGTCACGACGCCCTGGTCATCCTCCAGGCCCGTATGGGATCGAGCCGCCTGCCCGGCAAGGTGCTGGCCCGGCTCGGCCACCGGTCGGTGCTCGCGCAGTGCATCGAGCGTCTGCTGGCCGCGCGCGTCGGCGAGGTGGTGGTCGCCACGACGACCCGGCCCGAAGACGAAGCCATCGTCGCCGAGGCCAACGCCGCCGGCGTCGCCGTCACCCGCGGCCCCGTCGACGACGTGCTCGGCCGTTTCGTCGGCGCGCTCGACGGCTGGACCGGTCCCTACGTCATCCGCGCCACCGCCGACAACCCGTTCGTCGACGTCGACGGCCCGGCCCGCCTCCTGCGCCTGCTCGATGCCGGCGCCGACTATGCCGTCGAAGAAGGCCTGCCGCTCGGCGCCGCGGTCGAAGCCATGCGCGTCGAGGTACTGCGTGAGGCGGGTGCGCTCGCCTCGACGGCCTACGAGCGCGAGCACGTCACCCCTTTCATCCGGCAGTCGGTGGATCGGTTCGCCGTCTGCATCGCGCCGGCGCCGTTCGAACTGCGTCGCCCGTCGCTGCGGCTGACGGTCGATACGCGGGACGATCTGCATTTCGTCCGCAGCCTGGTCGACCAGACCGAGGATGCGTCGCTGCTGTCCCTCGGCCAGGTGATCGCCCTCGCCGACCGTTCCGCGCGCTGGGCCGGCGTCGCATGATCAGAGTGACCCGCCTGGACGGGTCGAGCATGGTCGTCAACGACGACCAGATCGCCTGGATCGACACCCACCCCGACACCGTGATTTCGATGATGAACGGCGAGAAGCTGCTCGTGCGTGAAACGGCCGACGAGCTCGTCGAGCGCGCCCGCCAGTTCCGGCGGACGCTCGCCACGCAGGGCCTGATGCGCCTGGCCGGCCGGGAGATGGGCGCATGAGCACCGGCGCCGATCGCCGTGGCTCCGCCCGTGGCGGCCGCCTCGACGTCGCGATCCTGGTTGGCGCCGTCGTCGGCATCGGCCTGGTGCTCGGCGGCCACGGGCTCGAAGGCGGCAGCATGCGGTCGCTGCTGCAGGGGGCGGCCGCGGTCATCGTGTTCGGCGGCACGCTCGGCGCGGTGATGCTCAGTTTTCCGGTGCGCGACCTGAAGCTGGCCGTGACCAGCCTGAAGCACCTCGTCGTCGACGACGCGCCGCCAGCCGACGGCATGGTGTCGCTGATCGGCCGCTTCGCGCTGCGGGCCCGCAAGGACGGCCTGCTGTCGCTCGAGGACGACGCCGAGAGGATGACCGACCCGTTCCTCAAGCGGGCGCTGGCCCTGGCCATCGACGGCACGTCATCGACGACGCTGCGGGCGATGCTCGAGGATGAGATCGGCTCGCGCGAAGAGCTCGAGGAAACCCCAGCCCGTGTCTTCGAGGCTGCGGGCGGCTACGCGCCGACGGTCGGTATTCTCGGCGCGGTGCTCGGCCTGATCCAGGTCATGGAGAACCTGGCCGACCCCAGCAACCTCGGGTCGGGCATCGCCGTGGCCTTCGTCGCGACCGTCTACGGTGTCGGCTCGGCGAACCTGCTCTTCCTGCCCATCGGCAGTCGCTTCCGCGCCCGGGCGCAGCGCAACGCGCGCCGCCGTGAAGCGGTGCTCGAAGGCGTGATGGCCATCCAGGAAGGCCTCAACCCCCGCCTGATCGACCAGAAGCTGCGCGGGCTGCTCGGTCTCGACGGACCGCCGCCGCGCAGCGGCGTCAGCGGTCGCGCCGCCTAGGGCCCCGCGATGCCCCGTCGCCGCAAGCGCGCCGCACCCCAGGTGAGCCACGAGCGCTGGCTCGTGTCGTACGCCGACTTCATCACGCTGCTGTTCGCGTTCTTCACGACCATGTACGCGATCTCGACCGTCGACGCTCAGAAGATGAGCAAGATGGTCGCCTCGATGCAGGTCGCGCTGAAGGGCGACCCCTCGCAGCTGCCGTCGCCGGTGCCGCTGCCGACCAACGGCGTCCCCCAGCCGGTCATGCCGCGCCTCGACAACCTGGTCAACCTGCGGCAGCAGCTATCGGCGCGCCTGCAGCGCCAGATCCAGCAGGGCAACGTCGAGATCAGCGTCGACGCGCGCGGGCTGGTCGTGAGCATCCGCGAGGCGGGTAGCTTCGCGAGCGGCAGCGCCGAACTGTCCGACGGCGCCCGGCGGCTCCTCGCCGAGATCGCCGCGCCGCTGAGCGAGCTGCCGCACCCTGTCCGCATCGAAGGCCACACCGACGACACGCCCATCGCGACGTCGCGCTTCCGCTCCAACTGGGAGCTGTCGACCGCCCGCGCGACGCAGGTGATCGCGTACCTGCAGAACGACATGCAGCTCTCGGCCACGCGTCTGTCGGCGGCGGGCTACGGCGAGTTCCATCCGCGCGTGCCCAACACCTCGGCGGAGGCACGGGCCGAGAATCGTCGCGTCGACCTGGTCATCCTCAACACCGCGACGAGCACGGCCGAAGAGCCGATAGTGGCCGTGCCCATGCCTGTGCCCGCGCCCGCCCCCGGGCTGGCCCGCTGACGCGCTCGCCGCGTCGCGCCGCCTGATAGCATCTGCGGATGCGCATCGGGCTCGTGCAGATCAACCCGACCGTCGGCGACCTGTCCGGCAACGCCGCGCGGATCCGGTCGGCCGTCGCCGGCGCGCCGCCGGCCGACCTGTTCGTGACGTCGGAGATGGCCCTGACCGGCTACCCGGCCCGCGACCTCCTGCTCGAACCGGCGTTCATCGCCCGCACCCGCGAGGTGGCGACGCAACTGGCCCGTGATCTCGCCGGCCATGCGCCGGTCCTGGTCGGCCTGCCGATCGAGAATCCGTCGCAGGCCGGCCGGCCGCTGTCGAACGCGGCAGTGCTGCTGCGCGACGGCCGGTTCGATCAGGTGTTCCTGAAGAGCCTGCTGCCGACCTACGACGTCTTCGACGAGGATCGCTACTTCGAGCCCGGGCCCGGCCTCGAGGCGCTCGAGATTGCCGGCTGCCGAGCCGCGGTCAGCGTCTGCGAGGACGTCTGGAACGATCGCGATTTCTGGCAGCGTCCCCGCTACCTGGCCGATCCGATCGACGCCGTGCAGGGGCTCGGCGCGCGCGTGCTGCTCAACCTGTCGGCATCGCCCTTCTCGGCCGGCAAGCAGGCGGTGCGCGAAGAGATGCTCGGCGTGCTGGCGCGCAGCCACGGCGTCCACGTGGTCTACGTGAACCAGACCGGTGGCAACGACGATCTGATCTTCGACGGGCGCAGCGTCGTCCTCGATCCTGCGGGGCGGGTGGTGGCGCGGGCGCCGGCGTTCGCCGACGCCGTCGTCGTCGTCGATCTCGACGCGCCGGCGCCCGAGGCCGTGACCGCCGACATCGCCGGCGAAGAGGAAGTCTTCCGGGCACTCGTCCTCGGCACCGCCGACTACGCGCGCAAGTGCGGTTTCCGCGATGTGCTGCTCGGGCTCTCGGGCGGGGTCGATTCGGCGCTCACCGCGGTGGTCGCCGCCGAAGCGGTCGGCCCCGAGCACGTGCTCGGCGTGTTGATGCCGTCGCCGTTCTCGAGCCAGGGCAGCATCGACGATTCGCTGGCGCTGGCCGAGCGCCTCGGCATCCGCACGCTGACGCTGCCGATCGCCGCTGTCATGGGCGCGTTCGAGGCGACGCTGGCCGGCGCCTTCGCCGGCCGGCCGCCCGACGTCACCGAGGAGAACATCCAGGCGCGCGCCCGCGGCAACCTGCTGATGGCGCTGTCGAACAAGTTCGGCTCGCTGCTGCTGACCACCGGCAATAAGTCGGAGCTATCGGTCGGCTACTGCACGCTCTACGGCGACATGTCGGGCGGCCTCGCGGTGATTGCCGACCTGCCGAAGACGCGGGTCTACAGCGTCTGCGATTGGATCAACGGCAAGGGCGAGGTGATTCCCGCCTCGATCCTGACCAAGGCGCCGTCGGCGGAGCTGCGCCCCAACCGGACCGACCAGGATTCGCTGCCGCCCTACGACGTCCTGGACGCGATC
>JBDSLU010000316.1:0-6460 GCA_039916225.1 Vicinamibacteraceae bacterium
CATTTCGGTGCTGTTCGCCGACCTCGTCGGCTTCACCGGCATCGCCGAGGGCCTGGCGCCGGCGACGGTCGCGGCCCTCCTGAACGGCTTCTTCGAGGCGATGACCGAGGTGGTGTTCGCGCTCGACGGCACGCTCGACAAGTTCATCGGCGACGCCCTGCTCGTGGTGTTCGGGGCACCGCTCGTCCAAGCGGATCACGCCGTCCGCAGCGTCCGCGCGGCCTTGGCGATGCGGGAGGCGCTGGCCCGCTTGAACCACGGGCGCGGCGGCCCGGTCCTGCGGATGCGCATCGGTATCAACAGCGGCAGCGCTCTGGTCGGCGACATCGGCGCCGCCCGGCGCCGCGAGTTCACGGTGCTGGGCGACGTCGTGAACACCGCGTCGCGGCTGGAATCGGATATCGCCCGGCCCGATCAGATCGTGATCGGGGGCGAGACGCAGCGGCTGCTGCGCGGCGCGTTCCCAGCGACGCCCCTGGGCGCGTTCACGCTCCGCGGCCGCACCGAGCCGATCGACGCCTACCTGGTGTGAGCCGCCGCGGTCACTTGCGCCCGAGCGCGCCGCGCAGCTTGTCGGCGAGCGAGCCGATCGACGCCGACGGCGCCGATCCCGCGCGCGCCGTGTAGTCGCGCAGCTCGGCCTGCTCCTGCCGCTGCGCCACCGCCTTCTTGCTGAGGCGAATGCGGCGGTTGGCCGGGTCGACTTCGAGCACGGCGACCTCGACGTCGCTGCCGACCGGAAACGCCTTCAGCATGTCGGCACCGCGCTCGAGACCGGTTTCCGCGAACGGCATCAGGCCGGTGCGCCCGGGGGCGAGGAACACGAAGATGCCGAAGCTCTCGTGCTTCTCGACCTTGCCGGTGACGATCGCGCCCGGGACGATGCCGCCCTGCGCCGCGATGGCCCCGGCGGCGCGCGAGGTGCCCTCTTCGACGAGGGTGACGCCGATGCGCTTCTGCGCCGGATCGACGGTGAGGATCTCGAAGGCCCCCGTCAGGCCCACCGGCACCGAGGCCGTCCACCCGTCGCGCCGGCCGGTGGGCGGGAACGTCGAGGCGTGCGCCAGCCCCTCGATGCCGGGCTCGAGCTCGACGAAGGCGCCGAAGTCGGTCACCCGGGTGACGCGTCCAGTGCGCACCTGGCCGACGTCGTAGGCGGTGGCGGCGGCCGCCCACGGATCGTTCTGGAGCTGCTTCAGGCCGAGCGAAATCTTGTTCGAGGCCTCGTCGACGCGCAGCACCTTGACGGTGATCTGGTCGCCGACCGCGACGATTTCACCGGGCGTGGTCACCCGCGACCAGCTCATTTCGGAGACGTGCAGCAGGCCCTGGATATTGCCGCCCAGGTCGATGAACGCGCCGAAGTCCTGCACCGCCGCGACCCGGCCGGGCAGCACCGCGCCGGGCACGATCGCCTTGCGCATCTCGGCCGCCTTGGCCTTCTGTTCGGTCTCGAGGTGGGCGCGGCGCGAGACGACCAGGTCCTTGCCGCCGTCCTTGTACTCGATGATGCGGAAGGCGTAGGTCTTGCCCTCGTGTACCGTCGGATCCTCGGTCCGGATGACGTCGATCTGCGACAGCGGGCAGAAGGCGCGCTCGCGCGCGAAGCGGATCTCGTAGCCGCCCTTGTTCGCCTTCTCGACCTTGCCTTCGACCGAGATGCCGGACCGGAACGCGTCCTCGAGTTCTCGCTGCGTGGCGGCGTTCCGCACGCCGCGGCGCGACAGGACGATGCCGCCGCCCGTCGTGACGACCATCGCCTCGATCCGGTCGCCGACCGACACCGAGACGTCGCCCTCGTCGTCCTTGAGCTCTTCGAGGTCGATCTGGGCCTCGCTCTTGCCGCCGATGCTGACGAAGGCCACCTTGGGCCCGAAGCCGGCGATGACGCCTTCGACGGTCTGGCCGCGCTCGAAGCGGCGCGCCTTGACCGACGCCTCGAACATTGCCGCGAAATCTTCTTCCTGCTCGCTCACTGCCGTGCTCCTCGGAACGTGGTACTCCGGCAATTATAGGACGCGACGGCGGCCAGGATCGGCCTGACACGGCCCCGGCTACACTGTCGCCATGTTCATGCGCCTGCCGGAGTCGGGGTCGCTCATCGGGTCGATCGTCAGCGGGCTCGGCCATACGGTCGCCGACGGCAACGGCATCGCCGTCGACGCGGTGACCGAAACCCAGCTCGGCGAGGCGCTGACGGCCATGGCGGCGGGCGAGCTGGAATACGTGATTCTGGAGGACGGCGAGGAGTTCCTGCAGGCCGCCGGCGACGGCGACGGGCCCTACGCACTCCAGTTCAGCCCGGCCTCCGGGGACGGCCTGCAGGAGGTGCCCGGCGGCGTGACCGCAGCCGCCATGCGTGCGGCGCTCCAGGCCTATCGGCGGGGTGACCGGGACTGGCGCCGTCCGTTCCAGTGGTCGGCGGTCTAGTGTCCGACTCGGGACACTCGCGTCGACACGTCGGCCGCGGCATGGACATCAGACACCGGCGAGCACGGGCGATGTGCGCCCGGTCGCCATCGTGATTCCTGTGCAGGAGTTCTGCTCGTGAAACGTCTTCTTCTGGTGGCGGCCGCGCTGTTCGTCGTGGCCGCCCTTGGCATCGCCCTGCTCGCACGTCACGTGCTGACGGGCGCCAACGTCCACGCCGCCATCGAATCGCAGCTGTCCGAGGCGCTCGGCCAGCCGGTGACGATCGGCAGCATCGGGGCGTCGATCTATCCGCGCGTCACGATGGACCTGACCACCGTCAGCATCGGCAAGCCGGCCCGCATCCAGCTGGCGGCGGTCCACGTCGGCACCGGGCTGCGTGCCCTTCTGTCGCGGCGCATCGAGCACGCCGACGTCCGTGTCGACGGCGCGCGCGTGACGCTCCCGCTCCCCAGCTTCGGGTCGACTGGCACCAGCGCCACGCCGACCGGCGACGGCAAGCCTCCCGTCGAGATCATGTCGATCGACGAGATCGTCCTGAAGAACGTCGAGGTCGTCAGCGGCGAGCGGACGCTGCGCGGCGACATCGAGCTGGTCCCGCACGGAGAGGGCGTCCAGATCCGGCGCATCGCCTTGGCGGCCGACACGACGACGATCGCGATGACCGGCGACCTCACGGCCATCGCCCCGCTGACAGGCCAGGTGGACGTCACCGCCGACACGCTCGACATCGATCGGCTGATCGGCTTCGTGAGCGACTTCACGGCGGCCTCGACATCGGCCCAGACGGCCGCCCAGACGACGGCCACGGCCAGCGGGGCGCCGTCTGTCAGTCCGGTCGGTCAGCTGTCCGTCGGGCTCAGAGTCGGCAAGATGATGACCGGCACGCTGGCGCTCTCCGACTTTGCCGCCACCGCCGTCATCACGCCCGATGCCGCGCGGTTCGAGCCGTTGACGCTGGGGGTCTTCGGCGGGCGCTACGACGGCAGCATGCAGCTGGCGCTCGGCGACATGCCGAAGTTCCAGTGGCGCGCCAAGGTGTCCGGCATCGACACGGCGTCGCTGATGGCCTTCGCCGGATCGCCGAACACCATCACCGGCACGCTGTCCGGCACGGTGTCCCTCGACGGCGAAGGGCTGCAGATGGAGCAGGCGCTCCGCACCGCGCACGGGCGCTCGCGGATCGACATCGCCAACGGAACGATTGCCGGGCTGCAACTGGTGCGGACGATCGTCACCGCTACCTCGGGACGCGGCGGCCTGCTGGCCAGCGCCGGTGCGGCGGTCGTCGCCCACGACACGCCCGGCGGCGAGCGCTTCTCACGTCTCGGCGCCACGCTGCAGCTGGCCGGCGGCGTGATTGAGACCAGCGACGTGTCGATGGCCTCGACCGACGTCGATCTGAGCGCGTCGGGATCGCTGCGGCTCGCCGGCATGGACGCCGATCTGGCCGGGCGCGCCCAGCTGTCCACGGCGCTGTCGCAGCAGGCCGGAAGCGACCTGTACCTCTACACGCAGGACGGCGGCCGGGTCACGCTGCCGGTGACGGTGACCGGGCCGATCGAGCGGCTGTCGGTCCACGTCGACGTCGGCGATGTCGCCAAGCGGGCGATCCGCAACAAGGCGACGGACGAGGCGAGGAAGCTGATCGAGCGCAAGCTGCCCGGCCTGTCCGGTGTGGGCGGCCTGTTCAGGCCCAAGCCGCACTGACCGGGCGTCATCGACCTCCGCGCGTCGCGGATCACGATGGCGCGCGGACGCCCGCGCGGCATCGAGGGCCGGCCGCGTAGAATCGCGGGATGCTCCGTGTCCTGACCCTCGTCGCGGCGTGCCTGGTTGCCGCCAGCGCCGTCGCTTTCGCCCAGGCTCCGGGGACCCAGGGCGCACTCGATGGCGTGCGCCACCGCGTCCTCGTCTCGACCGACATCGGCGGCACCGATCCCGACGACCAGCAGTCGATGGTGCACCTGCTGCTCTACGCCGACGTGTTCGACCTGGAAGGCCTGGTGTCGTCGCCGTACGGGCTCGGACGCAAGAGCCACATCCTCGAGGTGATCGACCGCTACGAGCGCGACTACCCGAACCTGCGCCGTCACTCCGATCGCTACCCGACGGCAGACAGGTTGCGTTCGATCACCAAGCAGGGGGAGATCGACGTGGCGCCTTACGCGGGCATCCGCCAGCCGACCGAGGGTTCGCGGTGGATCATCGAGCGCGCCCATGCCGCCGATCCGCGGCCGCTCTACGTGCTGGTATGGGGCGGCCTCGAGGATCTCGCCCAGGCACTGCACGACGCGCCCGACATCCTGCCCAAGCTGCGCGTCCACTTCATCGGTGGGCCCAACAAGAAGTGGAGCCCGGACGCCTACCAGTACATCGCGACGCATCACCCGCGGCTGTGGATGATCGAGGCCAACGCGACCTATGAGGGGTGGTTCACCGGCGGCGACCAGACGGGCGATTGGGGCAACACCGGGTTCGTCAAGGCCCACATCGCCGGCAGCGGTGCGCTCGGCGACTACTTCGCGGCGTTGCTGGGTGGAACCATCAAGATGGGCGACACGCCGACGGTCGCACGCTTGCTGCGTGGCACGCCCGAAGACCCGACGCAGCCGACCTGGGGCGGACGTCACGTGCGGGCCTGGCCGCGGCCCTACGCCCGGTTCGAGCGGCTGACGACGGCCGCCGATCGCATCGAGCACTTCGCGATCCTGGAGCTGGTGCTGCCAGTGGGCGACGGCGCCCCGGCCCGCACCGAGGCCCGGCTGGTGGTCGAGAACCAGTCGCTCGTCGGCGACGTCGACGGGGGGCACGTGCGCTTCCGCTTCTCGCCCAAGGAAGCCAAGGCCTACACCTACACGATCCGCAGCAACGCCCCGGCGCTCGAGGGCCGGACCGGTGGCATCACGTCGGTCGATCCGCGGCCTGGCATCGCGACGCAGCCGGCGGCCGAGTTGCCGTTCTGGTGGACCGACGATCCGTCGCCGGCCGCCGCCGAAGGTGTCCACCTGGGCGCCGCCACGGTGAGCCAGTGGCGGCGCGACTTTCTCGCCGATTTCGCGGCGCGACTGCAGCGGATCCGGCCCGCGACGACGCGATGAGCCCGAACCCGGCAAGACCGGACGCGGTGAGCCCCGACGCGCTGTTCCTCTGGGTCCCGAAGTGCGCGGGCATGAGCGTCTATCGCGCGCTCGTGCCGCACGGGTGCATCGAGGAGCGCTGGGACGCGCCGCTCGAGCCGTTCGCCAACCGCGGCATCGCGACGTTCGGGCACGTCGACGTCCTGCAGTTGATCGAGCGCGGCGTGATGACCCAGGCCTACTTCGACCGCGCGTTCAAGTTCGCCTTCGTGCGCAACCCGTTCGATCGCCTGGTGTCGCTGTTCGTCTACCTGAAGCGGATTGCGTCGCCCGACGTCCCGCCGTCACTGACCTTCGAAGCGTTCTGCGAGAAGGTGGAACGGCGCGAGCACCCGTCCGTCGGCCTCTACAACTATCGGGGCCTCAACCAGTGCAACCCGATGGTCGACTGGCTGACCGATCGAGAGGGCGCGGTGATCGCCGACTTCATCGGCCGCCACGAGACCGTCGCCGAGGACTTTCGCACCATCTGCCGGCGGCTCGGCATCGACGCCGTGCTCCCGCACGAGAACGCCACGCCGCACGCCCCGTACCGCGACTACTACACCGACGCGACACGGGCCATCGTCGAACGCGCCTATCGACGCGATCTCGATCGGTTCGGCTACGGCTTCTGAGCTAGTACACCGCCAGCTGCGTCTCGCTGCGCAGACCCGCCGCCTCAGCGATCCACTCGAACGATCGCCGGCGCGCCGGGAAGTCGTAGACGTCGGACACGACGATCAGCTCGTCGGCGCGGGTCCGCTCGAGGAGCCGGTCCAGACCGCGGCGCACCGTCTCGACGCTGCCGACGACGCTGACCGCCAGCATCTGCAGCGCATGCGCCTTCTCGTGCGGCAGCCAGTAGGCGTCGATGTCGTCGATCGGCGGCTGCGTCAGGTGCTTGGCGC
>JBDSLU010000317.1:0-5980 GCA_039916225.1 Vicinamibacteraceae bacterium
CGGCCTGCCCACCATCGTCGTCACCAACGGCGATGCGCCGGTCGCCGAAGCGGTCGTGTCGATGGTGCTGCCGCCGAGCCTCGTCGGCGAGAGCTTCGTCGTGCGCGGCGACGAGGACGACGAGGCGGTCGTCACGCAGATCCTGCGCGATCGCACGCTCGCCTTCGTCGTCCGCGATCTGGCGCCGCGCGAGGTTCGCCGCCTGCGCCTCGAGCCGGCACTCGATCGGCGCATCGTCGGACCGATGATGGCGCGCGAGCGCCTGGACGGCGTCGACCTCTCGATCGATGGGCGGCCCGTCGCGACCTATCGGACGCAACCGGCGCTGTCGCTCGCCGACGGCCCGTCGACCGTCGGCGGCCGCGGCGGCTACCTGCATCCACTGCGGACGCCGGCCGGCCGCATCGTCACCGACGACGACGTGCCGGAGCGGCCGGACCAGCGCGGCCTGTGGTCGGCGTGGGGCGCCACGCGCGTCAACGGACGGACGCCGGACTTCTGGCACACGGCGCTCGGGACCGGGGCCGTCGAGTTCGAGGGCGTGCTGGGCGCATGGTCCGGGCCGGTCGTCGCCGGCTTTCGCGCCCGGCACCGGGCCGTCGATCGCACGGTCCGTCCGCCCCTGACCGCCGAGATCGAGACCTGGGACGTCACCCTGCCGGCCCTCGGCCAGGTCGGCCCACGGCATCGCGTCCTCGACCTGACGATCCGCCACGAGGTCGTGATCGCACAGCCGATCGTGGTCGCGGCCGCTGCCTACGGCGGGCTCGGGCTGCGCGGACCACGAGCGTGGCACGGCAGCACGGGGATGGCGGTCCTGACGTCCGAGGGACGAACGCGGCGGACCGCGTCGCGATCGCGGGCGCGCTGGGTCGCCATGGTCGGCCTCGTCGGCGGAAGCAACGCCGGCGTCGCCATCCTCGATCACCCCGACAACCTGCGGCATCCGCAGCCGCTGTTCGTCGACGCCTGGCAGCCGTTCCTGAGCCTGGCGCCGATGCAGACCGGCGCGTTGACGCTGTCTCCCGGGCAGGAGGTGCCGCTGCGCTACCGGATCGTCACCTTCGACGGCTTCCCCGATCGCGCCTGGCTGGAGCGCCTGTGGCAGGCCTATGCGCATCCGCCGCGCGCGGCGATCGTGCTGACGCCGTGAGCGCGCGCGGAGGCGCCGACCGGGCTACTTCGTGACGCTGGCCGCCTGGCGTTCGTTGAACGCCGCGGCGAAGAGCAGCAGCACGGCGCCGGCCATCGCCGCCGGCACCAGCCACAGCTTGGTCCAGTCGTGCGGAATGGCGCCCTCGATACGGTAGGCGTTCGCGACCAGCCCCGACAGGTACGAGCCGATGAACATGCCGACGCCGAGCGTGACGAAGGCGATGAAGCCCTGGGCCGCGCCCCGAATCGCCGCCGGCGCGCGCTTGTCGACGTAGATCTGGCCGGTGACGAAGAAGAAGTCGTAGCAGATGCCGTGCAGGATGATGCCGGCGTAGAGCATCCACACCAGCGGACCGGTGTTGCCGTAGGCGAACAGCACGTAGCGCAGCGTCCACGCCAGCATGCCGATCAGCAGCATCTTCTTGATGCCCAGGCGCGCGAAGACGAACGGCATCACCAGCAGGAAGCCGATCTCCGACATCTGCCCGAACGTCATCTTGCTCTCGACGTTGGTCATGCCCGCTTCGGTGAGGAACGTCGCCGTCAGCGCGTAGTAGAACTGCAGCGGGATCGAGACCAGGAACGAGCCGAGGACGAAGACCGCGAAGGTGCGGTCCTTGAGGAGCGCCAGCGCATCGAGGCCGAGGACGTCGCGGGCCTTGATGCCGCCGGCCCGCCGCGACGGCGGCGTGTGCGGCAGCGTCAGGCTGTAGACGCCGAGCACGGCCGAGGCCACGGCGGCCACCTTGAACATGCCGGCGCTCTGCCCCAGGCCGAGGAAGGTGATGGTGAAGCCGGCGATGATCCACGAGATCGTCCCCAGCACCCGGATGCCCGGGAAGTCGCGGCCCGGGTCGCTCACGTGATGGAACGAGAGCGAGTTGGCCAGCGCCAGCGTCGGCATGTAGCAGAGCGTGTAGGCGATCAGGATCGTGTAGAACGAGCTGAACTGCGTCTGGCTGGACAGCCACCACAGCAACCCGGCGCCGGCCAGGTGCAGCGTCGCCAGCACCCGCTCGGTCGGGAAGAAGCGATCGGCCACCATGCCGACGAAGAACGGCGAGATGATCGCGGCCAGCGCCGTGGTCCCGTAGGCCAGCCCGTTCTGCGGGTCGGAGAAGCCGGCCGTCTTCGTCAGGTAGGGGCCCATCGTCACGTACCACGACCCCCAGACGAAGTACTGGAGGAACATCAGGAGCGAGAGCTGGACGCGGACGGTCGGCGACATCGGCAGTATCCGGAAAAAGAGGGTTGACCGCGACGAAGCGGCGTGCCGAAAGCAACGCCGCGAAGGCGGGAGCTTACTTCAGGGCCCGCACCTTGATGTTCTTGAAGGCGACCTCGTCGCCGTGGGCCTGGAGACCCAGGCGGCCGGCCTTGGCCGTGCCGTAGGCGGGCCACGCCTTGAACTTGCTGGCCGCGACCTGGGCCTTCCACTTCTCCGACCCCAGCTCGTAGGTGACGACCTTGGTGCCGTTCAGCCAGTGCTCGACGTGCCCGCCCTTGACGATCAGGCGGGCGCTGTTCCACTCGCCGGCCGGCTTGCAGGCCGACGCGGGCGTCGGCGGGTCGAGGGCGTAGTTGGCGCCGCAGAAGCGATCCGGCCCGTTCTTGGCGTCCGGGTGACCGTCGTTGTCGATCACCTGGAACTCGGGCGCGCTGTGGTAAATCGGCTCGCCCTTGGCCTCGACGCCGCGGTAGAAGACGCCGCTGTTGCCGTTCTTGGCGACCTTGAAGTCGACGGCGAGCTCGAAGTCGCCGAACTCGTCGACGCTGACGAGATCGCTCCCCGGCCCTTTCGCCGCCGCGATCGCACCGTCGGCGACCGACCAGTTCGCCGGGATGCCGGTGCCGTTGTTGGCGCGCCACTTGTCGATGGTCTTGCCATCGAACAGGAGCTGCCAGCCGGCGGTCTTTTCGGCGGCGGTCAGCGTGTTGTCGGCGGACTGCCCGTACAGTGCGGGCGCGATGGCGAGCGTGGCGGCGACGACGGCGGCCGTGGCAAGCCCGGCCTGGAGCGAACGATAGCGGACCAATGTCATGGGGTTCCTCGAAGCGTGATGGCGGAGATAGGCCGGGCGATGGCCGGCCAGTGGATCGAGTGCTGCGCGACCGTCGCGCCGGTGGCGTCGACGCGCTGCCAGAGCGCCTGCGCCCCCGGCGGCCTGGCAGCGAGAGGCGGCGCGCCGTGATGGTGCGCGCCGGAGTCGCGCGGACCGCGAACGGTGTCGAGCAAGCGAGCGCCGGCCTCGGCGTCGAGGATGCCGAGCGCGGTACTGACGGCGTCGGCGTCGATGCCGCGGGCCGCGACCACGCTGGTCGCGGTGCGGCCGGTCACCGGCCAGCCACTGCGCAGATCGATGACGTGCGACCGGCGGACGCCGTCGACGGTCATCCACTGCTCGGCGTCGCCGGACGTGGAGACCGCGGCCCGCACCAGCGCGATCCAATGCGGTTCCGCCGCGCCGGCGGCATCAGCGGAGGCGGCGCCCAGGCGCGGAATGGCGACGGTCCAGGCCAGCTGTCCGGGCGGCGGATCGCCGGCGACGATGTCACCGCCGATGGCGACGAGGGCGGCGCCGGTGCCGCGCGCGCGCAGGACGCGCAGCGCTTCGTCGGCGGCGTAACCCTTGGCGATGCCGCCGGGATCGAACTCGAGGCCGGGCGCGGTCAGCGTGGCCGTCCGGCGGCGCGGATCGAGCCGCACCTTGGCGAAGCCGCCGGCGGCGCGCGCCTCGGCAACGACGGCGGCATCGGGCCACGCGTTGACGCGGCGGGCCCGCCGCCACAGGTGTGTCAGGCGCCCGGCCGTGACGTCGAAGGCGCCGTCGGTGCGCCGGGCCAGGGCCTCGGACGAGGCGAGCACGGCGAACAGATCGTCGCTGACGGGCACCGCGACGCCGACGGCGGCGCGCGAGAGCGCGGCGACTTCGCTGTCGTCGCGATAGTCGCTGAGGCGCGCGTCGAGGTCGTCGATGCGCGCAAACGCGGCCGCCGCGGCAGCGTCGCCGGCCGGTCGCGAGTCGGCGTAGAGGACGATGCGGACGAGCGTGCCCATGTGGGGCGCGCTCGTCTCGACACGAATCGGTGCCGTCCCCGGCGCAGCCCCGAAGATGGACGGCTCGAAGGCTGGCACGAGCGTGAGCGCAGCGATCGCGGCGACCCCGCGCAGCCCGCCCGCGGCGGTGCTGAGGGCACCGCCGCCAACCCATGCTGTCACTCGGTCACGCCCGGCATCGGCACCGGCGGCATCGGCAGCGCCCCCCACTCGAGGGTCTTCGGCATCAGGCTCGGCATCGCCAGCGCCTGTTCCCAGGTCACGACGCCACCCTGGTAGGCGGCCTCGCGGCCGAGGATGCCGGCCAGCGAGCTCTCGGCGATCTGCTTCAGCTCGTTGAGCGGCGTGCCGGCGCGCAGGCTCTCGATCAGGTGCGTGTGCTCGGTGACGTAGGCGTCGTTGATCTCACCCTCGAGCGTCCACGGCTTCTCGCCGGTGATGTAGAACTTCGGCAGGATGAAGGCGCGGCCCTTGGTCCCGATGACCTCGTTGGCCACCTTCTTGTCGGTGTTGTCCTGCTGGCGCGTGAACATCGAGACGTGGACGCCGTTCGGGTACTCGTAGTCGATGGCGAAGTGGTCGTAGATGTGGCCCCACTCCGGCCCGGTGCGCACCTGCCGGCCGCCGGTAGCGACGGCCTTCACCGGGTTGCCGCGCATGATCCAGTTGAGCGCGTCGACGTTGTGCACCGCCTGCTCGACGATGTGATCGCCGGACAGCCAGGTGTAGTAGAGCCAGTTGCGCATCTGGTTCTCGAGGTCGCTCCACTCCGGCTGCCGCTCTTTCCGCCACAGCATCGAGGTGTTGTACCAACCCATCAGGCCGACGATGTCGCCGATCTGCCCATCGTGGACGCGCTTGATCGATTCGAGATAGCCGGTGTGATGGCGATAGATGGTGCCGGCGACCAGGCCGAGCCCTTTCTTCTTCATCTCCTCGAACGACTCGAGACAGCTGCGGACGCCGGCGCCGTCGACCGCGACCGGCTTCTCCGCGAAGATGTGCTTGCCAGCCGCCACCGCCGCCTTGATGTGACCGGCCCGGAAGGCGGGCGGCGTGGCGAAGATGACGTAGTTGACGTCGGTCGCCAGCAGCTTCTGGTAGGCGTCGAGGCCGACGAAGCAGCGATCGTCGGTGACGGCGAACTTGTCGCCGAGACGGCCGGCGAGGATGGTCCGCGATTCGTCGAGGCGATCCTTGAAGGCGTCGGCCATGGCGACGATGCGGACGCCCGGCGCGGAGTCCACCACGTTGCGGGCGGCCCCGGTGCCGCGCCCGCCGCAGCCGACCAGGCCGACCTTGATCTCGTCGCTTCCCTGCGCCCAGGCTCCGAACAATGGGTTCGCGCTCATGTCAGCCTCAGTTCGTGGTGCCACCGGGCATCGGCACCGGGGGCGTCGGCAGGTTGGCCGACAGGTCGATGGACGGCGGCGCCAGCACCGTCGTGCTGTTGACGACGTCGTCGAAGGTCACCACCTTGCCGGTGTAGGCGGCCTCGCGGCCCATGATCGCCGACGCAGTCGACTCGGTGACCCACTTCAGCTCGCTGAGCGGCTCGCCCTTGCGGATCGAGGCGATGAAGTCGGTGTGCTCCTGCTGATAGGGATCCAGTTCCTTGCGCTTGATGGCGCCGCCGTCGAAGGCGTTGGGCCCAGTGATCTTATAGTCGTTGACCTGGCAGGTGCCCTTGCTCCCGACCAGCGCCTCGGACACGCTACCCGCGGTGCCCTGCTGCTGGCGGCACATGCTGAACATGTGGACACCGTT
>JBDSLU010000318.1:0-14042 GCA_039916225.1 Vicinamibacteraceae bacterium
GCGCGTGAGAGCGCGGCCGCAACCAGGGAGACCCTCTGATTTTCCGGAACCGACTGCCCTCCCCCGACGACGTAGCCGCCGCCCTGCGCCGGCTCTCCCGCATCGCCGCCCTCCGTGGCGACGCCTCGGTTTCGGCCGCCTTCATCGACGCCGCCCGACACGCCGCGGACCTCACGCCGAAGGCACTCAAGGCCGCCCTCGCCGATCCCGCGGGCACGTTCGATCCGGCCATCGCGCCGCAGCTCGGCGCCATCGCCAGCGCGGGCCCGGCCGCGGCGGTCTCGGCGGAAGAGTCCAGGCTGCCCCGCGATCTCGCGGCCCTCGCCCGGACCGACACCATCGATCTCGCCACCCTCGACGGACACGCCGTCCACGTGGCCGCGGACCTGGCGGCGGCGTGGCACGAGCGTCCCGCCGAAGACGTCGCCGCGACCGTCGCCGGACTCCGCGCCGGTCAGTCGCGCCTGCTGCTCGGCCGAGCCCTCGGCGCCATCGATGCCCTGATCGACGTGATGCGGCGCGCGCAGCCCCGCCTGACGCTGCATCCGACCGGCGCACTCCGCCGTTTCGAGCCGACCATCGGCGACCTGTTGGTGCTCGCCAGTGGAACCGACGCCAGCGCGGCCGTCGCCGCGTGGGCCGGCAGCCTGCCGGCAGCCGACGTCCGCTGGCGCAGCCGCGACGCCGCCACCTTCTTGTGGGACGGCGAGGAGATCACGCTGCGCGCGGTGACCGAGCCGGGACTCGGCGCCGCGCTGCTCCACTACGCCGGCTCGCGCGCCCACCTCAGCCAGCTCGCCGATCGGGCGCGCGGCCGCGGCCTGCGACTGACGCCGTTCGGCCTGTTCGACGGGCAGGGTGGGCTCGTGGCTGCGTCGTCCGAAGCCGATCTCTACGCCGCGCTCGATCTGCCTCTCATCCCGCCGGAACGCCGGCACGGGCTCGACGAGATCGCCCTGGCCGAGCGCGGCGCCTTCCCGGCGGCGGTCACGGTCGGCGACATCCAAGGCGATCTGCACACGCACACGCTGTGGAGCGACGGCCGCGACACGACCGAGACGGTGCTCCGTTCGGCGCGGGCCCTCGGCTACCGCTACCTCGCGATCACCGATCATTCGCCGACGTCGAAGGCGAGCCGCACCCTGTCGATCGACGGCATCGCCCAGCAGGCGAAGGAAATCGATCGGCTGCGCCCCGGCTACCCGGAGCTGACCATCCTGCACGGGTGCGAGGTCGACATCCTGCCCGACGGCAGCCTCGACCTGCCGGACTCGGTGATGGCCGGCCTCGACATCGTGCTGGCGTCGCTGCACGACGCCGCCGGTCAGCCGCCCGAGCGGCTCCTCGAGCGCTACCTGGGGGCGATGGCCCACCCCCTCATCAGCCTCGTCACGCACCCGGCCAATCGCACGCCGGGCCGCGCCAACGGCTACCCGCTCGACTGGGACCGCTTCTTCACCGCCGCGCGCGATACCGGGACTGCCGTGGAGATCGACGGGGCGCCCGGCCATCTCGACCTCGACGGCCATCTGGCCCGGCAGGCCGTCGAAACAGGAGCGACGGTGGCCATCGACAGCGACGGCCACTTCGCCGAGCGGCTCGGCCGCCAGATGCGGATGGGCGTCGGCACGGCAGGCCGCGGTGGCGTCGAGGCCCGCCATGTCCTCAACGCCCGCAGTGTGGACGCGGTCCGCGCCTTCATCGCCGACAAGCGGCGTCGCGCCTAGCCCCGATACATCCAAGGGCGGCGTCGCTGGTGTAGCATCCTTCAGCCCATGCGATCTGCCCGTCACCGCTCGTTCCGCCACGGTCTGGCCGTCGCGATGGCAGCCCTGGCCGTCGCGGGTGCGGCGCTGGCGCCTCCCGTCGAAGCCGGGCCGCAGGCGCCTGCCGCAGCCCCGGCACCGGCCGAATCGGCCGCGTCCCTCGCGACGCGGCTGCAGACCCGCTACGACGGGATCAAGGACTTCACCGCCGACTTCACCCAGACCTACGAGGGTGGCGTCCTGCGCCGGAAGACGACGGAATCGGGCACGCTGCTGGTCAAGAAGCCGGGCCGGATGCGGTGGGAATACAAGACGCCGGACGAAAAGCTGTTCGTGGCCGACGGCCGCAAGATGTACGCGTGGATCCCGGCCGACCGTCAGGTCACGGTGAGCGCGCTGCCGTCCGACGACGCCCCGGCGACGCCGATCCTGTTCCTGCTCGGCCGCGGCCAGCTGACCCGGGACTTCACGCCGTCGCTGCCCGGCGCGATCGCCGGCGCTCCGGCCGACAGTGTCGCCCTGGCGCTCGTGCCGAAGACGCCGGTCCCCGATTACGACCGCCTGACGCTGGTCGTCGACCGCGCGACGCTCGGCCTGCGCATGCTCATCGCCCGCGATGGCCAGGGCGGCACCTCGACGTTCGTCTTCAGCAAGCTGAAGGAAAACGTCGGCCTGCCCGACACGCGCTTCGGCTTCACGATTCCCAAGGGAGCGGACGTTGTCGCGCAGGACTGACCCCGGCCTGCGTCGCCTCGTCGCGGCCGGCGCCGCGGCGCTGCTGCTGGCCGGCGTCTCCGGCTGCGCCTCGACGACGAGCCTGCGCGCCGGCCGCGCCGCGGAGCGCCTCGAGGACTTCGACCGCGCCGTCGTCGAGTACGAGAAGGCGCTGCGAGCCCGACCCGACGACCTCACCGCGCGCCTGTCGCTGCAACGCGCCCAGATCCGCGCCGCCGCCTTCCACGACGAGCGCTCCCGTCACCTCGCCGGCACCGGCAAGCTCGAGGAAGCGCTGATCGAGCTGCAGATCGCGGCCGAGCTGAACCCCGCCAGCGGCGACATCGACAAGCGGTTGCGCGACCTGCGGGCCCAGCTCCGCGCCAAGCTGGCCGTCCGCACCGACGGCAAGACCCGGCTCCAGTCGTTGATCGAAGGCGCCGCCGACCTGCAGCCGACCGGTCTCGAGCTGCCCGCCGGCATCACCCTGGCCGACTCGCTGATCTTCCGCAACGCCAGCGTCCGCGACATCCTGACGGCGATCGGCCACTTCGCCGACATCAACGTCATCTTCGACCCGCAGTTCCGCGATCAGAACGTCACCGTCGACCTGCGCAAGACGTCGCTGACCGACGCGCTGCAGGCGGTTACCGCCAGCACGCGCAACTTCTACAAGATCTCGGCGGCGAAGACGATCACGATCATCCCCGACACGCCGGCCAAGCGCCGCGAGTACGAGGACGAGATCATCCGCACGTTCTTCCTCAGCAACGCCGACGTCAAGGAGACGCTCGACCTGCTGCGCCTGGTGGTCGACAACCGCCGCCTGTCCCCGGTGGCCGGCGTCAACGCCATCGCCATCAAGGACACGCCGGACAAGATCGCCGCCGCCGCCAAGGTGATCAGCGCGATCGACAAGGCGCGCGCCGAGGTCGTCATCGACGTCGAGCTGCTCGAGGTCGATCGCTCGCGGCTGCACGAGTACGGCTTGCAGATCGCCTCGCCGGGCTCGTTCGGCGTCGACGGCGGCCTGGACGCCAACCGGTCCGACCTGTCGCTGCGCGACCTGCGCTCGCTCACCTCGGCCGACGTGCTCGTGACCGGCCTGCCGGGTCTCTACTACCGCCTGCTCAAGACCGACGGCGCCAGTCGGACCCTCGCCAACCCGCACCTGCGGACCTCGGATGGTGTCCCATCGTCGGCGCGCTTCGGCGAGGACGTCCCGGTGCCGAGCGTGACCTTCGCGCCCATCGCCTCGGGCGGCGTCAACCAGCAGCCGATTACCGCGTTCACCTACCGGACCGTCGGCGTCAACATCGAGATCACGCCGCGGCTGCACCACAACGACGACGTCTCGCTGCGGCTGAAGCTCGAAGTGAGCAGCCTGTCGGGCGTCGGCTTCAACAACCTGCCGACCTTCGGCACGCGCTACATAGAGACCACGATCCGCCTGCGCGACGGCGAGACCAACATGCTGGCCGGATTGATCCGCGACGAGGAACGGACGACGCTCGAAGGCGTTCCCGGCCTGAGCGACATCCCGATCATCGGCCGGCTGTTCGGGCACTCGCGCAAGGAAACCAAGCAGACCGACATCGTCCTGATGCTGACGCCGCGGATCGTCCGCGTCCTCGATCTGGGGGTCGAGGATCTCCGGCCGTTCCGCGTCGGCCGTGACTCGAACGGCGGCGTCTACGAGCTGCCGCTGCCTTCGACGCAGCCGCTGCCCGCGGCGCCGCCGCAGGACGACGACGCCAGCGCACCGGCCAACATCTTCTCGCCAGGCACGCCGGTCGGCCCGCCCGGACAGATACGGCCGGTGCCGCAGCCGACGCAGCCGACGCGTCCGCCGACGACGCCGGTGCCGACGACCCGGCCGCCCGAGTAGTCCCCGGCGCGCGCCGCACCCGGTCGCCCGACGCGACTCAGCTCGGGGCGACGCGACTCAGCTCGGGGCGACGTCGACCGCCGCGCCGAGCGACTTGAGGCGCGCCACCACATCCGTGTAGCCGCGCTCGACCGTCTCGAGCGGCCCCAGCGTGCTCTTCCCATCCGCCGCCAGCGCCGCGGCGATCAGGGCCATGCCCGACCGGAGATCGCGGCTGTCGAGCGCGCGGCCGCGGAGCTTCGTCACCCCCGACACGACGATGCGGTGCGGATCGCACAGGAAGAGATCGGCCCGCATGCCGGACATCTGCTCGAGCGCGAACAGCCGCAGCTCGTACATCCAGTCGTGGATCAGTGTCTCGCCTTCCGCCTGCGTCGCCAGCACGGTGACGAGGCTGACCATGTCGCTCGGGAAACCGGGCCACAGGCCGGTGGTCAGGCGGCTGATCGCCTGGACGCGCGACTCGTGCACTTTGAAGCCGTCCGACTCGAGCTCGACGTTCAGCTTCATCCGCTGCAGGACGGCGGTGATCGGCTCCATGTCGACGGCGCGGACGCCGCGGACCTCGGCGGTGCCGCCGGTGATGGCCGCCACGACCGCCCAGCTCCCCGCCTCGATGTAGTCGCCGTGCAGGCGATGCGTCGCGCCCGTGCGCGTCGAGCGCCCCTCGATGCGGATCGTCGACGTGCCGGCGCCTTCGATCGGCACCCCCATCGCCTGCAGGAACTCGCACAGCTCGACGACGTGCGGTTCGGTGGCGGCATGCCGGATCTCGGTCGTCCCCTCGGCTGCGGCCGCGGCCAGCAACGCCGTCTCCGTCCCCGTGACCGAGGCCTCGTCGAGGTAGAACGACGCGCCCTTGAGGCCGTCCGGGGCATCCAGCTCGTAACCGGATTCCGAGACGACCCGGGCGCCGAGGGCCACGAGCGCCTGGACGTGCGTCGCGATCGTCCGCCGCGTCGGGAAGTCGCCGCCCGGCGGCGCCAGGCGGACCCGGCCGGTGCGGGCGAGGAGCGGCCCCATCAGCAGCACCGAGCCGCGCAGCCGCCCGACCAGTTTCGGATCCGGCGTGTCGCTGGTGACCTTGGGCGTCGAAATCTCGAGTGTCGGCATGCCCAGCCCGCTGACGCGCGCCCCGACGCCGGTCAGCAGGTCGGCCATCACCCGGATGTCCGAGATGCGCGGCACGTTCTCGAGCCGGCACGGCCCTTCGCTGAGAAGGCAGGCGGCGACCAGCGGGAGCGCCGAGTTCTTGTTGCCGTCGACGGTGATGCGGCCGGACAGTCGGCGGCCGCCTTCGATGAGGAGGGTGGACATGGTGGTGTAGGAGGCGGACCGGGGACGAATCAGTCGAACTGACCGAGGTAGACGATCTCTTCGCGCAGGCGCACGCCGAAGCGCTCCGCCACGTCCCGCTGGCAGCGCTCGACCAGCGCGCGGATCTCGCGCGCCGTGGCGACGCCGTCGCGGACGATGAAGTTGCCGTGCAGCGGCGACACCTGGGCGCCGCCCTCACGAGCGCCCTTGAGCCCGGCGCGATCGACCAGCGCGCCAGCCGACCACGGGATGCCGTCGGGCACCCGATCGCGGGCCGGATCGGGGTTCTGGAAAATGCAGCCGGCGCTCGGCACGTCGAGCGGCTGGGTGCGCTTGCGATAGGCCAGCGACGCACGGGCGACGGCGCGCAGCGCGTCCGGCTCGCCGGTCGTCACCGTGAACACCGCGGACACCGCGATCTCGCCGGAGGTCTGCAGCCGGCTGCTGTCGTAGCCGAAGGCCATCTCCGCTGCGGGAACCGTGCGCAGGGCCCCGGCGCGATCGAGGATGCGGACGTCGCGCACCAGGTCGCCGATGTTCACGCCCTTGAAGTGGGCGTTGCCGTGCAGCGCGCCGCCGACGGTGCCCGGCGTGCCCGCCCAGGCCTCCAGGCCGGCGAAGCCCTGCCCCACCAGCCAGCGGACCAGGCCGTTGATGGTGAGCCCGGCGCCGGCGCGGACGCCGGTCTCGTCCTGTCGGGAGACGGTACGGTCGCGGACGAGCACGACGACGCCGCGGACACCGCCGTCACCGACCAGCACGTTCGAGCCGCCGCCGAGGGGGGTCACCGCGAGGCCGGCGTCGCGCGCGACGCGGGCGATGGTCACCAGCTCGTCCTCGGTGCGCGCCTCGACCAGCAGGTCGGCTGCTCCTCCGACCTTGAAGGTGGTGAGCGGCGCCAGCGGCGCGTCGATGGTCACCCGATCCGCACCCAGTCGTTGCTCGAGCTGGCTGGCGACGGCTTGAGTCGGAAGCGCGGTCATCGCCTGATCGTGGGCCACGGCGGCACCGATGCTACCACCGGGTCGCCGCACCGCCAGTGGCCGTCCGCCCCCCCGTCGTGTGGGCGAAGGCGGGCTCACTTGCCGCGAGCGCGGAGGACGTCGAGCAGCTTGTCGTGGACACCGTCGAAGCCGCCGTTCGACATGACCACGATCAGGTCGCCGGACGCAGCTTCGCGACTGACGGTCTCGACGATGTCGTCGGTCGAAGTCGCGGCGCGGGCGTTGCGGCCCTTTGCGACCAGGTCGGCGACGAGCGCCTCCGGCGACAGCCGCCGATCCTCGGCCAGCTTGGCGCGGAACACTGGCGCCACCACCACGCGATCGGCACCCTCGAAGGCCTCGACGAAATCGCTCTGGAAGATCTTCAGGCACGACGACGCCGAGCGCGGCTCGAAGATGGCCCAGATCCGCCGCGACGGATGGGCGAGGCGGAGGGCCGCGATCGTTTCGGCCACGGCCGTCGGATGATGGGCGAAGTCATCGTAGACCTCGATGCCGTCGACCGATCCGCGCAGCTCGAGGCGGCGCTTGACGCCCGCGAAGGTCTTCAGCGCCTCGGCGGTCGCCTTGCTGTCGATGCCGAGGGTGGCGCAGACGGCGATGCCGGCGAGCGCGTTGCGGACGTTGTGGGCGCCGAGCAACGGCACCTCGAAGGTGCCGACGAACGTGCCGTGCTTGTGCACCTTGAACCGCGTGCCGCCGGGCGCGACCGCGAGGTCGGTGGCTTTCCAGGTCGGATCGCCGTCGACGCCGAAGGTCTCGACGGGGCTCGCCGCATGCGCCGCGAGCGCCGCCGCGCGCGGGCTGTCCGAGCCAAGCAGCAGCAGCCCGTTGCGGGGCACCAGCACCGCCAGCCGCTTGAAGGCCAGCTCCACTGCCGCCAGATCCGGATAGATGTCGGCGTGATCGAACTCGATGTTGTTGACGATGGCGATGTCGGGCAGGTACTTGAGGAACTTGGCCGTCTTGTCGAAGAAGGCGCTGTCGTACTCATCGCCTTCGATGACGAACTCGCGGCCGCCGCCGAGGCGATAGCCGCCGCCGAAGTTGGCGGCGATGCCGCCGACCAGGACGCTCGGATCGCGGCCGGTGGCGGTGAGGAGCCAGCCGACCAGCGAGGTCGTGGTGGTCTTGCCGTGGGTGCCGGCCACGACGATCGAGCGCGAGGCCCACAGGAACTGCTCGCGCACCAGCTCGGGCAGCGAGCAGTAGCGGATCTTGCGATCGAGCACCGCTTCGAGCTCCGGGTTGCCGCGCGAGATGGCGTTGCCGACACACACCAGCCCCAGGTCGGCGGTGATGTGCTCGGCCTTGTAGCCGTCGAACGGAGCGATGCCCTGCTCGCGCAGGAAGGTGCTCATCGGCGGGTAGACCGACTGGTCCGATCCGCGAACGTCCCAGCCGCGCGCCTTGAGCATCGCCGCCACGGTGGCCATGGCCGTGCCGCAGATCCCGATGAAGTGAATGCGATTCGACACCGTGATGCGTCTCCCCCTGCGGATCAGCCCTCGACGGCGGGCTCATCGATGACCAGCGCGGCGCGGCCGCGCGCGACGACGGTCGCCTGTACGCCGAACGGCAGCGTGACCGTGGCGCCCGGAGTGTGCCCGGACGGAAAGCCGCCGACGATCGGCCCGCTGAAGCCGTCCAGGACGCGGCGGACCGCGTCGACGCCGCGCACCTCGCCGCCGGGCTCGTCGCACCCGGGCAGTTCGTTGAAGACGATGGCGCTGGCGCGGCCGATGATGCCCGCCTGCACCAGCTGCGTCAGCAGGCGATCCAGACGATAGGGCCGCTCGTTGACTTCGTCGAAGAACAGCACGCAGCCGGGCGGCGGGTCGAACGCCCAGGGCGTGCCGAGCGACGAGGCGAGCTGGGTGATGGTGCCGCCGACGAGGACGCCGGAGGCCTCGCCGGCACGCCACACTTCGAGCAGCGGCGGCACTATCGCGCCCATCGGCTCGGTGCCGCACACCGCCCGGACGAAGGAGTCGCGGTCGTAGCGGGCCGGATCGGCGAATCGGCCTTCGAGCATCGGCCCGTGAAACGTCACCAGGCCGGCCTGCTGCTGCAGGAAGGTGTGGATCGCGGTGATGTCGCTGTAGCCGACGAACACCTTGGGCGACGCGGCGATCGCCGCCGCATCGAGCAGCGGCAGGATCTGGGCGCTGCCGTAGCCGCCGCGCACGCAGACGATGCCGGCGACGGCCGGATCGGCGAACGCCTCCTGCAGGTGCGCCGCGCGCAGGGCCGCCTCCCCCGCCAGATACCCGCCGGCCTGCGCGAAGACGCGCTCGTCGATCGGCACGTTGAAGCCGAGCGTCTCCAGCTCCCGCGCGCCGCGTCGCACCGCGTCCTCGGCACACGGGCTGGCCGGCGCGACGACCGCCAGCCGATCGCCGGGCCGCAGGGCGCGCGGCCGCTTGAGGCCGGCCGGGGCGACACTGCCCCGTCCGCTGCGCCTCACAGCCACTGTCGCATCTCCTCGGCCACCATCTGGTGCTCGAGCGGACCCAGCGCCGCCAGCCGATCCGGGTTCGGGCCCGGCCGCCGGCCGCTGAGGAACCGTGTCTTGGGACGGCGCATCCGCGTCATCGCGTCCTCGACGCGCTTGGCGAAACCCATGTCGCCCTCGGCTTCGCGGATGATCGCCTCGAGGGCGCGCACCTTCTTGTCGTAGTCGCCGTTGCAGATCAGGAAGCCGTCGCAGCCGGCGCGCAGGCAGCGCACCACCGTCTCCTCGATCGTGTAGCGGTTGGCGATCGCCTTCATGTCGAGGTCGTCGGTGATCACCGGGCCGCGGTAGCCGAGCTCGTCCTTCAGGATCGCCTGCACGATCCGCGGCGACAGCGTGGCCGGGTACTCGTCGTCGATCTCGGTGAACAGCACGTGGCAGGTCAGCATCACCGCGACATCGGCGGCGATCGCGGCGCGGAACGGCACGAGCTCGACGGCACGGAGCCGATCCGGCGGCACCTCGCAGATGGGCATGTCGAGGTGGGAGTCCACGCTGGTGTCGCCGTGCCCGGGGAAGTGCTTGCCGGCGGCCGCCAGGCCGGCGCCCTGGAAGGCCTCGATCAGCGTCCGGCCCAGCGTCGCCACATCCTCGACCCGGTCGGAGAGCGCCCGGTCGCCGATGGCCGGGTTCTTCGCGTTGGTCAGCACGTCGAGGACTGGGGCGAAATCGAGCGTGACCCCCACCGCCAGCAGCTCGGCGGCCATGGCCTTGGCAAAGCGCGCCGCCAGCGCCGCATCCTTGGCCCGGCCCAGCGTGATCATCGGCGGCCAGCGGGTGAACGGCTCCTTGAGGCGCTGGACCCGGCCGCCCTCCTGGTCGACGCTGAACCAGAGCGGGGTCTCCTTCTGGAGTGCCGCGCCGGCCAGGGCCAGCTCGGCGACCTGCGGCGGCGCCTCGACGTTGCGCGAGAAGATGATCAGCCCGCCCAGATCGAAGGCGCGCGCGATCTCCCGCATCTCGGCCGGCAATGTCAGGCCGTCGAAGCCGCTGATGAGCAGCTCGCCGACGTGGGCACGGATGTCTCGCAGCGACATGCGTGCTGATTATCGCGCAGAATGCCGGCCGGTCACGCGGGTGCGCTTGCGCGCCGGGCCAACTGCAGTACGATTCGTCCGTGGAGAACCCGAGTGTCGCCCGCGTGCTCAACGAGATCGCCGATCTCCTCGAGCTGAAGGGCGAGAACATCTTCCGCGTCCGCGCCTACCGCACCGGCGCCCAGGTGGTCGCCGACTCGCCGGTCCGCGTCGCCGAGCTCGACGTCCCGGCGCTGCTCGCCATCGACGGCATCGGCAAGGACCTGGCCGCCCGCATCCGCGACATCGCCACGACCGGCACCACCGGCCTGCGCGACGAGCTGCTCCAGGTGTTCCCGGCGTCGATCCTGGAAGTCATGCGGCTCCAGGGGATCGGCCCGAAGACCGTCGCCCTGCTCTACCAGACTCTGAACATCCGCTCGCTCGACGACCTCGAAGCGGCCGCCAAGGCCGGGGCCATCCGCAGCCTCAAGGGCATGGGGGCGAAGAAGGAAACCCTGATCCTCACGGCCATCGCCGAGCGCCGCCGCCACGCCGGCCGCCACCTGATCGGGCATGCCTGCGAGACCGCCGAGACGCTCGTGGCCTGGCTGCGCGAGTCGGCTCCGGAGGCCACTTACGACATCGTCGGCAGCCTGCGCCGTGGCGCCGAGACCAGCGGCGACATCGACATCCTGGCCACCGGCGCGCCGGCCGCGGTCCTCGAGCATTTCACCCGCTTCCTCCAGGTCGAGCGCATCCTGGGCCTCGGCGACACCAAGGCCAGCGTCCTCCTCACCAACCAGATGCAGGCCGACCTGCGGCTGGTGGCGTCCGAGTCGCGCGGTGCCGCGCTGCAGTACTTCACCGGCTCGAAGGCGCACAACATCGCGCTGCGGCAGCGCGCGCTGTCGAAGGGTTACACGCTGAACGAGTACGCGCTGGCCGATGCCGCCACCGGAGCGCGACTGGCCGGCGAGACCGAAGAAGGTGTCTACGCCGCGCTCGGCCTGCCGTGGATCGATCCGACGCTGCGCGAGGCCCGCGGCGAGCTCGACGCCGCCGACATGGCCGTGCTGCCGCGGCTGATCGGGCTCGACGACCTGCGCGGCGACGTGCACATGCACACGACCGCCTCGGACGGCCGCCACGACATCGAGACGATGGCCATCGCAGCGCGCGACGCCGGGCGGTCGTACATCTGCATCACCGACCACTCGCAGTCGCTGGCGATGGCCAACGGGCTCGACGACGCGCGGGCGCTGGCCCACGCCGCCCGCATCCGCGAGGCCGACGCCCGGATCGACGGCATCACGATCCTCGCCGGCATCGAGGTGGACATCCTCGCCGACGGCCGCCTCGACCTGGAGGAATCGACGCTCGCCGCGCTCGATTTCGTCGTCGCCTCGGTGCACTCGGCCTTCGACCAGACCGCCGAAGCGATGACGGTGCGCGTCCTCACCGCGATGGCCTGCCCGTTCGTCGACGCCATCGGGCACCCCACCGGCCGCAAGATCCTCCGCCGCGAGCCACACAGAATCGACATCGAGGCCCTCATCGAAGCGGCCGGACTGTACGGCATCGCGCTCGAGATCAACAGCAACTATCACCGGCTCGATCTGTCCGACGTCCACGCCCGTCGGGCGCGGCAGCAGGGCGTCGGTCTCCTCATCAACAGCGACGCGCATTCGACGACCGAGCTGGGCCTGCTACGCTGGGGCATCCTGACGGCGCGCCGCGCGTGGCTGGAGCCGGCCGACGTGTGGAACACGCGTGACGTCGACGCTTTCCGCAACGGACTCCGCCGGCATCGCCAGCCGGCCAGCACCAAGACAGGGCGGGCCCGATGACCGTCGACGAAACGCTCGAGCGTCTGAAAGAGCTCTACTACCGAACCACGCAGTCGACCATCGAGGACGCCTTCGACGAGGCCATCGACCTGCTCAAGACGATGCCGTCGGACGACGATCGCGAGCGCGCCGCCGTCTACATGGAAGGGCTGGCCGAGATGCGCCACGAGTGGAAGAGCAACAGCGGCAACAAGAGAAGTGGCAAGCCTCGACCAAAGGTCAAACCGAAGCCGACACCGTAGCGCACGGATCGCGGTCTACGACAGACAGTAGCCGCGCGACCTGTGTGGCGTCAGAGCCGAGCGACACGGAAGCCGTAGTCGGTGTAACGGTAGGATGGATCGATCCGGCTGCGCGCCGCGCAGCGGCTCGTGGTGAGCGTGTGCCGCCATGATCCGCCTCGCGACGCGCGGCGGACGCCGCCCTCTGGCCCGGCCGGCTGGTGGGTCGGGGACGCGCGATAGTAATCGGACGAGTACCAGTCCGCGCACCACTCGTGCACGTTGGCGGCGATGCCGAACAGCCCGAACGGATTCGGCTCCCCGAGCGTGACCCTCCACGGCGCTTCGAGCGGGCCGCGGCCGCCCTCAGGAATCCACGCGGGGATTGCGTCGCCCCACGGATACCGCTGCCCATCGATGCCGCCCCGCGCAGCGCGCTCCCACTCCGCTTCCGTCGGCAGCCGCACCGGCGATCCTCCAGACTCACGCCAGCGACAGTACGCCTGACAGTCGAGCCAGCTCACGCCGACCACGGGACGATCGGGGATGGTGGAGAAGAGCGGCCAGTCGCGCGGGGTCTCGTGGCCGGTCGCGCGCAGAAACACCTCGTAGGCGCGGCAGGTCACCGGATACACAGCGAGCTCAAAGGCCTCGATCCACACGGGGTGCACCGGTCGCTCATCGTCGGTGCCCTCGTCGCTGCCCATCTGAAACCATCCTTCCGGGATGCGAGCGAAGACCTCGTCCAGGACCATCGCTACCGTCATCCGATCTCCAGACTCGTGTCGGCTCTCTCGCCGCGCCTCTGACGCTCCAGGTAGCACGTCCCGTCAACTGACAAAGAAGAACCGTCGATGCGAACCACGACATCCATGCTTGTGGTCATGATGGTCCTTCCGCGGTCTCCGTGCCAGGGCGTGCCTGGCCGCCCGGCCACGCCCGAGCCGCTCGGGTTGCGGGCGGGCGCCACACGCTGAGCCGCCGTTCGCGGCTCGCGTCACGCCGTTCTGCCGAAGAGGGCCTTGCTTCCGCACATTCGTGGTTGAGGCGCCGTCGGACTCGACGCTAGTTGACAAGAAACGTCAGCGCACGCATGCGAAATGGTATGCGCCGGCGCACATGTCGGGCATTGCTGACCGTTATTACCAAAGCGAGGCCCACCGCATCGGCACGGGCCTTGCCGCTGTGTGCGGTGTGAAGCCCCGTCCATCGCACCTCGTCGGTCCGCTCGTTGTACTCCTGCTCGTCGTCTCCGCTTCGCCACTCATGGCGCAGACGCTGTCGTGGATCGCCAACAGCGAAGCCGACATTGCCGGCTACACGCTCCTCTACGGCACACAGCCAGGAAGCTCGTCGGTCACGCTTGACGTCGGCAACGTGACCAGTCGCACGCTGACCGGCTTGCAGCCGGGGGTTCCCTACTACTTCCGCGTGCGCGCCTATAACACCGCGGGGCTGGTGAGCGTGCCGTCGGCAGAGGTGACGGCCACCGTGCCCGTGCCCGGCGACACCACGCCGCCGACCGCGCCGGCCACGCTCACGGCGACTGCGTCAGGCAGCACGCAGATTGCCTTGAGCTGGAGCACCGCGACCGACAACGTCGGCGTGACCGGCTATCGAGTCGAGCGCTGCACCGGGTCCTCGTGCACGGCTTTCGCCGAGGTCGGCACGACGACCTCGACGAGCTACAGCAACACCGGACTGACCGCGTCGACCACGTATCGTTTTCGCGTCCGCGCGGTCGACGCCGC
>JBDSLU010000319.1:0-4140 GCA_039916225.1 Vicinamibacteraceae bacterium
ACGACGCGCGCAAGCTGCTGGCCGACGTCGCCGCGATGGTCGCGCGCGCCAAGGCCGGTCCAGCCCCGACCGCGGCCGCGGCCGGCGCGCCCGATGAGGACGAAGCCCACTAACCAGCCCGAGCCCCGCGCCGGACCCGATCAGAAGCCAATGGCAGCCAGCCCGTCGTTCGACATCACCTCCACCGTCGACCTCCAGGAGGTCGACAACGCCCTCAACCAGGCGCGCAAGGAAATCGCGCAGCGCTACGATTTCAAGGGCTCGACGGCCGCGATCGAGTTCGTCAAGGCGGACAGCACGCTCGTCCTCACCGCCGAGGACAACTTCAAGGTCGGCGCCGTCTGGGAGATCCTGCAGACGCGCCTGATCCGCCGCAACGTGCCGGTCAAGAACATGGAGCTCGGCGAGATCGAGCCGGCCGCCGGCAGTACGGTGCGGCAGGTGGTGACGCTGAAGCAGGGGATCGACACCGAGGCCGCCAAGGCGATCATCAAGTACCTCAAGGAGCAGGGCCTGAAGAAGGTCCAGCCGACCATCCAGGGCGACCAGGTGCGGGTCACGTCGGCCTCGAAGGACGACCTCCAGAACGCCATCCGCGTGCTCAAGTCACACGATTTCGGCGTCGAGCTCCAGTTTGGTAACTTTCGTGGCTGACAATTTCACCGATCCGACATTTCTGTCACCTTGAACCCTTGACGAGTTGGGCTTGGCAGAGGCCTACTACGACATGCTGCGGCCACCGACCTCACAGACCGCGGCATCGCTCTTCGGGGACTACGAACTGGACGCCTCGTTCGACGAGATGTTCAAGCCCGGACACGTGCCCCGGGACTCCTATCGGCTGCTCTTCGATCGCCTGCTCGAGCTTCCGGCCAGCGAGTGGCGGCAGCGCCAGCAGGCCGCTGATCGCGCCTTCCTGAACCAGGGCGTCACCTTCACGGTCTACGGCAACGACGAAGGCACCGAGCGGATTTTCCCCTACGACATCCTGCCGCGCATCATCAGCGGCGCCGAGTGGAGTGTCGTCGAGCGCGGCCTGGCGCAGCGGCTGCTCGCCCTCAACCTGTTCCTGAAGGACATCTACCACGAGGGCAGGATCCTCGCCGAGGGGATCGTGCCGCGCGAGCTGGTCTACAGCTGCCCGCACTACCGCCGCGAGATGTGCGGCGTCCGCATCCGCCGCGACACCTACGTCTCGGTCGCCGGGACCGACCTCGTCCGCGTCGAGGACGGCGGCTTCGCGGTCCTCGAGGACAATCTCCGGGTACCGAGCGGCGTGTCCTACATGCTGGCCAACCGGCAGGTGATGAAGCGGGTCTTCCCCGGCCTGTTCTCGCGCTATCGCGTGCGCCCGATCGATCACTACGGCCAGCAGCTGCTCGGCACGCTGCGAGCGCTGGCGCCGCGACCGAACGATCCGACCATCGTCGTGCTCACGCCGGGCGTCCACAACTCGGCCTACTTCGAGCACACCTACCTGGCCCGCCAGATGGGGGTCGAGCTGGTCGAGGGCCGCGACCTCTTCGTCCACGACAACGTGGTCTACATGCGGACCACCGGCGGCCCGCGCCGCGTCGACGTGATCTACCGCCGCGTCGACGACGACTTCCTCGACCCGCTGGCCTTTCGCCGCGACTCGCAGCTCGGCGTCGCCGGCCTGTTCAATGCCTACCGCGCCGGCAACGTGTCGCTGGCCAACGCCGTCGGCACCGGCGTCGCCGACGACAAGGCGGTCTACGCCTACGTGCCGCAGATGATCAAGTTCTACCTGCAGCAGGATGCCATCCTCCCCAACATCGAGACCTTCCTGCTGCACGACGAGACCCATCGCCAGCACGTCCTCGAGAACCTCGAGCGCCTCGTGGTGAAAGCGGTCGGCGAGTCGGGCGGCTACGGCATGCTGATCGGGCCGCACAGCACCCAGGCCGAGCGGGCCGAGTTTCGCGACCGCATCGTGGCCAACCCGCGCAACTACATCGCCCAGCCGACCCTGGCGCTGTCGCGCGTGCCGTGCCTGTTCGACGACGGCGTCCAGGGCCGTCACGTCGACCTGCGCCCGTACGTGCTGTTCAGCGGCACGGCGACCTGCGTCCCGGGCGGCCTGACGCGCGTCGCGCTGCGCCGCGGCTCGCTGGTCGTCAACTCGTCGCAGGGCGGCGGCAGCAAAGACACCTGGGTGCTCGAGTAGCGCCGGTGCAGGAGACGAGCCGCATGCTGTCACGCGTCGCCGACGCCTTCTACTGGACCGGACGCTACCTGGAGCGAGCCGAGCACACGGCACGCCTGGTCGACGTCAACACCTACCTGTCGCTCGACAGCACGCCGGAGTCGTCGGGACGCCACTGGCACCGCGTCTTCGACAGCCTGCAGGTGACGATGGCCGACGGCGGCACCAGCGACGTCGTCGCGCTGGTCCACCAGCTCGCGCTCGACCGCGGCAACAAGGACTCGATCGCCTCGGGCATCCACGCCGCCCGCGAGAACCTGCGGCAGATCCGCGAGCAGATCAGCGTCGATCTCTGGGAGCGGATCAACCGGCTCTACTGGACGGTGCGCCGTACCGCCGAGGACGCCAGCTGGCAGGACCAGCCGCACCAGTTCCTGCGCGGCGTCATCGAGGACTGCCACCAGTTCATCGGGCTGACGACGGCGACGATGAACCGCGGCGAGGGCTACTACTTCCTGGAACTGGGTCGCTTCCTCGAGCGGGCGATCACCTATTCGGCGCTGCTCGACAGCCACGTCCGGGCCTTCCCGGATCTGCGGTCCGGAGAAGTGGCGCCGGAGCTCGTCGCCGAATGGACCGCCCTGCTGCGCTCGTGCACGGCACTCGAGGCCTACACGCGCCGCTTCACCGCCCGCATGGACGCCCGGCGCATCGCCGACTTCCTGCTCCTCGACCCCGAGTTCCCCCGTTCGATCCGCTTCGCCGTCGAACAGGTCGAGGCGGCGCTGCGCGGCATCACCCGCCTGTCCGGGCGCGAGAACGCCGGCCGGCCTGAGCGGCTGGCCGGGCGCCTGCGCGCGTCACTCCATTACGCGCAGCTCGACGAGCTCGTCGACGACAGCCTGCAGATGTTCCTGACCGGCATCAGTGGTCAGTGCGGAGAGATTCATGCTGCGACATACCGGACCTTCATCGGGTATCACCTCGACGCGGCCCTCGTCTGACGTCATGCAGTACACCGTCCGCCACCTCACCCGCTTCACCTACGAGAACCCGATCAGCGAGAGCGTGATGGAGGTGCGGATGCAGCCGCGCACCGAGCAGCACCAGCGCTGTCTCGGCTTCGAGCTGACGACGACGCCGCGGGCGACCATCACCGCCTACGGCGATCCGCTCAACAACATCGTCCATCACTTCGATATCCCCGGCCGGCACGGCCAGCTGACCATCGTCGCCGAGGCGATCGTCGAGTTCGTCGGCACGCCGAGCCTGCCCGAGACGCTGCCGCTCGAGGCCTGGGACGAGGTGGAGTCGATCGGCCGATCACAGGTGCACTGGGACCTCCTGCAGCACAGCGTGCTGGCCCGCGAGACGCCGCTGCTCAAGGCGTTCGCGTCGACGCTGTCGAACGGCCACCGCCGCGATCCGTTGTCCGAAGTGCTGGCGATCAACGAGGCGATCCACCGCCGTTTCACCTACCGCCAGCAGGTCACCGGCGTCGACTCACCGATCGACGACGCGCTCGAGAGCGGCGAAGGCGTCTGCCAGGACTTCGCCCACGTGATGCTGGCCTGCGTCCGGCGCCTCGGCATCCCGGCGCGCTACGTCAGCGGGTATCTCTTCCACGGCTCGGGCGACAAGTCGGTCGATGGCGCCACGCACGCCTGGATCGAGGCGTTCCTGCCGAACCTCGGCTGGGTGGGCTTCGACCCGACCAACAACGTCGTCGCCGGGACGCGCCACATCCGTGTCGCCATCGGCCGGGACTACGCCGACGTGCCGCCGACCAAGGGCGTCTTCCGCGGACGCTCGGCCAACGAGCTGGCGGTCGCGGTCCAGGTCTCGCAGGCGGACACGGCGATGCTCACCCGCGAGCTGATGCCGGTGATGACCTGGACCACGCCCGAAGCCGAAGGCCCGCCCGACTGGGATCTCGAGCAGTCGCAGCAGCAGCAGCAGCAGCAGCAGCAGTA
>JBDSLU010000320.1:0-19161 GCA_039916225.1 Vicinamibacteraceae bacterium
TCGAACGATGCTTGTCACGCTGCGCCGCGCCGGAACGCGGCTCGCCGGCCTGCGGAGCAGTCGCGCAACCGGATGCCCGACGCGATCTGGCCGCGCGACGCAACAGGGATTCGGATGGGCGCTCGCGACGGAGACGAGGCCGACGGCATCGTTGGCCGCGCGACGTGGCCCCCCGGTGACTCGAGACTCGATGGGAAGCCCGCGACGGAGCGGGGCGGACGACGGCGAGGGAAAACGTCAGGCGAAGTCGCGCTGAAACGCGACCTCACCTGCAGAACTCTACCGTGCCCCGGTGAAGCGCCGCGCTAGTCGCAGCGCCCGAAATCGAGGCCGAGGGCCAGCGATGCCGGGATGAGGAACTCCGGCACCACCAGCTGGATACCGCGTCGTGTCGGCAGGCACACGAAGTAGAGGGGGCTGTTGCCGACCTGACCGGCCCGCTTGGCTGCGGCGTAGGCATCGATCAGCCCGAAGCCCCAGGTCGTGTCGAAGCCGGGCGTGCCGCGCTCGAGCGAGGTCTCGCGGAGAATGCGAGCGATGCCGGCCGGGTTGAGGCCCGGATTGACGTCCTTCAGCAGAACGGCGACCGCCGCCGCGTGCGGCGCCGACGCCGAGGTCCCGAAGAACGGCGTGACGAAGTTGACGCCGGTCACCGAGGTACCGTCGGTCGCGGTGGTGTTCGGCTTGCGCCGCACCTCCGGCGCCGGCGCGCCGGCGGGCGTGAAGAAGATCCGCGACGGCCCGCGCGAGCTGTACTCCTCGATGACGTCGAGGCCCGGGTTGGCGGTGCCGTCGATGTTCTCGACCGCTCCGGTGGCCGCGACGGCCATGGCGCCGCGGCTGGCGGCGTGACCGAAGACGCTGCCCTCGGCGATGTTCTTCGACGCGTCGACGGCGAAGAAGCCGTTGAACTGCAGCTCCAGCAGCGACGTCGGGCTGGCGAAGAAGCGGTCGATGACCATGAAGAAGCGCTTCACCGTCCCGGCCGGCCCCGGTCCCGGGAACTCGTTGACCACGAAGGCGACTTCGATCGGGTCGTCGTCGCCGTCCTGCGGGTCGAAGCCCGGACCGCCAATCGGGAAGTCGCTGGCCGGATCGCCGGCCAGGTCGCCGTCCTCGTCGAAGATGTAGATGTCGTAGTCGTTCGCCGACCCGCCGAACGGATCGTTCCACTGCATGAAGGCGGCGAAGAAGTTGCCGTTGCCGGCGACCAGTCCGTCCCAGCCGATGTCGGACGGCAGACCGGCGACGGTGCCGAAGTCGTGCGTGTCGAGCGGGAAGATGAAGTCGTCACCGGGCACGACGTCGCTGTAGACGTGCTCGTAGTGGGCGTCGGCCGAGTTGCCCGCCGACGAGAAATAGGACACGCCGTGCGCCGCCGCGGCGTCGACCGCCTGCGCGATCACGCCGTCCTGGAAGAACGGCTCGGTGAGGTAGGCGAGGTCGTCGACGATCACGTCGGCGCCCTTGCCGCCGAAGGCCTCGGTCGCGAGCCACGTCACCGCGTCGGCCAGGCCCTGCTGGCCGCTGTCGCCGAAGCCCGGGCAGAACGCCAGTGCGGCGCCCGGCGCGACGTCGTGGACGATCTCGAGCATCGCCGTGCCTTCGTCGCCGGCGTTGTCGTTCAGCGGGCACAGCTCGACCCGCGGCAGGCCGGCCTTGGTCGCCGGGATGTCGCCAGTCGCGGTCGGCGCCGCGATGCTCGCGATGCCGTCCGAGATGACGCCGATGCGGATGGACTTACCGGAGACGCGCAACTGCTGCTGGACGCGATCGGCGCGCAGCGCCGCCACACCTTCCGACAGCACCGAGCCGGCGTGGATCTGGGCGCCGATGATCGGCGAGATCCTGGCCACGACGGCCTGCGCTGCGACGCGATCGATCTCGGCGGCGGACAGTGCGGCATACAGCACGCGCCGATCCTCGCTGACCCGGGCGATGCGGATGCCGAGGGCGCGGATGGCGGCCTCAGCGTCGGGACCGCCGCGCAGGTGGATGCGGGCCCGGACCGAGCCGTCGGGCTCGACGCCGAGGATCGGCAGGCGGCTGCGCATCATGCGCACGCGGCTGGCCGGTGCCGGATCGGCGGTGGCAGAGGCGCGCTGATAGGCGCGCAGCAACGCGCCGACCTTGACCTCCTGGCCGGCCCGCGAGGCCTTCAACGCGCGCTGACGGGCGAGCGTCGCGTCGACCTTGGCGCGAACCTCGGGCGACAGCGCGGCGTTGGTCTGCCACGTCGACGGATCGACCCGCAAGGTCTGCTTGATGTGCGGATTGGCGAGCACGCGCGCGTCGGGCTGCTGCGCCCACGCGGAAGTTGCAGCGAACAGGCATACGACGACGAGCGCCGCCACACTCGGACGGCGCGCACCCAACGAGAGTCTGACCACGGACAGCTCCTTCGAAAAACAGCGCCGCTCACGAACAAGGACGCCCGAGACCGGCCACCGACCAAGGGGGCGAGGCGCCGATGCTAGCGCATGGCCATCACGCCGTCCATGACGTCCACGTACTGTCGAGACGGCAGAGAGGCGCGCCGTACAGACGAAAGGCCCCATGCGGGGCCTTCCGTATTCGGCAGCGATTGCCGAGCCACCCTGACGGGCGGATTCGATGCGAGCAAGCCCGACTATTCGTCGGTCTTGGCCTTCTTGGTCGCGCGCTTCTTGGGCTCGGCCTTCTTCGTGTCGGCTTCACCTTCGGCGGCCGGCGCCGCTTTCTTGCCGCGCAGACGGTTGGCGGCCGCCTGCAAGCGGCCGCGCACGCCGCTGGCCTTCGGCGCGTCGGCGGCTTCGCCTTCGGCCTCGAGGTTGGGGTTGTATTCGCTGCCGACAAGCTCGATGCGGGCCATGTCGGCGCTGTCACCGCGGCGCGGTCCCACCTTCAGCAGGCGCGTGTAGCCACCCGGCCGCTCCTGGAAGCGCGGCGCGATCGCGTCGAACAGCTTGTCCACCACCTTGACGTCGGCCAGATCCCGGGAGACGTGGCGGCGGGCGTTCATCAGCTTCTTCTCGGCGTCACCGGCGGCGATACCCCGCTTGGCAACCGTGATCAGCTTCTCGACGAACGGGCGCAGCTCACGCGCCTTCGGCACCGTGGTCTCGATGTGCTCGTGCCGCAGCAACGCCGTGGCCTGGTTGCGCAGCAGCGAGATGCGGTGCTCGGTGACCCGACCGAGCTTGCGATGGGCGACTCGATGTCTCATGACGGCGTTCTCTTCCGATACCGGCCCTGACCGCTACTCCGCCGCCGGTGCGGCGGCCTGGTCGAAGCGCATGCCGAGGCTCAGGCCCATCCCCGCGAGGATTTCCTTGATCTCGTTCAGCGACTTGCGGCCGAAGTTCTTGGTCTTGAGCATGTCCGCCTCGGTCTTGGTCACCAGCTCGCGCAGCGTGCGGATGTTGGCGTTCTTGAGGCAGTTGTAGGAGCGCACCGACAGTTCGAGCTCCTCGACGCTCTTGTCGAGGTTCTCGTTGACCACGCCGGGCGTCACGTCGCCGGGCTCGGCGTCGTCGTCGGTGTTCGTCTCGCTGACGCTGACGAAGATGTCCAGGTGCAGGCGCAGCAGGCGCGCCGCCAGGGCCACCGACTCGGTCGGGCTGACCGTACCGTTGGTCCACACGTCCATGGTCAGCTTGTCGTAGTCGGTGTTCTGGCCGACACGGGCGTTCTCGACCAGGTAGTTGACCTTCTTGACCGGCGAGTGGACCGAGTCCACCGGGATCCAGCCGATGCCGAGATCCTCGTCGAAGTTCTTGTCGGCCGAGACATAGCCGCGGCCGCGCTTGACGCGCAGCTCCATGTGCAGCTTGCCCTTGTCGGCGACGGTCGCGATGTGGGCATCCGGCTCGAGGATCTCGACGTCCTGGTCGACCTCGATGTCACGAGCGCGCACCGGCCCGGGGCGATCGACGCGGATGTAGAGCGTCTTCACCTCGTCGGTGTGCATCTCGATCGGAATCTGCTTCAGGTTGAGGACGACGTCCGTCGCGTCCTCGACCACGCCCGGAATGGGCGAGAACTCGTGCTGCACACCGTCGATCTTGACGGCGGTCACGGCCGCGCCCTCGATCGAGGAGAGCAGCACCCGGCGCAGCGTGTTACCGATCGTCGTGCCGAAGCCGCGCTCGAACGGCTGCGCGTAGAAGCGGCCGAACCGCTCGGTGGCCGTCTCACGCTCGAACTCGAGCCGCTTCGGCCGCTGGAAACCCTTCCACAGCATGTCTGGTCCTTTCGCTTACTTCGAGTAGAGCTCGACGATGAGCTGTTCCTGCACGGGCAGGTTGATCTGTTCGCGCGTCGGGATGGAGAGCACCCGGCCCAGCGTGTTGGCGGCATCCACCTGGAGCCACTCCGGCACGCCGCGGCCCTTGACCTCCTCGATCGCGTGGGCCACGACCGCGCTCTTGGCGCTCGACTCGCGAACCCGCACCTCGTCCCCCATCTTCACCGCGTAGGACGGGATGTCGACCTTCTTGCCGTTAATCAGGAAGTGCCCGTGCCGCACCAGCTGCCGCGCCTGGGGACGCGAGGTGGCGAAGCCGAGACGGTAGACGACGTTGTCGAGCCGCGTCTCGAGCGACTGGAGCAGCATCACGCCGGTGACGCCGCGGTGGCGGGCCGCCGATTCGAAATAGCGGCGGAACTGGTTTTCGAGCACGCCGTAGGTGCGCTTGACCTTCTGCTTCTCGCGCAGCTGGATGCCGTAGCCCACCATCTTCTTCACGCGGGCCTTGCCATGCTGGCCGGGCGGCTGGTTGCGCTTCTCGATCGCGCACTTGGAGGTGTAGCAGCGCTCGCCCTTGAGGACCAGCTTCATGCCTTCGCGTCGGCAAAGGCGACAGACCGGACCGTTGTAACGTGCCATCGATTCCTCTTGCCCCGCCGAAGCTCCGAAGGAGCGGAGGCGGGTCGAACGTCGGTTCGAGTGCCGCGCCGTAGCGCGTGAGCGCGAAGGCGGGCCGACAGGCTCATGGAGCTCCTTCCAGCGGACGGAGCCCGGTTGACCGTGCGGGGCTGAGCCTGTTCAGCGTCCCGCGCGGGATGGCGGAGCAATGGCTCCGCCGCAAGGCATCAGACGCGGCGCCGCTTCGGCGGCCGGCAGCCGTTGTGGGGGATTGGGGTGACGTCGCGGATCGACTTGACGTCGATGCCGATGGTCTGCAGCGCGCGGACCGCCGACTCGCGGCCGGCGCCCGGACCCTTGACCCGGACTTCCAGCGAGCGCATGCCGACGCCCTGGGCCGCCTTGCCCGCGCTGATCGCGGCCTGGGTCGCCGCGAACGGCGTGCCCTTGCGCGATCCCTTGAAGCCGATGCCGCCGGCGCTCGACCACGACACGACGTTGCCCTCGACGTCGGTGATCGTGATCACGGTGTTGTTGAAGGAGGCCTGGATGTGCGCGTAGCCGTGGTGGACGACACGCTTCTCGCCGCGTTTCTTGAACGCCTTCTTCTTGGGCTTCTTGTCGACGTCTGGCGTCGCGCCTTCGGGTGCTTCAGTCTTGGCCATGATGTTCTGTCGGTCGCGGACGAGCGGGATCGATCGCCGTCAGGCTACGTCGTCTTCTTCTTGGCGACCGCGCCGCGGCGCGGCCCCTTGCGGGTGCGGGCGTTGGTCTTGGTGCGCTGGCCGCGGAGCGGCAGGTTGCGGCGGTGGCGCAGGCCGCGATAGCTGCCGATTTCCATCAGCCGCTTGATGTTGAGCGAGATCTCCTTGCGGAGGTCCCCCTCGACGCCGCCCACTTCCTCGATGACCCGGCTGATGTTCCGGACGTCGTCCTCGGTCAGGTCCTTGACACGAATGTCGCGACCGACGCCGGCGGACGTCAGAATGTCGTTCGAGCGCTTCCGCCCGATGCCGTAAATATAGGTCAGCCCGATTTCGACGCGCTTGGTACGCGGAAGATCCACACCGGCGATACGTGCCATACGATGCCTATCCCTGACGCTGCTTGTGCTTGGCGTTGGTGCAGATGACGCGGACCACGCCGCGGCGGCGGATCACCTTGCACTTGTCGCACATCCGCTTGACTGATGCCCTGACCTTCATCGTTCTCCGACCTGGCCTTCTGCGCGGGTACTCCGGTGAACCGGGGACCCACGCGAAACTCCCATACTGCCACGAAACCGGCCCATCTGCCTAGCCTGGGCGCACATCGCCCAACGACCGTCATCCGGACCCGCCCGGCGTTTCAACGAGCCCGACCCCAGGCGAGCCACGATGGCCCCCGCGTCAGGTCCGTTCACCGAGGCGCGCCACGATTGCGCCGCGGGTCAAATCCCGGGGCGACAGCCGCACCCGAACCCGCTCACCGACCAGGATCCGCACGAAATTGCGTCGCGGATCCGCCGACAGATGAGCCGTGACCGTGCCGTGCGCGGCTCCTGGCCTGGCCCCCGGGCGACTCCCCGGACCGCCGTCTGCCAGCCGCACCCGGTAGAGCGCGGACGGCAACTGCGCTTCGACCACACCCTCGACCTCGACGTCGCCAGTCGGCCCATCGCCAGTCGGCCCATCGCCGGTCGGGCCATCCGCGCGTCCGGCGCTCATGGCCGGTCTCAGGCTCGGTCGCCGGCCGGCCCGCCCGAAACCGCTGGGGCCGACGGCAGCGCCGTCAGGATCCACGGTCCGGCCGAGGTGACGGCCACCGAATGCTCGAAATGCGCCGACAGGCTGCCGTCCGACGTCACCGCCGTCCAGCCGTCCGCCAGTACCTTCACCCCCGGCTTGCCCATGTTCACCATGGGCTCGATGGCCAGGACCATCCCCTCGGCCAGCCGCGGTCCGCGTCCGGCCGGACCGTAGTTCGGCACCTGCGGCTCCTCGTGGAGCGCGGCGCCGATCCCATGGCCGACGAACTCGCGCACCACCGAATACCCGTGCGCCTCGACGTGCGACTGGACGGCGTGGCCGATGTCCGAGACCCGGCCGCCGACCCGCACCGCCGCAATCCCCCGCGCCAGCGCGTCCTGGGTCACCACCAGCAGGCGCTCGGCCTCGGCGGCGATCTTGCCGACCGGCAGCGTGATGGCGCAGTCGCCGTAGAACCCGCCCAGCTTCACGCCCATGTCGAGCGAGAGGATGTCGCCCTCGCGCAGCACGCGCGGGCCCGGGATCCCGTGCACCACCTCGTGGTTGACCGAGGCGCACACCGTCGCCGGAAAGCCGCGATACCCCTTGAACGCCGGCTCGGCGCCGGCCGCGCGGACGAGCCGCTCGGCTTCGGCGTCGATCGCCACCGTGGTCGCGCCCGGCACCACCAGCGGGCGCAGGGCGTCGAGCACCCGCGCCACCAGCTGGTTGGCGGCCCGCATCTTCTCGAGCTCCGCCGCCGACTTGCAGACGATCATGACGACCGCTCCACAGCGGCGCCGCCCACCCCGCCCTCGACGGCGAGCGCGCGGGACGTGGCCAGCGCGTCGCGCACCTGCGTAGTGACGACACTCGGGGCCAGGTTGCCGTTGATCCGGAAGAACGTGGCGCGTCCGTCGTAGTAATTCACGAGCGGCTCCGTCTCCTCCAGGTACACCGTCAAGCGCTGTCGCACGACCCCGTCCGAGTCGTCGACGCGCGTCACATACATGCCGCCACAACGGGAACAGCGGATGCCATCCGCCAGCCCGGGGTCGGCGTTGCGCCCGCAGCGGCCGCACACGCGGCGCGCCTGGAGGCGCCGGACCAGTTCCTCGAACGGCACGACGATCAACAGGATCGTCAGGTGCCCGGCCTCGCCCGTCAGCATCGCGTCCAGCGCCCGCGCCTGCGGCGTCGTGCGCGGGAAACCGTCGAGGACGTAGCCCTTCTTCGCGTCGTCGAGCGCCATTCGATCCTGGACGATCTCGACCATCGTCGAGTCGCCTACCAGGTTGCCCGCCTCGATGCGGCTCTGAATCTGGCGGCCGAGCCGGGTGCCGTGGGCGACCGCCTCGCGGAGGATGTCGCCGGTCGAAATCTTCACCAGCCCATGGTCGCGCGCCATCAGTTGCGCTTGCGTGCCCTTACCGGCGCCTGGCGGGCCCAGCAGGACGACGCGCAGCGGCGCTTGCGCCGGTGGTGCGTCGGATGCTCCAGCCATCGTCAGCCGCGCCGGCCCCGGATGCGCGTCTTCTTCATGAAACTGTCGTAGTGCCGCATGATCAGCTGCGACTCGATCTGCTGGACCGTGTCCATCGCCACGCCGACCACGATCAGAATCGAGGTACCACCGAAGGCGAACTGCAGGCCGAGGCCCTCGGACAGGAACTGCGGCAGGGCCGCCTGCAGCCCCTCGCCGATCCACGGGATGCTCTGCAGCTTGATGCCCGAGAACAGGATGATGGGCAGCAGCGAGATCAGCGCCAGGTAGACCGCCCCGACCAGCGTGATCTTGCTGAGGATGGCGTCCATGTACTCGGCCGTCCGCTTGCCCGGCCGGATGCCCGGGACGAAGCCGCCGTACTTGCGCATGTTCTCGGCCACGTCGTCCGGGTTGAAGACGATCGACGTGTAGAAGTAGGCGAAGAACAGGATGCCGGCGACGAACAGTAGCAGGTAGAGCGGCTGGCCGTAGCCGAGCGCGTCGGTCAGCGAGCGCACCCAGCTGTCCGGCGCGGTCAGGCCGGCCAGGGTCGCCGGGAAGGCCAGCAGCGACGAGGCGAAGATCACCGGGATGACGCCGCCGGTGTTGACCTTGAGCGGGATGTGCGTGCTGGTGCCCCCGGCGACGCGCTTGCCGACCAGGCGCTTGGCGTACTGCACCGTGACGCGCCGGTGGCCGCGCTCGACGAAGATGACGGCTGCGACCACCCCGACCATCATCGCGACGATGAAGGCCAGCCGGATGATGCCGACCTGGCCCGTCTTGAGCTGGTCGAGGGTCCGCAGCACCGCGCCGGGCAGGTTCGAGACGATGCCGGCGAAGATGATCAGCGACATGCCGTTGCCGATGCCGCGCTCGGTGATCTGCTCGCCCAGCCACATCACGAAGACGCTGCCGGTGGTCATCGTCAGCATCGTCGTCAGCAGGAAGCCGAAGCCGGGGTTGGCGACGATGGGCAACCCGCCGAGCGTGTTCGACTGCTGCTCGAGCGTGTAGGCGTAGGCCGCCGCCTGCACCAGGCTGAGCCCGATGGTGCTGTAGCGGGTGTACTGGGTGATCTTCCGCCGACCGAGCTCGCCTTCCTTCGACAGCCGCTCGAGGTACGGCCAGACGATGGTCAGCAGCTGGATGATGATCGACGCGCTGATGTAGGGCATGACGCCCAGCGCGAAGATCGTGGCGTTCGACAGGTTCCCGCCCGAGAACATGTCGTAGAAGCCGAACATCGTGTCCTTGGCCTGTTCGGCGAAGACACGAAGGGCCTCGGTGTTCACGCCCGGCGTCGGGATGTGCGAGCCGAGACGGAACACGGCCAGCATGAGCAGCGTGAAGAGAACGCGATTGCGGAGCTCCGGAATCGCGGCGATGGCGCGAAGGCTCTCGACCATGTATGCGTGTGCCTTAAACCTGAAGTCGGGCCCGGCGGCGCCCGGCGACCTCGCGCCTCATGGCCCGACGTCGGCGCGCCACGACGGGCCACGGCCGAAAACCGACCGGCGCCCTGCTACTGCTTGGCGCCCGGCCCTTCGGCCTTGCCGCCCGCCGCCTGGATCTTTTCCGCTGCCTTGCCGCTGAACTTGTCGGCCTGAACGTTGAGGGCGATCGCGATCTCGCCGCGCCCGAGCACCTTGACCGGCCGCTTGTGGCTGCTCGAGACGAGGCCGCGCTCGCGCAGCACGTCCGGCGTCACCGTCGCCCCGGCCTCGAAGGCCGCCGCGAGCGTGTCGAGGTTGATGACCACGTACTCGACGCGAAACGGGTTGTGGAAGCCGCGCTTAGGCACGCGCCGGTGTAGCGGCATCTGGCCGCCCTCGAAGCCGCGCTTCGAGTGGTAGCCCGAGCGCGACTGCGCGCCCTTGTGGCCGCGTCCGGAGGTCTTGCCGAGGCCGGAGCCCTTGCCACGACCGACGCGCGTCTTCGACTGCTTGGCGCCCTTGGGAGGACGCAGATTGTTCAGGCTCATCGCTGCTCTACTTCTCGGCCCCAGCGGGGTTTTCGGCCCCAGCGGGGACGACCGTGACGATGTGACGGACCTTCTGGATCATGCCGCGCATGGCCGGGTGGTCGATGACGTCGACCTCGTGGCCGATCCGCCGCAGGCCCAGCCCACGGACGACCTGTCCCTGCTTCTTGTCGTAGCCGATGATGCTGCGCACCTGCTTGATGCGGAGCGTCGCGGCCTTGCCGCTGTTCGCCATGATGACGTCCCCGTTCTCTTATTACGCGCGGCTGCCGGTGCCGAGGAGCTCTTCGAGCTCCTTGCCGCGCAGGCGGGCGACCATCGCCGGTTCCTTGAGCGAGCTCAGGCCGGCAAAGGTGGCGCGGACCACGTTGTGCGGGTTGTCCGACCCGAGGCACTTCGTGAGGATGTTCTGGATGCCGGCCGCCTCGACGACGGCACGGACGGCGCCACCGGCGATGATGCCGGTGCCGTCCGGAGCCGGCTTGAGCAGCACGCTGCCAGCGCCGAACCGGCCGAGGATCGCATGCGGCAGGGTGGTGCCGGCGAGCGGGACGCGGATGAGCGCCTTCTTCGCCGACTCGATGCCCTTCTTGATGGCCGAGGGCACTTCCTTCGCCTTGCCGATGCCGAAGCCGACGTGGCCATGACCGTCGCCGACGATGACCAGAGCACTGAAGCTCAGGTTCTTACCGCCCTTGACGACCTTGGTGACGCGGTTGATGGACACGACGGTGTCCTTGAGGTCGAGCTCGGCCGCGTCGATTTTCTGGTTCGAATACAACATGTCTAGAACTCCAGCCCCGCCTCGCGCGCCGCGTCGGCGACCGCCTTCACCCGGCCGTGGTACAGGAAGCCGCCGCGGTCGAAGACCACGCGGGTGATGCCCTTGGCCTTCAGGCGCTCGGCGACGGCCGCGCCGATCGCCTTGGCGCCGGCGAGGTTGCCGCCCTTGGCGCCCTCGGTCAGCGTGGCCTTCAGGGCCGGCTCGGCCGTCGACGCAGACACCAGCGTGGTGCCGGCCTGATCGTCGATGACCTGGGCGTAGATGTGCGACACGCTGCGGAACACCGCCAGGCGCGGCCGCTCCGACGTTCCGCCGACCCGCTTGCGCAGCCGCAGGCTGATCCGATGCCGTCGATCCCGTTTTGTCTTGATCCTCATGGCGCCCTCGGCTTACTTCGCGCCGGTCTTGCCGGCCTTCTTCTTCAGCACTTCACCGGTGTAGCGAACGCCCTTCTGCTTGTAGGGGTCCGGCTTGCGCAGGCGGCGGATATCGGCCGCGACCTGCCCGACCAGCTGACGGTCGATGCCCGTCACGGTGATGTGCGTCTGCTTGTCGATGACCACGTCGATCCCGGTCGGGATTTCGAACACGACCGGGTGCGAGTAGCCGAGCGCGAACTGGACCTGCTTGCCCTTCAGCTCGGCGCGATAGCCGACGCCGACGATGTCCAGTTCCCGCTTGAAGCCCTCGGTGACGCCGAGCACGGCGTTGGCGACCAGGCTGCGAGCCAGACCGTGGAACTTGCCGAGCTCTTTGTCTTCGCGGACAGGACGGGCCACCAGATTGGCCTCTTCCTGCTTGAAGGCAATGCCGGGCGGCAGGACCTGGCGCAGCTTGCCCTTCGGGCCCTGCACCTCGACCGCGCCGTCGGACACCTGAATCTTGACGCCAGCCGGGATCGCGATGGGTTTCTTGCCGATTCGAGACATGTTCAGCTCACCACACGTTGCAGAGCACTTCGCCGCCGACGCCCTGGCGGCGCGCCTCGCGCCCGGTCATCACGCCGCGCGAGGTGGTCAGGATGGCGGTACCGAGGCCGCCGAGCACCGTCGGCACGTCCTCGCGCCCGAAGTAGACACGGCGCCCGGGGCGGCTCACCCGCTCGATGCCGGTGATCACGCGCTCGCCGCGCGGGCCGTACTTCAGCTGGACACGGATCGTCTTCTGGACGGCGCTCTTGCCCTCGCCGTCCGGCGTCTCCATCGTCTTGAAGCTCTGGATATAACCCTCGAGCTCCAGAATCTTGGCGATCTCCAGCTTGAGCGTCGAGGCCGGAATGTCCACGCGCGTGTGTCGCGCGATGGTGGCGTTCCGGATCCGCGTCAGCATGTCGGCAATCGGATCGGTCATCGTCTCTCTACTCGTTCCTGGAAGCGGGTATCGCCTGGAGTGCTCCGTGGGCGACCGTGACTTCCGTCGTGCGTAATCCCTTGTCCGTCGGGCGGGGTGCGGCCTCTACCAGCTGCTCTTCGTGACGCCAGTGACGTCGCCTTCGAGGGCCAGCTTGCGGAAACACAGGCGGCACAGCGCGAACTTGCGCATGTAGGCCCTGGGGCGGCCGCACCGCTGGCAGCGGTTGCGGTGCCGGATGGCGTACTTGGCCTTCTTCAATTCCTTCGCGATTTTTGCGGTAGTCGCCATGTCTTTGGTCCTACGCCTGGTTGGTGCGGAACGGCATGCCGACGAGGGCCAGCAGACGCCGCGCCTCTTCGTCGGTCTTGGCCGTCGTCACCACCGAGATGTTCATGCCGCGCGCCTTGTCGACCTTCAAGTAGTCGATCTCCATGAAGATCAACTGGTCCTTGAGGCCGAGCGTGAAGTTGCCGCGGCCGTCGAAGCCCTTCGGCGAGACGCCGCGGAAGTCGCGGACGCGCGGCAGGGCGATCGAGATCAGGCGGTCGAGGAAGTCGTACATCTGGGCGCCGCGCAAGGTGACCATCGAGCCGATGGCCTGGCCCTCGCGGACCTTGAACTGCGCGATCGACTTCTTGGCGCGCGTCGTGACGGCACGCTGCCCGGTGATCTTGCCCAGCTCCTCACCGCCGACGTCGACGATCTTGGCGTTCGACGTGGCCTCGCCGAGGCCCATGTTGACGACGACCTTCGAGATCTTCGGGATGGCCATCACGTTGGTGTAGCCGAACTCCTTCTGGAGTGCCGGCACGACCTCTTTCGCGTACTTTTCGCGCAAACGACTGCTCATGGCGATTCCTGCTACTTGTCCAGCACGCTGCCGGAGCGGCGGGCCACGCGGACCCGGGTCTTGTTCTCGAGCGTCTTGTGGCCGATCCGGGTCGGCTTGTTGCTGTCGGGATCGACCAGCATGACGTTCGAGGCGTGGATCGCGGCTTCGCGCTCGATGATCCCGCCCTTGACCTGCTTCTGCGGGTTGGCCTTCGTGTGGCGCTTGATCAGATTGACGCCCTCGACGACCACGCGGCCCTTTTCGGGCAGCACCCGCAGCACGCGGCCGGTCTTGCCGCGATCGCGTCCGGCGATCACCTGGACTTCGTCGTTCTTGCGGACAGAGAGTTTCATCAGAGCACTTCCGGCGCGAGCGAGATGATCTTCATGAACCGGCGTTCGCGCAGCTCGCGGGCAACGGGCCCGAAGACGCGGGTGCCGATCGGCTCGTTCGAGTCGTTGACGAGGACGGCGGCGTTGCGGTCGAAGCGGATGTAGCTGCCGTCGCGGCGGCGCTGTTCCTTGCGCGTGCGGACGATGACGGCCTTGACGACCTGGCCCTTCTTCACCGTGCCGTCCGGCGACGCTTCCTTGACCGATGCCGTGACGATGTCGCCGAGCCGCGCGTAGCGGCCGATCGAGCCGCCGATCGGGTTGATCACCGCGATCTTGCGCGCCCCCGAGTTGTCGGCGACGTCGAGGATCGAGCGCATCTGGATCATGGTTAGATTCCCTGCGCCTTCTCGATCACCCGGACCACCACCCAGCGCTTGCTGCGGCTGAGCGGACGGCTCTCGATGATCGCGACGGTGTCCCCGGCCTTGACCGTGCCGGCCTCGTCATGGGCCATGAAGCGGGTCGTGCGGCGCTGCATCTTGCCGTAGAGGCCGTGCCGGACCCTGCGCTCGACCGCGACGACGACGCTCTTCTGCATCTTGTCGCTGACGACCTTCCCGATGACTTCCTGGGCGGGCATTACGCCTGCTCCTTCTGACGAATAATCGTCTTGATGCGAGCGACCTCGCGACGCGTGGTCCGCAGCCGGATCGGCGACTCGAGCTGCCCCATCGCCTTCTGCAGGCGGAGGCGGAAGCCCTGGTCGTCGAGCGCCTTCACCTTGGCGCGGAGATCCTCGACGGAGAGGTCGCGAAGTTCAGCCGTCTTCGTCAGCTTGCTCACGACACACGCTCCTGCGCGAAGCGGGTCGCGAACCGGGTGGCGATCGGCAGCTTGGCCGCCGCCAGGCGCATGGCCGCCCGGGCGTCCACTTCGACGACGCCTTCCATCTCGAACAGGATCCGACCCGGCTTGATCACCGCCACCCATTCCTCAGGCGCGCCCTTGCCCTTACCCATGCGCGTTTCCTGCGGCTTCTTGGTGATCGGCTTGTCGGGGAACACGCGGATCCAGATCTTGCCGCCGCGCTTGATGAAGCGGGTCATCGCGATACGTGCCGCTTCGATCTGCCGCGCGGTGAGCCAGCACGGCTCCATGGCCTTCAACCCGAAGTCCCCGAACGAGACGTCGGAGCCGCGCCACGCCTTGCCGCGCATGCGGCCGCGCTGCTGCTTCCGATACTTGACCTTCTTCGGCATCAACATGGATGCATCTCTCCTCGATGGCAGCCGTTGCCATCAGCAACGGCTGCGGGCAGCCTCCAGAGCGCCCGTCGGCAATTCGCCGCGCTAGGCGCGCGACGGCGCCGGGCGCAGGCTGCCACGTGGTTCACCGGCGCGGCCCCGGCTCACGGCGGCCCGGCACGCGGTAATCCTCTTCACGACCCGTGCGCGGCACCAGGCGCTCGCCCTTGTAGAGCCACACCTTGACCCCGATCTGACCGTACGTCGTGCTCGCTTCGGCGAACCCGTAGTCGATGTCCGCGCGCAGCGTCTGCAGCGGCAACTGGCCGTGCAGATACCACTCGGAGCGGGCGATTTCCGCGCCGTTCAGCCGGCCGGACACCCGGACCTTGATGCCGCGCGCGCCGAAGCGCAGTGCCGACTCGACCGCCTTGCGCATGGCGCGGCGGAAGGCGACGCGCTTCTCGAGCTGCGTCGCCACCGACTCGGCGATCAGCTGCGAATCGAGCTCGGGCTTCTGGATTTCCTGAATGTTGATGAAGACCTCGCGACTGGTCTTCTTCTGGATTTCCTGCTTGAGCTTGTCGACCTCGGTGCCCTTGCGGCCGATGATGATGCCCGGCCGTGAGGTGAAGATGTCGATCTTCAGCTTGTTGGCCGCGCGCTCGATCTCGATTTTGGAGACGCCGGCGTGCGAGAACCGCTTCTTCAGCGTGTCGCGCAGCTTCAGATCCTCGTGGAGGAGCTTGGCGTAGTCCTTGTCGGCGTACCAGCGCGAACGCCAGGTCTTGTTGAAGCCGAGGCGGAAGCCGTAGGGATGTACCTTCTGACCCATATGTCTCTCTTCGTCAGCGTGACAGCCGCGACTACGCGGTCGCCTTCTTGGCCCCGGCCTTGGCCGAGCGCGGCTTCGGCGCCGCGGACTTGGCCGCGCCACCGCTCTTCGGCGTGGTGGCCTTGCGTGCGCCACGCACCGGCGCGACACCAGCCTTGGCTGCCTTCTCCGCGACCGCGACGGTCAGGTGCGCCGTGCGCTTGACGACGCGGAAGGCGCGGCCCATCGGCGCCGGCCGGACGCGCTTCTGCGACGGGCCCTGGTCGGCGAAGCAGGCCGAGACGAACAGCCGCTCGGCGTCGCCGCCGAAGCCGTCCTTGTTCTTGGCGTTGGCAACCGCGGACTCGAGCACCTTGAGGATGTCGCGGGCGACGGCCTTGCGAGCGAACTTCAACGTGGCCTGGGCCTCGGGGAAGCTCTTGCCGCGGATGAGATCGAGAACGAGACCCGCCTTCTGCGCCGACGTCCGCACATAGCGCGCCGTAGCCGATGCCTGCACCATGACCTAGCTCCCCGCCTTCGCCGGAGCCGACGACGCCGCCTTGTCCGTCTTGGTCGTGTGGCCCTTGAACGTCCGCGTCGCCGCGAACTCGCCCAGCTTGTGCCCGACCATGTTCTCGGTGATGTAGACCGGGACGAACTTCCGCCCCTGGTGCACGGCCATCGTGTGACCGACGAACTCGGGCACGACCGTCGAGCGGCGCGACCAGGTCTTGATCACCTTCTTCTCGCCCGTGCGGTTCATCAGCTCGACCTTGGCGAGGAGCGGGGTGTCGACGAACGGGCCCTTCTTGAGGGATCTGCTCATGGCCTACTTCTGTCTCCGCGTCACGATGAAGCGGTTCGTGCGCTTGTTGTTGCGCGTCTTGTAGCCCTTGGTCGGCACGCCCCACGGCGTGACCGGGTGACGGCCGCCCGAGGTCTTGCCTTCACCACCACCGAGCGGGTGGTCGACCGGGTTCATGGAGACGCCGCGGTTGTGCGGCTTCCAGCCCAGCCAGCGGTTGCGCCCGGCCTTGCCGATCGACTCGTTCTCGTGCTCGAGATTGCCGACCTGGCCGATCGTCGCGTAGCACTCGGCGTTGACGAAGCGCACTTCGCTCGACGGCATGCGCAGCGTGACGTAGGCGCCTTCTTTGGCCACGACCTGGACGCCGGCTCCGGCGCTGCGCGCCAGCTGGCCACCCTTGCCGGGCTTCAACTCGACGTTGTGCACCTGCGTGCCGAGCGGGATGTTCTTCAGCTGCAGCGCGTTGCCTGGCAGGATGTCGACCGTCGCGCCCGACAGCACCGAGTCGCCGACCTTCACGCCGGCCGGCTGCAGGATGTAGCGGCGCTCGCCGTCGGCGTAGGCCAGGAGGGCGATGCGGGCCGACCGGTTCGGGTCGTACTCGATCGTCGTGACCTTGGCCGGAATGCCGTGCTTGTCGCGCTTGAAATCGATGATGCGGTAGGCGCGCTTGTGGCCGCCGCCGCGCCACCAGGACGTCACCTCGCCGGTGTTGTTGCGGCCGCCTGTCTTGTGCAGCGGCTCCGTCAACGCCTTGAGCGGCTTCGACGCCGTGATGTCCTCGGTCGTCTGCAGCGCCTGGAAGCGCCGGCCGGGCGAGGTGGGCTTGACTTTGCGAATGGGCATGGTTGTGCTCCCTGGACGCGTGGGAATCCCGGGCTAAGCGCCTTCCAGGAACTCAGGGACCTTTTGGCCGTCCTGCAGCGTGACGTAGGCCTTCTTCCAGTCCGACCGCTTGCCCGAGAAGCGGCCCTGGCGCTTGACCTTGCCGTGCATCGTGGCAGTGCGCACCGACGCCACCTTGGCGCCGAGCAGAGCCTCGATGGCCTGCTTGATTTCGACTTTGGTGGCTTCGGTGGCGACCTGGAACACGACGGCCTGGCCGTTCTGTTCCTTGAGGATCGAGGTCTTTTCGGTCACCAGCGGTCGGCGGATGATAGCGGTGAGTTTCATCGCAGGGCCTCCTGCAGGCGCTCGAGCGCCGCCTTGGTGGCGATGATGGTCTTGGCGTCCATCACGCTGCGCGCCGAGACGCGGTTGGCGGCGATGTAGGACAGGCCGGTGATGTTCCGCGTCGACAGGTCGAGCGTCGGGTCGACGGCGAGGTCGAGGACCAGCGTCTTGCCGGTGGCGCCGAGGCCCTTCAGCATCGCGACGGCCGCCTTGGTCTTGGCGTTGGCAATCGACAGCGCGTCGACGACGCGCAGCGCGCCGGCCTGTGCCTTGAACGCCAGCGCCTCGCGCAGCGCGCCCTTGGCGACCTTCTTGGGCAGCGAGAAGGAGTAGTCGCGCGGCGTCGGGCCGAACACGATGCCGCCCTTCCGCCAGAGCGGGTTGCGGACGTCGCTGACGCGCGCCCGGCCGGTGCCCTTCTGCTTCCACAGCTTCTTGCCCGAGCCCTGGACCTCGGAACGGGTCTTGGCCTTGTGCGTGCCGCGGCGGGCGGCCGCCTGCTCGTGGACCACGCCTTCCCAGATCAGATCGGTCTTGACCCGCTTGCCGAAGAGCTCGTCGCTCAGGGCTAGAGTGCCGACCTTCTTGTTGGAGCTGTCGACGACGTCGAGGTCCATTACTTCTTGCCCTTCTTCTTCTCGGGCTGCGGCTGCGGGTCGGGCTTCTTGGCGATCGCCTTGCGGATCACCACGTAGCCGCCCGCCGCACCAGGCACCGCTCCCGAGAGGAGCAGCACGTTGTTGTCGGCGTCGACCTTGACCACCTTCAGGTTGCGGGTCGTCACCCGGTCGTCACCCATGTGGCCCGGGAGGCGCTTGCCCTTGATGACGCGCGACGGGAACGACGACGCGCCGATACCGCCCGGAGCGCGGTGGAACATCGAGCCGTGCGTCGCGGCGCCGCCGCGGAAGTTGTGGCGCTTGATGACGCCCTGGAAGCCCTTGCCCTTGCTGGTGCCGATGACGTCGACGACTTCGCCAGCGGTGAAGATCGAGCAGGCGATCTCCGAGCCGGCAGCCGGCGCCGAGGCGCCCTTGGCGACCGTGACCTCGCGACGGATGCGGGTCGGCGGGACGTTGGCTTTGGCGTAGTGGCCGGCCATCGCCTTGTTGGCGCGGGGCGCCTTGCCTTCGACGAAGCCGATCTGGACGGCTTCGTAGCCGTCGCGCTCGACCGTCTTCGCCTGGACGACGACGCACGGTCCCGCCTTGAGCACCGTCACCGGGGTGACGACGCCGTCGGCGCCGAACACCTGCGTCATGCCGACTTTGCGGCCGATGATTGCGGTCAAGCCGCTGGTTGAAGTCATGGCAGGCCTACTTCTTGTGTTCCTTGCCGAACGCCTTGATCTCGACGTCGACGCCGGCCGGGAGATCGAGCTTCATCAGCGCGTCGACCGTCTGCGGCGTCGGCTCGAAGATGTCGATCAGGCGCTTGTGGGTGCGGATCTCGAACTGCTCGCGGCTCTTCTTGTCCACGTGCGGCGAGCGCAGCACCGTCCACTTGTTGATCTCGGTCGGGAGCGGCACCGGCCCCGCGAGCCGAGCGCCCGTCCGCTTGGCGGTCTCGACGATCTCGCCCGTCGACTGATCGAGGACGCGATAGTCATACGCCTTGAGGCGGATGCGAATCTTTTCACCGAATGCAGACATCGTCTGTTCCTGTCTCTTCTTGCCCGGGTGGACCCCAAATCGAACGTAAGCGGGGTCGGGCTGACGCCCGACCCCTGCCCTTTTTCTAGGCGACGATCTCGGTGATCGTGCCGGCGCCTA
>JBDSLU010000321.1:0-9369 GCA_039916225.1 Vicinamibacteraceae bacterium
AACAAGCAGCGCCGTCACGACGCTGGCGTAGGTCAACGGATCGAGCGGATGCACTTCGAAGAGCAGCGTCGACATCAGGCGTGACAGCCCGACGGCGGCCACCAGGCCCGCCGCGGCTCCCAACCCACTCCACAGCAGACCGCCGCGGACGATCGTCAGCTGGAGCAGATCCTGCCGCGCGCCCAGCGCCAGGCGGATGCCGATCTCGCGGGTGCGCTGCGACACGGTGTAGGAGATGACGGCGTAGATGCCGACCGCCGCCAGCAGCAGCGCCATGCCGCCGCTCGTCGCCAGCAGCGTCAGCGTGAACGCGGTCCGCGCCATCGAACGGTCGTAGACCTCGGTCATGGTCCGCATCTGCGTGATCGAGAGGCCGCGGCTGACCGCGGCCACGGCCTGTCGGATCTCGCCGATGTAGCTGTCGGCGCCGGCGCGCGGCCCGCGGACCATGAAGGTCAGCGAGCGGGTGTTGCGCAGCGGCCAGTAGACGGTGGTCGGGGCCGGGCGATCGACGCCGTCGTGGCGGATGTCGGCGACGACGCCGATCACCTCGCTCCATTCGTCCGTCGTGTTCTGGCGAATCTGCTTGCCGATGGCGGCGGCCGCCGAGCCCCAGTATTCGCGGGCGAAGTTCTCGCTGATCAGCACCACCGGCCGCTTCTCGTGCAGCTCGGTCCACTGGTAGTCCCGTCCGGCCACGATCGGCGTGCCCAGCGCCTGCATGGCGCCCGGGGCGATTCGCAGGAAGCGCCGCAGCGGCGGGATCTTGCTGGCGGCGTAGGTGTGATCGCTCGCGAAGATCGGATCCTGCGACTGGTAGCCGGTCATCGGCAGACCGTTCATCAGGCTGACCGAGGACACGCCCGGCAGGCTGGCCAGCTTGGCCGCCAATTCCTGCTGGACGACCAGCACCCTGGCGTCGTCCTTGGCGACTTCACCCGGGATCGCGATGCGCAGCGTCTGCAGCGTCGCCGGCTCGTTGAACCCGGGCTGGACCCGGCGCAGCGACTGGAAGGTGCGGATCATCAGCCCCGAGCCGACGAGCAGGACCAGGGCCAGCGCCACCTGCACCACGGTCAGCGCGTTGCGGGTGACGTTGCGGTCGCGGCTGGCGCTGGCGTTGCGTCCGCCGGCGCGGAGCGCCTCGGTCAGCTTGACCCGGGCGTGCCTGAACACCGGGATGAGGCCGAAGGCGAGGCCGGCGGCGACCGAGATCGTCGCCGCGAACAGCAGCGACGTGGCGTCGACGGCGATCAAGTCGAACCGCGGCAGCCGGGCCGGGCTCAAGGCGAGCACCGCCTTGACGGCGCCGATGGCGAAGGCGACGCCGACCGCGCCGCCGAGCAGCCCGAGCAGCAGGCTCTCGATGAGGATCTCGCGGGCGATGCGGCCCTGACTGGCGCCGAGCGCAGTGCGCACGGCCAGCTCCTGGGCCCGCCCCTCGGTGCGAACCAGCAGCAGATTGGCGACGTTGGCGCAGGCGATCAGCAGGACGATGCCGATGGTCGCCATCACCACCCACAGACTGCGGCCGATGTCGCCGATCAGGTCGTTGACGAGCGGCCGGACGTTCGGCCCCAGCCGGGCGTCCTCCATCATCTGCAGGCTCATACCGTTGGGCGGCGGGAACTTGCCGAAGGCGACCCGGATCATGCGCGCCACGTCGGCGTCGACCTGGGCGAGGGTGACGCCGGGCTTCATCCGGCCGACGGCCCGGAAGTTGTAGCCGGCGAGCGTCACCTTGGCCCGCTCGAAGGCCAACGGCCCGACCAGGTCGGTCGGCATGTCCATGAACCAGAAGCCGCGCGGCAGGACGCCGATCACCTCGCGGGCCGTGCCGTCGATCATCAGCCGCCGGCCGATGACCGAGGGATCGCCGCCGTAACGCCGCATCCAGTAGCCGTGGCCGAGCATCACGACCTCGGGGCTGCCCTTGACGTCGTCGGCTGCGACGAAGCCGCGGCCCAGGATCGGCGTGACCCCGAGCAGCGGCAGCATCCGGTGGGTGACGGCCATCCCCTCGACCCGCTCCGGCTCGGCCTGGCCGGTGACGGTGACGGTCGCCCCGTTCCAGATGGCCACGTCGCTCAGCGTCCGCGAGTCCTCGTGGTAGGTGATGTAGTCGGCCAGGGAAGCGTTGAGGTCGGCGATGTCGACACCCGGCGCCTTCTGCCAGACGCCGACCAGCCGGTCCGGCTCGGGGAACGGCAGCGACTTCAGCAGCACGCCGTTGACGATGGTGAAAATAGCGGTGTTCGCCCCGATGCCGAGCGCCAGCGTGATCACGGTCGCGGCAGCGAACATCGGCGTGCGAGCCAGCCGGCGGGCGGCATAGCGGACATCACGGATCAGGTCGAGCATGGATTTCCCCCCGGCAGGGCACTACGAGCGGAGCCCCGATCTGGTTCGAACGGAGCGGGCGGCCGGACGGTTGCCGGCGGCCGGCCCGCGGCAGCATTCCGGCTGACGGCCGGCTACCCGGGGCTACCCGGCGAACTTATAGCCCAGGCCGTGTGCGGTGATCACGTACTGCGGATGCTTGGGATTTGGCTCGATCTTCTGCCGCAGCCAGGCGACGTGGACGTCCACCGTCCGCGTGTTCGGCATGGCGTGATAGCCCCACACGTGGTTCAGCAGCTCGTCGCGGGAGATGGTCGCGCCGCGGTGCTCGATGAAGTAGCGCAGCAGCTGGTACTCCCGCGCCGAGAGTTCCATCGCCACGCCGTCCTTGGTCACTTCGGCCTTGCGGAAGTCGACCTGGACCGCGCCGAAGCGGTAGGCGTCGGCGTCGACCGTGTCCTTTGGTGTGTCGCGCCGCAGCCGCGCCTCGACGCGCGCCAGCAGCTCCATCATCTCGAACGGCTTGGTGAGGTAGTCGTCGGCGCCGAGCTTGAGCCCCAGCACCTTGTCGATCACTTGCCCGCGGGCGGTCAGCATGATGACCGGCGTCTCGACGCCCTGCTGGCGCAGGTCGCGGAGGATGTCGAAGCCGCCGAGGCCCGGCAGCATCACGTCGAGCAGGAGCAGGTCGAACGGCTCCTGCGATGCGCGGGTCAGGCCTTCGCGGCCGTTGGTCGCGGCTTCGACCATATGGCCCTCGCGCCCGAGGCGATCGCTCAGGGTGAGCACCAGCCCGGGTTCGTCTTCGACGATGAGGATGCGGGCCACGCCCACAGTCTGGCGCAGATCAGGGGCGCCGTGGGGCCGAGTTTCCGCGAAAGATGCGCGTCGGCGCATGCGGCCCGCGCACGGGCCTCATGCTAGTACCCCGGGACCTGGCCAGGACTCACGCCGGCACGCGTGGATCGCCGAGGCCGGACGCGCTTGGGGTCCGCTCGGCCAGCCCGCCCGCCAGGGCGCCGTCCGGCGCCAGCGGCAGGTGCAGCGTGAACGCGCTGCCCTTGCCGGCGTCGGTGCGGACCGTGATCCGGCCGCCGAGTTCGTCCATGATCCGCTTGACGAGGCTCAGGCCCAGGCCGCTGCCGTGGATCTGTCGCGCCGTGGCGTCGCCGCCGCGATAGAAGGGCTCGAAGATGTGCGGCAGATCGCGGGCCGCGATCCCGGCGCCGTTGTCGCTGATCGTGACACTGACCTCGCGCCGGGCGCCTTCGGCGCGTCGCGCCTCGATCGTCACCGCCGGCGGCGCCCCGCCGTACTTCAGGGCGTTGACGATCAGGTTCTGCAGCGACCGCGACACCGCCGAGGGATCGACCAGCACCGCCGGCAGCTCGGCCGACCCGCGGCGCTCGATGGTGGCGTGGTGCTCACGCACCTGCGGATCGGCGCCGCGCAGGGCGTCCTCGATGATGCCGCCGAGGTCGGCGGGCCGCACGTCGAGCGTGGCCCGGCCGCTCTCGAAGCCGGCGAACTCCATGATCTGCTCGACCATCTGCGTCAGCCGGCGGCCTTCGCCGGCGATGACGTCGCCGTAGCGCTTCACCTGCCGCGGCTCGGTGACGACGCCATCGGCGAGGTTCTCGGCTGCCGACCGGATCACAGCGAGTGGCGTGCGCAGCTCGTGCGAGACGCCGGCGACGAACTCCATCTGCTGCGCGGCGAGACGCTGCGCCCGCCCGGTCGTCATCAGGACGAGGCCCATGCTCGCCCCGAGCAGCACGAGGACGCCGAAGCTGACGAGCAGGTTGCGCAGCCGCGCGTGCGACACCGCGATGTCGAGCGAGCCGGCCCGGTGCAGCACGTGCACGTTCCAGCGCGGCACGCCGTCGCGTCCCTGGGGGCCGCCCGGCCCGCCCGGCCCGCCGCGGCCGCGGAAGACGTTGCCGCGAGGGTCGCGCGCGACGATCACGGTGTTCTGGCCGGCGGACGCCGCCGGCGTTCGCGCGCCGGCGTTGGCGGGCGCGTTCGCGCTGGGCGGCGCGGTGGTGTTGGCGTTGGCGGGGGCCGTGGTCCCGAGGGCCGCCGTTGCACCGGCCGGGGGTTCGAGGCGGCGATCGGTGACGAAGCGCCTGAACTCGAAGAACCGGATCTCGAACATGTCGTCATCGGTGACGTCAGGAGCCGTGCGCAGCGCCTCCGGCACCTGGCCGCCAGGCGCGCTGAAGGCGATGCCCGGCCCGTAGACCCCGACGTAGACGCTCGGATCCTGGGAGAGGCGGAAGTGGCGCTCGACGAGCTGCGGCAGCAAATCCTTCTCGAGATAGCCGCGATCGAGCACCGCCACGGTGTAGCCATTCGCCGCCGAGGCGTTGACGACGCGGCCATCGCCACGGCCCTGCAACTGCTCGATGCGCGGGATGAGGAGGGCTGGCACCGACGCGAAGGTGGGTGCGATGCGAATCGGCTGGCTGCCGGTCCGGTGCGCCTCGCGGGCCTTCTCCAGCTCGACACGGACCGCAGCCAGCTCGGCCGGCCACGACACCACGTCCAGACGCGCCGGCTCGCGGGAGAACCGCTCCACGACCCACGCCCCCGACTCCGTTTTCGGCTCGGTCAGGCGGTAGATCGTCTTGACCAGCTCCGGCCGCGGCGCCGCCGAGTACCAGCGCGCGTAGCGATCGACTTCCGCTTCGAGCGGGGCGTCGCGGCGCAGTTCGGCGCCGAACTGCAGCCAGAAAAAGGCGCGGGTCAGCTCGCGGTTGAAGTCGTCGGTGAGGTTCTCGGCCTGGGTGTCGGCGTGGGAGCGCAGCCGTTCGCGCTCGTCGGTGCTGAGCTGGCCGACCCAGTGGTACTGGAGAACCCCGAGCACCCCGAGCAGCAGCGCCATCGCGGCGACAGCGAGTTCGGTGCGGGTTGGACGACGGAGGAAAGGGAGTCGGGGCATAGGCGGCGCGGACGGAATCGCTGCCATGAGATTACCCCTGCCCGACATCCGAAAATTGCCGCAAAAGCCAGCTTTTACATGCTTAACAAAGTCTTAGCCCACCGTTAACCATTCGCCGCCTCCGGGCGACAACAATTGACGTCGGGGCAACGTCCAACCTGCCCAGACGACACGGTGCCGGCACGAACCGCTGGCCCAGACCCGATACCGAACGCCATGCCGACCAACCCCACCCGCCACGTCGCCTTCCTCGCCGCGCTGATCGCGGCACCGCTCCTGGCCCCGAGTCTGGGCCTGGCCCAGGCGCCCGCGCCCCAGGCCGCGCAGCCGTCGGCTCCGGCGGCGGCGCCGGCGTCAGCACCGGTTTCGGCCGCGGCCCCGGCGGCGAGCGACGAGAAGTCGCTGGCGGTGCTCGCGGACGTCCGCAAGGCGATTGGCGGCGACGCCAAGATCGCCGCACTGAAGACGGTGAGCTTCGAGGGCACCTATCGCCGCGTGCAGGGCGAGCAGGACATGACCGGTGACCTCGAGCTGTATTTCGGGCAGCCCGACAAGTTCCAGCGGGTCGAGCAGTTCTCGTTCGGCCCCAACCCGGGGCCGCGCATCGCCCAGACCTTCAACGGCACCGAAGGCTGGATGGGACCGCTCGGCGCGGTGCCCGGCGGCGGGCAGTTCCGCTTCGGCGGTCCTGGTGGTCCCGGAGGCGGTCCCGGCGGCGGTGGCCCCGGTGGCCCGGGCGGCCCCGGCGGCCAGCGCTTCGATCCGAGCGTGATGGTCAAACAGCTCTACTGGCGCACGGCGCTGGCGATGTTCCCGGGCACGACGGCGACCTCGGCCCTCAGCTTCACCTACGTCGGCAAGGCCGAATCGCCGGACGGCGAAGCCGACGTCCTCGACGTCAAGGGCGAGGGCACCTTCGCGGCGCGGCTGTTCGTCGACGCCAAGACGCACCTGCCGGTGATGCTCACCTATCAGGAGCGCGAGCGGAACTTCCGCCGCGTGCAGCGCAAGGAAGGCGAGACCGACGAGCAGTTCCGGACCCGGATGCGCGCCGAGCGCGAAGCGGCCGGCCCGCCGCCGCCACCGAAGATGATCGACATCTCGATGTTCATCACCGACCACAAGGACGTCGGCGGGGTGAAGGTGCCGCATCACTTCACGATGCAGACCGGCGACAAGCCCACCGAAGAGTGGGAGCTGAAGAAGTCGAAGGCGAACCCGAAGTTCGACGACGAGCAGTTCAAGCGCAAGACGAGCAACTGATCATGAAGCCCAAGTCACTCGTCGCGCAGCTGCTCGCCGTCGCCGTCCTGTCGACGGGCACCGCTGCGGCCGTCGCGGCTCAGGACGCCGAGCCCCAGGCGCCGACCGCGGCTCCGGCGGCGGCACCCGCCACGCCGGCCGCCGCGCAGGAGCGGCCGGACCCGAACTCCGGCAGCATCAAGGTCCTGGTCCTCGACCAGACGGGCGCGGCCATCGTCGGCGCCAGCGTCTCGGTGATTGCCGCCAACGCGGCCTCGGGATCGGAAGCGAAGACCGTCAGCGCCAACGACCTCGGCGAAGCGACGCTCGAGCGCCTGGCGCCCGGCCGTTACGTCGTCCAGGTCGAGTCGATCGGCTTCGAGACGACCCAGATCACCGACATCAACGTGCGGCGCGGACGCCAGGAGAAGCGCGACGTCCAGCTGCCGATCGCCGGCTATGTCGAGGAAGTCGAAGTCACCCGCGACAAGACCGACCAGAACATCAACGACAACTTCTCGTCCGCGCTGACGGCCGACCAGATCGACGCCCTGCCGGACGACGAAGACGAGATGGCCGAGCAGCTGCAGCAGATGGCCGGCCCCGGCGCCGTGCTGCGCGTCAACGGCTTCTCGGGCGGCCGTCTCCCGCCGAAGTCGCAGATCGCCGAGATCCGCTTCCGCTTCGACCCCTACTCGGCCGAGAACCACGAAGCCGGCTTCCCGCGCGTCGACATCCGTACCCGCCCGGGCAACGGCCAGTGGCGCAACAACGCCAGCCTGACGTTCCGTGACGAGTCCCTGAACGCGCGCAATGCCTTCGCCGCCGACAAGCCGTCCGAGCAGGCGCGCCGCTACCAGTACTCGATGGACGGCCCGATCAAGAAGGGCAAGACGTCGTTCTCGCTGAACGTCGGCGGCATGGACTCGTTCGACACCGAGACGATCCGCACCACCAACATCGACGGCACGGTGTTCGACGGCGTCGCCTCGCCGAAGACGGACCGTATCAACTTCAACGCCCGCGTCGAGCACGCGATCAACAAGAACCAGATGCTGCGCCTCGAGTTCTCGCGCAACGCCAACGACCAGAGCCAGCTCGGCGTCGGCGGCTTCGAGCTGTTCGACCGCGCCTACGACCGCGAGACCCGTAACCACGAGTTCCGGGTCTCGACCAGCGGCCCGGTGTTCCGCAAGATGCGCAACGAGGTGCGCCTCGAAGTCGACTGGAACGAGAGCCTGTCGACGTCGCTCAGTGACGACGTGACGCTCCGCGTGCAGGAGGCCTTCACCCGCGGCGGTGCGCAGGTCGCCGGCGGCCGGCGGTCGAAGAGCCTCGAGTTCGCCGACAACCTGGATTTCACGCTCGGCAAGAAGCACGCGCTCCATGCGGGCATCCTGGTCGAGGGCGGCAGCTACCGCAGCGACGAGTCGCGCAACTTCAACGGCACCTACACCTTTGCGTCGGCGGACGCCTTCCTGGCCGGCCAGGCGCTGCAGTTCTCGCAGCGCACCGGCGATCCGATGGTCGAATACAAGTCGTTCCAGGTCGGCGCCTACCTGCAGGACGACTTCCGCGTGCAGAAGAATCTGCTGGTGAGCTACGGCATCCGCTACGAGGCCCAGACGCACCTCGGTGACAACATCAACCTGTCGCCGCGCCTCAGCTTCGCGTGGACGCCGTTCAAGAGCGGCAGCACGACGGTCCGCGGCGGCTTCGGCGTGTTCAACGACTGGTACGAGGACAGCCTCTACGAGCAGGCGCTGCGCCTCGACGGCGTGCACCAGACCGACGTCATCGTGCGCAACCCGACCTACCCGAGCGCCGACGTGACCGGCGGGACGACGCTGCCGCCATCGGTGACGCAGGTCGCCGCCGACCTCGTGATGCCGCAGATCACCCGGGCGTCCTTCGGCATCGAGCACGCCTTCGCCAGCTGGGCGCAGTTCCGCAGCAACTACTACGTGCAGCGCACGTCGGATGAATTCCGGGCGGTCAACCTCAACGCCCGGGTCAACGGCGTGGTGCCGTTCCCGGACCTGGGGATCATCACCTACGTCGACGCCATCGGCGAGGCGAAGAGCCAGGGCATCGACCTGTCGATGAACCTGAACTACGCGCCCAAGCGCATCTTCGGCACCATCAACTACCGGCTGGCCAAGGCGATGAACGACGGCGACAGCGCCACCAGCCTGCCGATGAGCGGCGGCGACCTCGCCGCCGAGTGGGGCGCCGCCCGCGGCGACGTCCGGCACCGCATCTTCGGCTTCGCCTCGGTGCCGCTGAAGTACGGGTTCCGCTCGAACCTGAACATGCGCTACGAGTCGGGCACGCCGTACAACATCACCACCGGCGAGGACAACAACGGCGACAGCGTCATCAACGATCGCCCGGTCGGCGTCGGTCGGAACAGCGCCCGCGGCGACGGCCAGCTGAACGTCGACCTGCGCCTCAGCTGGCAGAAGAGCGTCGGCCAGCCGCGCGGCGTCGACCAGGGTCCCGGCGGGCCCGGCGGCGGCCCGGTCATCGTCCGCGGTCCCGGCGGCGGCCCCGGCGGCGGGGGCGGCGGTCGTGGGCCTGGTGGCGGCGGGGGTGGCGGCGGCTTCGGCGGCGGGCCGGGCGGCAACGCCGGCCGGGTCAACTTCGAGGTGTTCGCCCAGGTGTCGAACCTGACCAACACGGTCAACTACCGCAGTTACTCGGGCGTGGTGACGTCGAGGTTCTTCGGCCAGGCGCTGTCCTCGGCCGAGCCGCGCCGCATCGAACTCGGCATGCGCGTCGGCTTCTGATTGTGGCGGCGGGCCCCCTCAGGGCCCGCCGCGGGCCGCCCTTTGAGCGTGCCGACT
>JBDSLU010000322.1:0-6665 GCA_039916225.1 Vicinamibacteraceae bacterium
TCGCGGAAGTCCGGCAGGTACGGGCTGCCGAGCAGCGCCGTCAGCACCGACAGGTTGCCGCCGAGCAGACGGCCGCGAGCGACGCCCGGGGTGATCGTCTTGGTGCGGTACTCGGTCTGGGCGAGCGTCTCGCCCTTGTCGCGTGGATTGGTGAACGTCACCGCCTCACCCTTGAGCACCACCCGCGAGAAGAAGTCGGTCGACGTCGCGTTCCAGTTCGAGGCGCCGTTCGGCCCGTGGAACGTGACGAGTCCGGTACGAGCGTGGATCGAAAGGAGCAGCGCCGTCAGGTCGGAATAACCCATGAGCACCTTGGGGTTACGCCTGATGGCCTCGAAGTCGAGATGGGGCAGAATCCGCGCGCACCCCCAGCCGCCCCGCACGGGCAGCACCGCCTTCACCGTGGGGTCGGTGAACATCGCCATCACGTCGGCGGCGCGATCGCGGTCGGCACCGGCAAGCGAGCCGCGGCGATCGAGCAGGTGCGCGCCACGCTTCGCGATCAGGCCGAGCGCCGTCAGCGTCTCCTCGACGATGTCGATGTCGATCGGCTCCCAGGTCGCGCTCGCCGGATCGACGAGGCCGACCACGTCGCCGGGCACCAGCCGCGCCGGGAGGGCAGGCTCGAGCGGAGCCGCCGGCACCGACGGAAGGCGCATCGCGGACGCCGTCCGGCTCGAGGCAAAGGCTGCGCTGGCCGCTCCGGCGGCCAGACCGACGAGTGCTCGACGCGATACGGCCGGGGGAGACAGCCGAGTGACCACGATCCAACTATATGCAAACCGCTCGCACAGCGGCGTGTCGATCGATCCGGTCGTGCTGGTGGCAGCGGCCTTGCGTATGCTGATGCGAATGTTGCGCATTTCTGCATGAATACGTGGTTGGTTCGTCCCGGATGGTCACGCCGGCCGTGGATGGTCCATCTCGGGGTCTTCCTTCTTTACACACTGCTCAGTGTCGTTTTCACGTGGCCGCTCGCGACCGACCTGGCCGAGCTGGCGCCCGCGCACTTCGATCCGCCATTCACCGCGTGGCGGCTGGGTTGGCTGGCGCACCAATTCGCGCACCCGAGCCGCGTCCTCGACGGCCAGCTCTTCGATGGCAACATCTTCTGGCCCGATCGCAACACCCTGGCGTATTCCGACGCGGTGCTGCTGCAGGGCCTCATCGCGACGCCTTTGGTGGCCCTCGGCGCCGGTCCGAACGGCATCGCCAACGCGCTGAGCCTGGTCGGGATCGTCACCTCGGCGTTCTTCGCCTACCTGCTGGCGGCGCGACTCTCGGGCAGCCGGCGCGCCGCGATCGTCGCCGGCCTCGTCTTCGCCTTCTCGACCTATCGACGCGTGCACCTGCAACACCTCGAGCTGCAGTGGGCGCAGTGGATGCCCCTGGCGTTCTGGGCGTGGCATCGCCTGCTCGACACCGGCCGGATGCGGGATGGCCTGTTGTGCGCCGGCCTGGTGCTGCTCCAGCTGTTGTCGAGCCTCTACTACGCGATGTTCCTGGCCATCGGCCTCGCGGTGGTGGGCCTCGTCACCCTGATCGCCCGGCGCGGGCGGATCGCCGTGCCGGCGCTGATCGGCCTGACCGGCGGCGCCGTCATCGGCGCCGGCGTCGCGGCGACCTACGCCCAGCCGTACGCCGAAGCCAGGGCCAAGGTCGGCGATCGCTCGCTCGGCGAGACGCGCCGCTACAGCGCGACCCTGGGCAGCTTCGTCACGGTCTCGCCGGACAGCCTGATCTATCGCGACATCCTGCCGCACGAAGGCGAAGGCGAGACCGAGCTGTTCACCGGGTTCACGCCGGTGGTGCTCGCCGGCGCCGCGCTGGTCCCACCGGCGACCGCGACCGCGGTCGCCTACGGGCTGTCTCTGCTCGTCGCCGGAGACATGGCGCTCGGCACCAACGGCCTGACGTTCACGCTCATGCGCGAACACGTCTCGGCGCTGCGGGCGCTGCGGGCGCCGGGGCGCCTGGGGATCCTGGTGCAGCTGACGCTCGGCGTGCTGGCCTCACTCGGCCTGGCTCGCGCGATCCGCCGCTGGCCCGGGATCGGCTCGGCGTTGACGGCCGCGTCCATCGGCCTGGTCCTGCTCGAGTACGCGAACGGGCCGCTCGACGTGCAGCGGCTGCCGGTCAAGCCGTCGCCGGTCCACCAGTGGCTCGCCGCCCAGCCGAAGCTGGTGACCCTGGAGCTGCCGGTGCCGCTGCCGCACGCGCTGCCGCTTCACGACCCGTTCTATATGTACGCGTCGACCTGGCACTGGCAGCCGCTGGTCAACGGCTACAGCGGCCACTACTCGGAGCGCTACATCGAGCTGCTCAAGGCGTTGCGGACGCTGCCGAGCGCGCAATCGACGCGCGCCCTGACCGAGATGGGTGTGCAGCGGATCATCGTGCACGAGGGCCTCTTCCCGCCGAAGGCCTACGTGCAGGTCGTCGCCGCCCTCGAGGGGAACGCCCTGTTCCATCTCGAGGCGGTTTCGGCGGATCACTGGGGCGAGGCCCGCATCTACGCGTTCCTGCCCGGCTTCGGGCGCTGAGTAGCCGACAAACGCCAACTTCTAAAGCGCCAACAGCCAAACGCCAACTGCCAACTCCGACAGCGTGTTGGGAGTTGGCCGTCGGAAGTTGGAGGTTGGAAGTTGGAGCTTGGCAGTCGGAAGTTGGCGGTGAAACCGCCTAAGCGTGCGCCGACTTGGCCACGGACGTCTCGGCGGACAGGATCGCCGCCATCGTCGATCCGTCGATGTTGCCGCCGGACAGGACCACGCCGATCCGGTTGTAGCCGGTGATCGCGCCGGACAGCAACGCTGCCACGCCGAGCGCGCCTGACGGCTCGACGACGAGCTTCAAGCGGTAGAAGAGGAGCCGGACCGCCTCGATGATCGCGGCCTCGGACACCGTCTGCATGTCGTCGACGTACGCCAGCACGAGCGGAAAGGTCAGCGCGCCCAGCGACGACGTCCGCGTGCCGTCGGCGATGGTCGCCGGGTTGCGCACCGTCTGCAGGGTCTTGGTCCGGAAGGAACGCGTCGCGTCGTCGCCGAGCTCGGGCTCGACGCCGATCACCTTGCAGCCCGGGGCGAGCGCCTTGGTCACGATCCCCGTGCCCGAGAGCAGCCCGCCGCCGCCGCACGGCACCACCACCGCGTCGAGCGCGGTGATCTCCTCGTGTAGCTCGAGGATCGCCGTGGCCTGGCCGGCGATCACGTCGCGATGATCGAAGGGCGGGATCAGCGTGGCGCCGCCTTGCTTCAGTAGCTCGTCGGCGATCGCCTCGCGCGACTCGGTGGCCGGATCGTAGAGCACCACCGTGGCGCCGAACGCCGCCGTCGCCTCCCGCTTGATCGCCGGCGCGTCGATCGGCATCACGATGGTCGTACGCACGCCGAGCAGCTGGCCGACGCGCGCCACGGCCTGGGCGTGATTGCCGGATGAGTAGGCAACGATGCCCCGGGCCCGCACGTCCTGGGGGAGCGCCGAGATGGCGTTCAGTGCGCCGCGGAACTTGAAGGCGCCGACGTGCTGGAGGTTCTCGCATTTCAGGAACACGGCGCCGCCGGCGCGCGCGTCGAGGGACGAGGAGTGCAGCACCGGCGTGCGGTAGGCGTGCGGCTTGAGCCGGCGCGCTGCTTCCGTCACCTCGTCCATCGTCGGTCCGATCGGGAGCGTGGCCGGCATCATCCCCATATAGTAGGACGGTAAGCGCATGTTGCACGCCTGCATCAGGCTCATCACGCTGCTCGTCGCGGTGGCCCTCGCTCCAGCCGCGCAGGAGACCGTGCCCGGTGTCGGCGCCGGCCGACCGATCGCGCCCGGAGTCCTGCACTTCACCCTCACCGACCCGACGTTGCTCGATCCGCAGGCACCGATTGCGGTCCAGTTGCTCCGGCTCGACCTCGCCCAGGTCGACTTGACGACCGACCTGGCGCTCGGCGATCGACAGGGCCGGGCCACGGTGCTGTCGGCGGCACGGCGGCGGCAGGCGATCGCGGCGGTCAACGCCGGCTTCTTCGCGCTGCACAACGGCGATCCGGTCGGGCCGCTCCGCGTCGACGGACAACTGGTCAGCGACGGCACGCTCGGTCGGGCCGCGGCCGCGCTGGTTCAGGATGGCCGGCGCGGCAAGGCGGCGTGGCTCTTCGATCGGGCCGGCGTCAGCATCACCGCCGTGCTCGAGCGCGGCGGGAGCATCGCCATCGACGGCGTCGATACGACCCGTGCCGTGGGCGCGCTGATGCTGTACACACCGCGCTACGGCCCGCACAGCGACACCGCGCCGACCGGCACGGAGTGGGTGCTCGAGCCGCTGCCGAGTGGCGCCGGGTATGTCGTCAAGGACCGGCGATGGCACGTCGGCAAGACGCCGATCCCGCGTCGCGGGCTGGTGCTCTCCTACGGCGGCCTGACGACGCCGGCTCCGCTCGATCGCCTGTCGCCGGGCGACAAGGTCACGGTCCGCGAGACGTGGAAGCCGGGCAGCGGTCAGGCGGCGGATCGCTGGCGGTCGGCGGCCGACGTGGTCAGCGGCGCCGGCCTGCTGCGGCGCGGCAACGCCGACGTCCGCGACTGGGACGTGGAGCACCTGGCCAGCGGGTTCCTCGGCCGCCATCCGCGCACGATGTTCGGCATCGATCGGGCCGGCTTCGCCTGGCTCGTGACGGTCGATGGCCGCCAGCCGGACACGAGCGCCGGGATGACGATGGTCGAGCTCCAGCGCCTGGCCAGGCGCATCGGTCTGACCGACGCACTCAACCTCGACGGTGGCGGGTCCACGACGATGGTCATCGCGGGCAACATCGTGAATCACCCCTCGGATCCCACCGGTGCCCGCACGGTCAGCGACGTCCTGCTGGTCATGCCGCGCCGCCAGTAAGGGCCCGTCAGGGAATAAGTGAGCATCTACTGGGCGTCGAGGCGCTCGGATCGCAAGGCGCGAGGAGGAAGCATGCCGGGGCATGTGACCGACGAGCAACGCCGCGAGGCGGGATGCATCGACGGCCAGAGTGTCTCAGTTATTCCCTGACGGGCCCTTAAAGCGCGCGCGGGGCGCTGAGGTAAGCTGTCCGGGTCTTGACCCGTCGCGATTTCCTCGCCTCGTCGAGTGTGGCCGCGCTGGCCCGTATCGCCTACGACGGCCCGGTGCGCGCCGAACCCTTCCACGCGGCGTTGAACGCCCTCGATGACGACGCCGCCTGCGCCGCGACCAGCCAGGCGATGCGGCGGGCCGTCGGCAAGATGGGGACGTGAGCAGCCGGTCCAGCACCGCGAAGGCGGTCCGCCCGGCGCCGACCGCCCGTCCGCGTGAGACGGCCTACGGCACGTCGTACTGGCTCGACCGCGTCGGCCGCCGTCCGGCGCCGGCCCAGCGCCTCACCAGCGACCTCGAGACCGACGTGGTCATCGTCGGCGGCGGGCTCACCGGCTGCCTGACGGCGTGCCTGTTCGCGCGCGCCGGCGTCCCGGTGGTCGTGCTCGAAGCCGAGCGCGTCGGCGATCGGGCGTCGCTCGACGCCGGCTGGCTGCTCGAAACGCCAGGCGTCGACTTCCTCCACTTGCAGGCGGCGCTCGGTCTCAAGGAAGCGCGCCGCGCCTACGAGGCAACGCGCCGGGCGGCGCTCGACGTGGCCGCCTTCCTGCGGCGGCTCGGTCCGAAACTGGCCCCCGAACCGCGCGAGAGCTTGGTCATCGCGGCGACGCCGGCCGATGCGGCCGTCCTCGAGCGCGAACGCGCCGGCCGGACCACCGCCGGCCTGGACGCGGTGTGGCTACCGGCGCGCCGGGCGGCGAGCGAGAGCGGCGCCGACCTGGTCCGGGGCGCGCTGAAGACCCGGAGCGAGGGCCTCATCGACCCCTGGCAGACGTCGCGCGCCCTGGTCGACGCGGCGACGTCGGCCGGAGCCCGGCTCTTCGAGCAGTCGCCGGCGACCAAAGTGCGCCACACGCGGATCGGCGTCGAGGTCGTCACGGCGAAGGGCGTCGTCCGCGCCAAGGCGGTCGTGCTGGCGACCGGCGCACCGCGTCCGCTCGTCGCCGCCCTCCAGCGGCATGTTCGCGTCGACCACACCTACGTAGTGGTGACCGAGGAACTGCCGGCCGCCATGCGCCGCGCGCTGCCGGCGGAGGCGATCGTCCGCTCCGCCGGAGTGCCGCTGGTGGCCGCCCTGACCAACGGCGGGCGGGTGGTCATCCAGGGCGGCGATCAGCCGCCGGTGCCGGCCCGCCTCGCCGACCAGACGCTCGTCCAGCGCACCGGTCAGCTGATGTACGAATGGTCGCTGCGCCACCCGGCCGTCTCCGGCATCCAGCCGGCCTACGCCTGGACAGCGGTCCGCGTGGCCGGCCGCGACGGCCTGCTGATAGCCGGCGCGCACCGTAACTTCCCGCACCATCTCTTCGCGCTGGGCCTCGGCGCCACCGGACTCGCCGGGGCGTGGCTGGCCGCCCGCATCGTCCTCCGCCAGTACCAGGGCGAGCCCGAGCCGGGCGACGCCATCTTCGGCTTCGGCCGATTGGCGGGCTAGGCTTCGAATCTCCAACTGCAATAGCCAACTGCCAAGAGCCAAGAGCCAAATTCCAAGGGAATGCCCAACGCCCAATCTCCAACCAGCCAGCCGGCGAAGGTTGGGCGTTGGCGATTGAAAGTTGGAGGTTGACCCGAA
>JBDSLU010000323.1:0-6635 GCA_039916225.1 Vicinamibacteraceae bacterium
CGCGGCGCCGAAGAGACGCTCGACGGCAACGACATCTGGTCGCACAAGTGGGTGTTCGGCGGCGGCGCGCTGAACGCCGATGGCACCAAGGTGTTCGCCTACCTGACCGTGCCCGAAGACTGCAGGATCGGCGTCTGCGCCCACGAGCTCGGGCACCTGCTCTTCGGCTGGCCGGATCTCTACGACACCGATGAATCGAGCTCAGGCCTCGGCAACTGGTGCCTGATGGCCGGCGGCAGCTGGAATGGCGACGGCGAGATTCCCGCGCATCCGTCGGCGTGGTGCAAGGTATCCCAGGACTGGGTCACGACGGTGAACCGGACGACGTCTGGCTCGCTGACCATCGCCGAGGTCAAGACCGGCAAGAAGGTCTATCGGCTGTGGAAGGACGGCATCGACGCCCAGGAATATTTCCTCGTCGAGCACCGTGCCAATACCAAGTACGACGTCAAGCTGCCCGGCGAGGGACTGCTCGTCTACCACATCGACGATTCGGTCGAGGGCAACGACAACGAGCACCATCCCAAGGTGAAGCTGATCGAGGCGGACGGCCGAACCCACCTCAAGGACGGCACCAACCGCGGCGACGCCGGCGATCCCTTTCCCGGCACGTCGGGCAATACCAACCTCACCGCCACGACGATCCCGAACTCGCTGGCCTACAGCGGCCTCGAGACCTGCGTGTCGCTCACCGGCATCGTCAAGTCGGGCACGTCGATGAAAGCCAAGGTCTCGGTGTCGTGCCCGCTGCACGTCGCGCCGCCGCCGCCGACACCGGCGACGCGCAAGGCGAAGAAGGGCAAGCCGACCAAGAAGGGCAAGCCGGCCAAGAAGGCCAAGCCGGCCAAGAAGGCCAAGAAGACCAAGAAGACCAAGCAGCCGGGGCCGGCGAAGAAGGCGCGCCGGACGACGAAGGCGACGCGCTGAGCATGCAGGTCAAGGAGAACTGGTCGCACGTGGTCGGTCGCGTCGAGAAGTGGACGCCGCCGAAGGACGCCGACGACTACGGCGAACTGGTGGTCCGCGTCGAGCGCATCACCGACGCGAAGGGCGAGGATGGCAAAGCCTATCCAAACCTGCTCGAGACAGCCGAGGGAGCGACCCTGCGCGTGCGTGTGCCAGCGTCGGCTGCAGCCAATTTCGACGCTCCCACCGGTGCCTCCATCGCCGTCGACGTCCGCCGCGGCCGTGAGGCCGGTATCGTGTTCGCCAATTCCGAAACGCTTCGCATCAAGATCGGCGGATGATCGTCGTTGCCTCGAGCCAGCAGCCGACCACCGACGCGGACGCGTGTCCCAAGTGCGGGATGACTGCGCATGAGATGGAGGCGGCCGGGACTGTGCGGTTTCCGGCGACGCCCCGTTAATAGAAGCGTCGCCATCCCTCTCTCGTCCCCCTTTTGGGGATGGCTGTTCTCGGAGCGTCAGCTATGTCGAACCGGATCCGCGCGTGGCACGTCGTGGTGAGCCTGCAACTGGCCGCATTGATCGCCGCGGCTTGTGGCCAGCCGGGACGCCCCGGTCACGTGCTCGATGAGGCCTCGAAGGCGGGGCGGCCGCCGGCGAGCTTTCCAGCCGCGGCCGAGGACTACTTCCACGACATGGACGGCGCGCTCCCCCTGTCCAAGGAGGAGATCCAGGGCCGCAACATGTGGATCGTGTGGACCGGCGGCAACGACCGCTTCTGGGACACGATCTCGGTCAGCACCCTCGGCACCTTCGACCTGCTGAAGACGGCGTCGTCGCACCCCAAGCTCGGCTACGGGCGGCACAACCGGTTCAAGTTCCTCGGCCTGGTCAACGAGCCCTGCTACAAGGAGGCCACCGGGCCGGACCCGAACCGCTATGGCCTGTGGCTCGACGTCCGCGACCCGGCCTGCCCGCCGGATCCGTTTGCCAGCGAAGCCAGCTACGCGGGCGTGAAGGTCGGCGCGCGCGGCAAGACGATGCCGGTCGGCTCCTACTACGGCGAACCGACCGGGGTCATCGGCCTGCGGCTCTTCCCGAACCCCGAGTTCGACGAGAAGGCGCGCAAGCGCTGGAACTCGGAGCGCTACTACAACGATCCCGACTACTACTTTCAGCGCGACCTGGTGAAGCCGTACCGCGTTGGCATGTCGTGCGGCTTCTGCCACGTCGGGCCGGATCCGGTGCGGCCGCCCGTCGATCCGGAGAATCCGGAATGGCGCAACCTGTCGTCGACGGTTGGCGCGCAGTACTTCTGGGTCGATCGCATCTTCAACTGGCAGGCCGACGCCAATCCGAAGAGCTTCTTCAAGCAGCTGTTCATCACCTCCCGGCCGGGAACGCTCGATACGTCGCTCGTCAGCACCGACAACATCAACAATCCGCGAACGATGAACGCGGTCTACCTGGTCGGGCCGCGGCTGTTGCACGGACGCAGATGGGCGAAGGAAAAGCTGGCCGGCGGCGAGCTGGACAACCGCCAGTTCAACGATTTCGTGCCGGCCGGGCATCCGCTGGCGCAGCTCTTCGAGAAGCCGGACACCGTCTACACGCCGCGCGTGCTGAAGGACGGCTCCGATTCGGTCGGCGCGCTCGGCGCGCTCAATCGTGTCTACCTGAACATCGGTCTGTTCAGCGAGGAATGGCTGCTGCACTTCCGACCGATCATCGGCGGGCAGGCGATCTCGCCGATTCCGATCGCGACTGCCAGGAAGAACTCGGCCTACTGGCAGGCGACCGAGCAGCAGACGATGTACATGGCGCAGTTCCTGGTGAAGGCGTCGGGCGCGCATCGCCTGAAGGACGCGCCCGGCGGCCCGGCGCACCTCACCGAAGACGCGGCCACGCTGACTCGCGGCAAGGAGGTTTTCTCCGACTATTGCGCACGTTGCCACTCGAGCAAGCCGGTCGATCTGCCGCCCGACATCCATCTCGAGCAGAACGGCCCCGCCTATCTCGAGAACTGGAACAAGTACTGGACCTACACCCAGACCCCTGCGTTCAAGCAGGCGATGCGGGCCAAGGTGCTCGATCCGGCCTTCCTCGACGACAACTACCTGTCCACCGAGTTGCGCGTGCCTGTCACCTTGCTGGCCACCAATCTCTGCAGTCCGATCGCCACCAACGCGATCAAGGACAACATCTGGGACAACTTCTCGTCGTCGTCCTACAAGTCGCTGCCGTCGGTGGGCACGGTCAAGGTGCGGCATCCGGTCACCGGCGCCGAGCGTGATTTCGTGGTTCCCGGGGGCGGTCGCGGCTTCACCCGGCCGGCTTCGCTGGTCAGCCTGTGGTCGACCGGTCCGTATCTGCAGAACAATACGGTCGGCCCCTTCGATCCGAGCCCGTCGGTCGAGGCCCGCGTCAGCGTGTTCGAGCGCTCGATCGAGCAGATGCTGTGGCCCGAGAAGCGCCGGCGTGACGCCATGTTCACCAACCCGGACGATCCGGGCGGCGGTGTAATCGATCGATCCACGTCGGAATCTTCGCTGTGGGTGCCGCGCGGCTACGTGCCGGCTCCGCTGAAGCCGCTGATCAGCGCCGACGGCATCGAGATCGGGCCGATTCCCAAGGGCTTCCCGGTCTCGCTCCTGTCGAATGCCGATCTGATGGGCGCCGACCTGACCGGCGCCGAGAAGAAGGCGCACGACGAGAGCCTCCGCGTGGTCATCCGCACGATGATCAAGGAGCTGAAGGCCGGCAACGACATCTTCAAGAGCACGGCCGTCATGGATGGCCTGTGGTCGCTCAGCAAGTGCCCGGACCTGGTCGTCAACAAGGGCCACTACTTCGGCACGGCGTGGCAGCCCGGTGAGTCGCCGCTGTCGGACGCCGACAAGCGCGCGCTGATCGCGTTCCTGAAGACGTTCTGACCCTGGGGGATCCGTTGCCGTCATTTCTCCGCCGCGAGCTCGTCAAGACCGCGCTCGCCGGCATCGGCTTCTCGGCGCTGGTCGGCCGCGCCGCCGCCGCCGACGATCCGCCCGACTACATCGTGGTGGGATCGGGCGCCGGTGGTGGGACGGTGGCCGCGCGCCTCGCCGAACGCGGCTACCGCGTGCTCGTGCTCGAAGCCGGCGGCGACCCGCGGACCGTGCGCGGCGGCAATCCGCTGCAGCCGACGGCCGACACGATGCCGGACGACTACGACGTGCCGGCGTTTCATGGCTTGTCGACCGAGAACGCCGGCATCCGCTGGGACTTCGTGGTGCGCCACTATGCCGACGACGCTCAGCAGCGGCGTGACTCGAAATACATCGACACGCTTCCAGACGGGCGGCCGGTCGACGGCGTGCTCTACCCGCGAGCCGCGGCCATCGGCGGCTGCACCGCCCACAACGCGATGATCCTGACCTATCCGTTCAATTCGGACTGGGATCAGCTCGCCGACCTCACCGGCGACCCGTCGTGGCGGTCCGACGCCATGCGCGCCTACTTCGAGCGCCTGGAGAACTGCCGCCACCGGCGGCTCGAGCGCTTCAAGGCGAAATTCGGCTGGAATCGCAGCCGCCACGGCTGGTCGGGCTGGCTGCCCACGGAGAAGGCGATTCCGGAGTCGGCGATGCGCGATCGCGATCTGCGCCGCACGCTCCTCGGATCGGCGCGCGCCGCCTGGGGCGCGCTGGCGGTGCCGATCGATCGCGCCCGCTGGGAGAGCCAGGCCGATCCGAACGACTGGCGGGTCGTCTCCGAGGACGCCGTCGGCATCCGCTACACGCCACTGACGACGGACGGGCACCAGCGCGTCGGTGTCCGCGAGCGCCTGCTCGACGTGGCGCGGCGCTTCCCCGACCGGCTCGTGATCAAGACCCACGCGCTGGTGACGCGCGTCCTGTTCGACGGCACGCGTGCGATCGGCGTCGAGTATCGCGATGGAGCGCGGCAATATCGCGCCCACCCCAATCCCGCGCCAGCCGCGCCGACGACGCAGGCGCTGGCCAAGCGCGAGGTGATTCTCGCCGGCGGCACCTTCAACACGCCGCAGCTGCTCATGCTGTCCGGCATCGGGCCGCGCCAGCACCTCGAAGACTTGCAGATTCCCGTCCTGGTCGATGCGCCACGCGTCGGCCGAAACCTGCAGGATCGCTACGAGGTCGCCGTCGTCAACAAGATGCCGTTCGCCGCCTGGCGCTCGCTCGAAGGCGCGACCTTCACCAACACCGATCCGCAGTATCGCGAGTGGAAGGATCGCCGCGACGGCGTCTACACGACCAACGGCGCAGTGCTCTCGGTGTGTCTGCGGTCGAGCCCGGCGGCGCCGGTGCCGGACCTGTTCTGCTACGGACTGCTGGCCGATTTCCGCGGCTACGAGCCGAACTACACCAAGCGGCTGCCCGCCTCGCTGAACGCCCTGTCGTGGATCGTCTTGAAGGCGCGGACCAACAACACGGCGGGCGTCCTGACGCTCGCCTCGCGCGATCCGGCCGAGCCCCCGCGCATCAACTTCCGCTACTTCGAGGAAGGCAGCGACGCCAGCGGCGGCGATCTACGAGCCGTCGTCGCCGGCGTCGAGTTCGTCCGGCGAATCGTCGACGAGCTGAAGACGCGCGGCATCGGCGTCACCGAGGAAGTGCCGGGCCGGCAGGTCGCCGATCCGGCCGCCATCGCCGCCCACGTGCGAAAAGAGGCGTGGGGGCACCATGCCTGCGGCACCTGCGCGATCGGCCCGGCGTCCCTTGCCGGCGTCGTGTCCTCGACGTTCCAGGTGCACGGCGTGCAGGGACTTCGCGTCGTCGACGCCTCGGTCTTCCCGCGCATCCCCGGGCATTTCATCGCCAGCGCGGTGCTGATGATCGGCGAGAAGGCCGCCGACGTCATCGCCGCCGACGCCGGGCTGCCGGCCGCGAGCACCGCCACGCGTTCCCGCGCCTGATCCACCGAGGTATCACCATGCGACGAATCCACGCTCTCACCTGCTTCGCGGCCGCCGTCGTCATCATCACCGGCTGCGCCTCCACGGCGCCGCCACGCATCCAGTTCGCGCCGCCGGGTACCGACGTCGCCAAGCTGCGCAGCGAGTTCCCGCTCACCGACGCGGAGCGGGCCGCGCTGACGCCGGAGACGATCAAGCACCTCGATCAGGCGCAGGTCGACCAGATCTACCAGCGCCTGGACAGCGGGCCGATCCCCGATGGCCCGTTCCGCGGCGACCTGTTCTTTCCGCGTGGCACGAAGAGCGACATCCGGCTCGGCGAGCTGTCCGGTGTGCCGCGCGATACGCTGGCGGAGCTGGCCGTGGTCCGCGTCGAGGCCCTGGGCAAGGCGTTGTGGCGCGGCAAGATGTTCTTCCGCGAGGAAGGCGCGCTGCGCAACCGGATCGAGGAGCTGGCCGTGTTGAAGGCCATCATCCGGGACGCGGAGTCGATTCCCACGGTCACCTTCGAGGGAAAGACGACGTGGCTGCTGTTTCCGGCCAAGCTGTCCTGCGGCGCCAGCCGCTTCGACGCGGCCCACAAGTCGATCGTGATCGACTACTCGAAGGGCTCGACGGTCAAAGGCTACCGGGAAGTGCCGGACGCGCTGGCCGGTCCCGAGCGCCTGGACATCTTCGACGAAGTGCGGCTGATCCGCCCAGGGTTCTACCTCGGACGCGCCTACTTCCGCGGCGCGTTCGGCCTCAACTTCACGCTCATCGATCCCGCGACGGCGACTTCGCCGGCGCCGCGGCCG
>JBDSLU010000324.1:0-5968 GCA_039916225.1 Vicinamibacteraceae bacterium
GTCGCGAGCCTCGGGATCGAGCGGCACGCTCTCCGACAGGACGCTGAGGCCACCCCAGGGTGGACGCTCGCGAATCCGCCGGTGCGAGAACAGCGTGACGGCGCGGCCCCGATAGTAGTGGGCGAACACGCCGACGCCGGGACCGACGATCCGCTCCTGGAGGATGACCGGGAACTCGTGCGCCGGCCGCCGGGTCAGTTCCCGCACCAGGGCGTCGGCGTCGTTGGCGAAGCTCACGTCGCAGGACTTCCACCCGCTCGGCGTGGCCACGCGCGAACGGTGCGGCTTGACCACGAGCGGGAAGCCGAGGTCGTGGGCGGGCGGCGGGCCGGGCCGATCGACGATCACGCTGCGGGGCGTGAGGACGCCGAGGCGCTGGGCCCGGGCCAGCAGGCCCGCCTTGTCGGCGGCCTGTTCGAGCGCGTCGCTGCTCGGAATCGGTACGGCGCAGTTCGCTTCGAAGCGGCTCCGGTTGCGCACCACCTGGAACGTCGTGATGTCGGCGACCGGCAGCAGCACGTCGATGCGGTGCTCGCGAATCGCCTCGACGACGCTGTCGACGAAGGCCTCGCCCTGGGTCACCGGATCGGGATAGTGCCAGCGGCCGGCGCAGTAGCGCGAGGTCTGCGCCAGGGACGGGTTCCGCTTCTCGCCGACGATGACGATGTGACCGGCGCGCCCGAGCGAGCGCGTCACCGCCAGCGTGGCGCGGTTGTCGCCATCGGTCACGAACACCCTCACGGCTGCCCCCTCAGGGCACCGTCGATCGACAGGACCGGTTCCATCATTGCGCCCGGAGCCACTCGGTCGTGGACGCGAACAATGCCGTCGCCTGGCCGTAGTAGCGCGGGATTTCCTTCCAGAACGGCTCTTCCTGCACCGACACCAGCGTGCTCCGCGGGTAGCCGGCGGCGAGCTGTTCGAGCTCGGGGAGGATCCGTGCGGCCGGCATCCGGTCGACCTGCGCCAGGAAACACGGCCCCGCAAACGTCCGCGACCCGGCCAGCTTGATGCCGCTCACTTCGGCGAACTGCGGGTGCGCCAGCTCGTAGCCGTCGATGTTCACCGTCTGTCCCTGCTGCATCTGGGCCACCAGCGCGGCGCGATCCTGGCGGATCTCTTTGTAGGACGCCATCTGCGTGGTCAGGTTGATGCGCAGCAGTTCCTGCATGTAGCGTCCACCGTCGACGATCGGCGCCCACAGGATCAGATGGGCCACGTCCGGGGTCTCGTCGGCGATCATCGCGGCGATGCTCGCGCCCAGGCGGAGCCCCATCAGGCTGACAGTGGATTGACCAGTACGGCGCCTGACCTCGCGCACCGCGCAGCGCACGTCGGACAGCGCCGTCTGCAGCGTCGAGTCCGAGAACTCGCCGTCACTGTCGCCGTTGCCCATCAAGTCGAAACGGAGGACGGGATGCCCATCCGCCGCCAGCGCGCGCGCGAAGGACACGAACACCCGATGGGCCCACAACTTCTCTTCGCCCCACGGATGGCAGAACACGAAGGCTGACTTCGAGGCGGGTGCCGGCGGCTCGTGAAAGACGCCGAACAGGTTGTAGCTCCCGTTCGGGAAGAAGAACGGCGTTTCCGTCATGGCGACAGTCAGTCGGGGTCCCTCCTGGATCCACGAAGCGCCTTCGCGCGCCGACGTGCATCCGTCGGCGGCGGCGACGGCGCCGCCGGCATCCTATCCCAGGTTCTTCAGGATGCGCCGGGCCTCGTCCGCGCCCGGAAAATCGGCCTTGATCGCCAGCGCGCGGGTCAGTTCCTGACGCGCCTGCTCGTTCTGGCCCGATTGGGAGTAGGCCAGTCCCAGCCGGTACCGGTATATCGGGTTGCCCGGCTCCTTCTGCACCGCCTCGCGCAGCGGCACCACGGCGAGATCGGGTAGCTTCTTCTGCAGATACACGAAGCCGAGCGTGTCGTTGATCTCGGACAGCTCGGGGAGCTCCGCCTTGGCCGACTGGGCGAGCTGCAGGGCGGCGTCGAGGTTCTCGTTCCGCTCGGCGTAAAGCCAGGCCAGGTTGTTGGCGGCCACCGCGGCGCGCGGGTCGAGCCGGACGGCGCGCTCGTAGCGCTTCTTGGCGTTGTCGGCCTGGCCCTGCGCCTGCAGGATCATGCCGGCCATCGTCTCCGCGGCAATCGGTCGTGGCAACCGGGCGGCGATCTGGTCGAACTCGGCCAGCGCCGCATCCATCTTGCGCTGCGACAGGTAGAGCTGACCGAGGAGCGCATACGCCGAGAAGTTGCGCGTGTCGGCGGTGACCGCCTTGCGGAGGTACTTCTCGGCGGCGGCGGGATCGGCGCCGACGAGCGCGGCCCGCGCCGCCAGCACCAGCAGTTGTGCATCCTCGGGATCCTGGGCCAGCCGGGCGTCGAGCCGCGCCCGCGCCTGGGGCACCTTCTTCTCGGCCAGTTCCAGGGCGACGAGCCCGGTCATGGCATCGACCGAGCGCGGGTCGAGCGAGAGCGCCTTCTCGAACGCGGCCCGCGCCGCCGGCCGGTTGTTCTCCATCAGCCGCAGCTGACCGATCTGGGCGTGCACCGGCGCCGCCTCGGGGAACGCGTCGACCAGCGTCTTGAGTTCCACGCCCGCCTGGTTCGTGTTGCGCGACGCGAGATGCGCCCGGGCGAGCATCAGGTGCGCGACCGGGTTGCGCGGGTCGTTGCGCACGGCCTGATCGGCCATCTGCACGGACGCGCCCGGCGCCCCGCGAGCCAGCTCCAGCCGCGCCAGCTGCAACTGCGCAGCCGCGGCCTTCGGGTTGAGCCGCAGCACCTCGTTGAACGATTTGACGGCGCCGTCGATGTCGGTGCGGACGGCCTGGATCGAGCCGTTCAGGTAATGCGCCTCGGTGCTCTGTGGGTCGGCGGCCAGGGCGGCCGCAGCCTGCTTGGCGGCTTCGTCGACCTGTCCTTGCGACAGTTGCACCCGGCCCTTCGTGAGGAGCGCCTCCACGTTCTTCGGGTTCTTGGCCAGCACCTCGTCGACGAGCGCGAGTGCCTCGGCCGTCTTGCCTTCCGACGACCGGACGGCCGCCAGCCGGGTCCGGGCAACCGCCCAGGCTTCCGGCTTCGTGGCCAGGGTCTCCAGCACCTTCACGGCCTCGGCGACGCGGTTGTCACTCAGGTAGAAGCTGGCGAGCTCGAGGTGGGCGGTCACGCTCTTGGTGACCTCGACGACTTGACGGAGATGCGGTTCGGCGTCCTTGGGCCGGCCGGACCCGAGGTAGAAGACCGCCAGGGCGCGATTGGTCCTGGCGTCTTTCGGATCGATGGCGTGCGCCGCCGCGAGCGAGGCCTCGGCGTCCTTGAAGCGACCGGTCGACCAGAAGAAGTTGGCGAGGGCCAAGTGGGCGGTCGCCGATTTGGGGTCGACCTGGACGGCCTTCCGGAACGCGGACTCCGCTTCGTCCGGCCGACCACGCACGAGCTGGAGGGCGCCGAGGTTGGCGTAGCTGACGGCGCGCGGCTCGAGGCTGATGGCGCTCTCCAGCTGCCCGACTGCGGCGTCGAGATCCTTCAGGCCAGCCAGTGCGTTCGCCTGCAACACCAGGGCGTCGACGCTCTTGGGGTCGATGGCCAGGGCCTTCTCGGCTCGGGCGCGAGCGTCCTGGAACTGGCCGGCCATCAGCAGCAGGCCACCAGACTTGAGCTGGGCACCGATGTCGCGCGGCTTCAAGTCGGCCGCGCGGGCCAGCGACTGGAGGGCGTGCTGGCCGTCACCGAGCCGGACGTACGCCTCGCCCAGCTTGAGATGGGCCTCGGCCAGCGACGGATCGCCCTGGATGGCGTTCCGGTACTCGATGATCGCTTCGCGGTCCTTGCCGTCTTTGCTGTATTGGTTGGCGGCCTCGAGTGAGGCCTGCGGGCTCTTCGAGCACGCGGCCACCAACGACAAGGCGACGAGGATCGATCCCCGCCGGATGGGCAGTCTCATGGTGATCTCCGGCGGTCAGATGGTCGGCCGTGACGGGACTCGAGCGCGACTCCCCCGTTCACACCCTACCGGCGTCTCCCCGTCGCGTCAACCGGCCGAGCCGGCCGAACCCGCGACCGCCGTGACAGTCGGTGCCCCGCTGCGCCGCGCCGTGCAGCAGGACATGGGCGATGCTACCCTCACACGCAGGCGGCGCCCGGCGCCGGCCACGGCTCGACATCGGCATGACGCTCTTCCCCTTCACATTTCTGCGTTCGCTGCGCGCCTCGATCACCGCGTTCCCCCGCCGCAATTTCCTGGTCGGCGTGTTCTGCGGGGTGCTGGCCACCGTCGCGCTGCGCTACACGATCAACAACACGACCTTGGCCGACCTTCTGGTCGGGCCGCTCATCATCAGCGACACGCCGGGGTCGGGCGACGCGATCGTGGTGCCGGGGGCCGGCGTCAGCCAGGCCTGCTCGCCCAACGTGTTCGCCGTCAGGCGCGTCCTGCTGGCCCGTCGGGCGTTCGTGGAAGGGCGGGCGCCGATCATCGTCTTCTCGGGAAGCCGGCCGACCGGTCTTCCCTGCGCGGTCGCCGACGTCATGGCGGCACTTGCGGTGCAGCTCGGCGTTCCCCGGGATCGCATCCTGGTCGAGACCGCAGCCACGACGACCTGGGAGAACGCGCAGCGCACCGACCCGATGCTGCGGAAGCTGGGCGTGCGGCGCATCGTCCTGGTCACCGACCGGCTGCACATGATGCGGGCGGAGGCCTGCTTCGAGCAGTTCGGCTACCGGGTCGAGCGGGCCGCCGTGCCGACGCCGGATTCGATTTCCGACAACATGACGATGCTCAGCATGGGCGCCCGCGAAGCCGTCGCGCTCGCCTATTACTGGATGGAGGGACGCTTCACCCGCGCCACCGTGGTCCACGCCGCCAGCCGCGAGGACGGACCCGAGCCCCAATCCCCTACGGCCGCACCGGCCTTGCCGTCGAAGACACCCATGACCTCGCCTCGCTTCCCCACCGGTCCCGTCGTCCTCCTCGGCGCCTCGTATGCGAAGGGATGGGCGCCGACCATTCCCGGCCGGCGCCTCGTCAACAAGGGCGTCGAGGGCCAGCAGTCGTGGGAGCTGCTGGCCCGCTTCGAGCGCGACGTCACCGCCGAGCAACCGCGAGCGGTCGTCGTCTGGGGCTTCATCAACGACATCTTCCGGTCGAAGCCGGATCAGATGGCGGCGACGATGGCGCGCCTCCAGTCCAGCATGACGGCGATGGTCGAGGCGGCGCGAGCCCAGGGCATCGAGCCAATCCTCGCCACGGAAGTGACCATCCGCGGGCGCGACACGTGGTCGGACACGTTCGGGTCTCTGGTCGGGTGGCTCACCGGCAAGGAGGGCTACCAGGGCTACATCAACAAACACGTCCTGGCCGGTAACCAGTGGCTCCGCGACTACGCCGGCCGCGAACGGCTGCTGCTCCTCGACCTTCAGCCGGCGGTGTCCGACGAAGCCAACTGGCGCCGCAAGGCGTTCGCCAACGCCGACGGCAGCCACATCACGCCGGCCGGCTACACCGAGCTGAGCCGATACGCCGTCCCCCGGCTCGCCTCGCACCTGGGCGCGCCGTGAGCGCGTCGACCAGCCCGACGCCGGCCCGGCGCTCTGCGCCGTTACCGGTGCGGGTGATCGGCGCCGTCCTCCGCCATCCCCTCGTCCGTCGCCTCAAGGCGCCGCTGATCGCCGGCCGCTGGTGGTGGCGCGGCCGGTCGACGGCCAACCCACCGCTCCCGGCGACGCCCCGCGAACTGCTCTTCCTCTGCCAGGGCAACATCTGCCGCAGTCCCTTCGCCGCCGAGCTCGCGCGCCGGCGGCTCGATGCGCGCGGCCTGGCCGCGGTGCGCTCGGTGTCGGCCGGGCTCCGCGCGTCGCAGGCGCCCGAGTCACCGCCCGACGCGGTGCGTGCCGCCGCCCACTACGCGATCGCCCTCGCCGGCCATCGTGCCCTCGACGTAACCGCCGCCCAGATGACGTCGGCCGACGT
>JBDSLU010000325.1:0-18186 GCA_039916225.1 Vicinamibacteraceae bacterium
CCTTCTGCCAGCGCCTGCAGCACCTCGGGACGGCTGTCGGCGTCTGGAACCAGGCAGGCCAGGCGGCCGAAGCGGCGCTGACGGACGGCCAGGCCGGCGACGATACCGAGCCGGCGCCAGCGCTCGGGCGTCAGGTCGACGGCGCGGCCGCTGCCGACGAGCAGGACGCGGGTGGCCTGGGCGCCGCGCGGCACCACCGGCAGCCAGGCGATCTCGAAGGCCTTGCGTCGCAGTTCGGCGCCACCGAGCAGGGATGCGAGCGCGCCGCCGGTCGCCCGATCGATGCGGGCGTCGGGGCCGGCGCCCTCGCCGACGAAAGTGACGAGCACGTCGGTGGCGAGGTCCGACGGGGGACCGGCGACGACCGACAGGAGCACAGCGGAGGTCTGGGACACGCCACGGATTATACGGTTCTGCGCTCCGGGCGCGAGGGACGCCGCCACCAACGGGGGTAAGATGGGCGGGCCATCCTACGCCCAAGAACAGGATTGACCATGTCGTCGTACCGGATGTCGGCCCACGCATTCGGCCTGGCCGCCGCGCTGGCAGTCACCTCGCCGCCGCTGCTCGCCGAACCTCCGGCGCCGCAAGCGGCGGAGAGCGACAAGCCGAAGAAGCTGTCGATCGACCTGCGCATCACGCCGGTCGTCAGCTTCGCGCCGTCTCGCATCCGCGCCATCGCCGAGCTCAAGCTGCCCGACGAGCGGACGGCCGAGTTCTACTGCGCCACCATCGAATGGGACTGGGGCGACCTCACCGAATCGGAAGAGTCGAACGAATGCGAGCCGTACGAGGCCGGCGTCAGCAACGTGAAGCGCGTCTTCAGTGCCGAGCACACGTTCCACAGCGGCGGCCGTTATCGCGTCCAACTGCGCCTCAAGCGCAACCGCAAAGTACTGGCCAGCTCGAGCACGACCGTCACGGTGCGCCCGGGCGTCCGTGACGCCCCCCTGGAACAGTGATTCACCGCATCGACCGTCCCCGGGGACGCCAAGGACGGCGCCCGCGATGACCCCACTCTGGACGCCGTCGCCCGACCGGGCGGCGGCGACACACCTCGCCGCCTTCGCCCGCGCCGCGGCCACCGCGGCCGGGCGTCCGCTCGACGACTACTGGGCACTCCACGCCTGGTCGGTCGCCGAGCCCGACGCGTTCTGGCGGACGTGCCTGCGCGAGAGCGGGCTGCCGCACCGCGGACACAGCGACGCCGCGCACGACGGCGCGCCGATGCCGGCGACCGCCTGGTTCGCCGACGTGACCCTGAATTACGCCGAGGCTCTGCTCGCCGGACGAGGCACCGCGGCGGATGCCCCGGCGATCATCGCCACCACCGAGGCGGCCGAGGATCGCGTGATCTCGCGCGGCGAACTGCGCCTGAGCGTCGGACGGGCCGCGGCCGCGCTGGCCCGCGACGGGGTCGGCGCCGGCGATACCGTCGCCGCCTTCGTGGCCAACGTCCCCGAAGCGGTGATCCTGCATCTCGCCTGCGCGGCGCGGGGCGCGATCTTCTCGTCCTGCTCGCCGGACTTCGGCGCCGACGCCGCCTACGCGCGCTTCCACCAGATCGCGCCGAAGCTGCTGCTCGCGTCCGCGTCGTATCCCTACAACGGCAAGCGCTTCGACACGGGCACGGTCGTCACCGACCTGATCGGTCGGCTGCCGGGGTCCCCGCGCCTGGTCCTGCTCGGCGGCGCGATCGGCGGCGTCGACAGCATCGCCTGGGCCGACTGGCTCCCCGCCGCGTGGTCGCCGCTCGTGCCGATCCAACTGCCCTTCGATCACCCGCTGGCGGTGCTGTATTCGTCGGGCACGACCGGCCTCCCGAAGGCCCTGGTGCATCGGGCCGGCGGCGTCCTCCTCACCCACCACAAGGAATTGCGGCTGCACGGCGACGTCGGACCAGGCGACCGCCTGCTCTACTTCACCACCTGCGGCTGGATGATGTGGAACTGGCTGGTCTCGGCGCTGGCCGAGGGCGCCACCATCGTGCTCTACGACGGCTCGCCGTCGCATCCGACCCTCGACGTGCTGTGGGACGCCGTCGATCGCCTCGACGTGACCCACTTCGGCACCAGCGCCCGCTTCATCCACGGCTGCCGCGCCGCTGATCTCGTGCCGAAGCAGGCGCAGCGTCTCGAGCGGCTGCGGACGGTGTTCTCGACCGGCTCACCGCTGGCCCGCACCGGGTTCGAGTGGGTCTACCGCGACGTGAAGGCCGACGTTCACCTCGCCAGCATCTCGGGCGGCACCGACATCGTCGGCTGCTTCATGCTCGGAGTGCCGACCGAGCCGGTCTACGCCGGCGAGATCCAGGGACCTGGACTGGGTGTCGATCTTGCGGCGTTCGACGAGGACGGCCAGCCAGTCGACGGCCGGCCGGGCGAACTGGTGTGCCGGCAACCGCTGCCGTCGATGCCGCTGCGCTTCTGGGGCGACGCCGACGGCTCGCGCTATCACGCGGCCTATTTCGAGCGCTTCCCCGGCGTCTGGAGGCACGGCGATCTCATCGAGATCACGCCGCGGCACGGCATCGTCGTCTACGGACGCAGCGACGCCACCCTCAACCCGGGCGGCGTCCGCATCGGCACCGCCGAAATCTACCGGCCCCTCGAAACCATGCCGGAGATCGTCGAGGGCCTGGCCGTCGGCAAGCGCGAGGGTGATGACGATGTGATCTGGCTCTTCGTCGTGCTGCGCGCCGGGTCGACCTTGGACGACGCGCTGGTCGCCCGGATCCAGCGAACGATCCGCACCGAGGAGAGCCCGCGCCACGTGCCCAAGCGAATCCTCCAAATCAGCGAACTGCCCCGCACCCGGAGCGGCAAGTCGATGGAGATCGCGGTGACGCAGCTGATCAACGGCCGCCCGGTGCCTAACCGGATGGTCGTCGCCAACCCCCGGTCGCTCGACGAGATCGAGGCCGCCGTCGCTCGCGGCGACGCCTAGCAGCCCGTGGTGAAGGTCCCGCGGCACTTTCACCACGGGCTGCTAGAACCGATACAAGTAGGACGCTTTGAGGAACAGCCCGCGGCGTGACTCGCGCAGCGGGCTGAGCTCGTCCGTCCGCCACTCACCGCCGTCGTAGGCACGGCGCTCGCGCAGCGCGCCGTAGCCGGCGAAGAAGACGGTGCCCGGCCGGAGTTCGTATGACCCGAGCGCGTCGAACAGCAGCCGGTGTGACGACGTATCGTACTGCGCGATGACGCGGGCGTAGAGGCGTCGCGAGAACTGGTAGGTCGTCCGCGAGTTGACGATCACCAGGTCGTAGACGTCGGCGCGCGTGTCGGCGCGGTTGAAGTCGATGCGCTGCCATTCGACCTGCTGCGAGAGCCGCGCGTTCGGCTGGATCGTCGCGAACGCCGAGACGGCGTTCGAGCGGCCCTGGAACGGATCGGCCTCGTCGTAGTAGGTCGCGTAGCCGGCGTTGACGTTGCCGCCGGTCCGCAGCCAGCGGAAGACCTGGGCGTTGCCGGAGGCGCGCCAGCGACCGCGCTGGAAGCGCTCGCCGACCCACGGCTCGTGGCCGCCGACGTAGTCGACGCGGAAGAAGCCCTGCCGCGCCATGTGCACACGCAGGCCCTGCACCGCCAACAGGTCGGAGCCGTTCTGGACGCGATCCTGCCCGCCCTGCCAGAACATGAACGGCACGACGCGCTTGACGAACGCGAAGCGGCTCTTCGAGGACGGATAGAAGCTGAGCGCCCCGAAGCCCGACCCGCTGGTGAAGCCGGTCCGGTTGTAGAACGCCGAGTCCATCTGGAAATCGCGGTCGTAGTGCTCGACCTGGCCGGAGGCGTCGTAGCGGCGGCTGCTCATGCCCCCGGTCCACAGCGTCGCCAAGCCCTCGGTATGGCGGCCGTCGGCGGCCGTCGCCGACGAGTAGAGCGCCATGCCGGTCATCTGCAGCGACGAGCCGCGCTTGCGCAGGCTGAGGTCGGCACCGGCGACGACGTTCGACGCCGGCCCCTGTGCCGTCGTCGACAGAATCGCGCCAGCGAAGCTGCCCGGCGATGGCAGCGCCATCTGGGCCCGACCGATGCTGAACACCTTGTTCCGGCCGTCGAGCGGATCGCCGGCCTCGAGGTCGCGCCCCGCCGCCTGATCGACGGCGGTGAGCACGCCGAAGGTGGTGCGGCCGACCGATCCGGTCACCTTGCCGCCGACGATCGGATCGATGATGCGGCGCGTGTGCACCGACGAGATCATGTTGCCGTCGCCATCACCGACGCCGGCGAGGTTGAAGAGCCCGGCGCCCTCCATGAAGAAGGGCCGCTTCTCCGAGAAGAAGACCGGGAAGCGTTGGTTGACTTCGACCTGAAACGCGTCGCTCTCGACCTGGCTGAAGTCGGGATTGACGGTGGCGTCGACGGTGATGGTCGAGGTCACGCCGAACTTGCCGGACAGGCCGACGGCGGCGGTGCTGTCGAAGGCGCCCCACGCCGACGGCGTCGCCCGTTCCTCCGAGCCGGCATAGGTCACGCTCGGAATCGCCTCGCGGGTCGAGCGTCCGCGCAGGTGATCGAACACCAGCGGCGCGTGGTGCTGGAACACCCACTCGTTCGGCTTGAGCTGCGGCCACGACACCGAGTAGCCGGTCCGGCTGACGCGGCGCCAGAACAGCACGCCCATCCGCGCCACGTCGCCGCCCTTGAAACGGATCGACTGCAGCGGCAGGCGGATCTCGACGGTGTAGCCGGTGCCGTCGACCCGTCCGGCGCTGTCCCAGACCCAGTCGGGCGACGGATCCTCGCCGCCCGAGTTGGTCTGCAGCATGTCCAGCTGCACGCCGCTCGGGTTCACCATCATGTGGTACGCGACCTGGCCGGTGCCGAGCGCGTCGAGGCTGAGCCCGACCCAATCGTCACTCCAGATGTTGTCGCGCCGCGTGATGCTGGTCTTGATCTTGGCCGCCTCCGGATCGTCGCAGCGGAAGGCGATGTACAGGTAGCGATCGTCGTAGGCGATCCACACGTGGGTCTGCTGGGGGATGGCTTCGCCGTGCAACGGGTTGTACGAGCCCCATACCCCGGTCGACAGCTCCGGCCCCTGCCAGACGGTGTCGTCGAGCGTGCCGTCGATGATCGGCGCGGCCGGCGCGCGGACCGGGGTGAGCGCGACGGGCGCGGGATCGGCCGCCCGGACCAGGGCTGGCGCGGCGAGCAGGACGATCAGGCACCCCAGGAGGCGGGCCGCAAGCAGGCGGATCATGACGTCTGGGGTTGGACGAGGCCGGGGACGGTTCAGTTTACGGGCCGGTGCCGTCCCCAGCCATTACGACGGCCAGGTGCCGTCGGAGGGCGTCATGTCGCAGGGACGGTTTCGAGACGGGCCGTATAGGCCTCTTCGCGAACCACGCGGAAGCCCCCGGCCACGTACGTAGCGAGGGCGCGGTGATGGTCGAGGGTGCAGGTGTGCAGCCAGACGCGGGTGGCGCCGCCGGCCCAGGCCCGACCGACCACGGCCTCCAGGAAGACGCGGCCAACGCGACGCCCGATGAAGTCCGGTAGCAAGCCGAAATAAACGATCTCGACGCTGCCATCGGGCGCCCGCTCGAGTTCGACGAAGCCAGCCGGAACGGTCTCGTGCGTGAGCAGCCAGATCTCGATGCCCGGATTGGCGACGTGGGCGCGGATGCGATCGTCCGGCCAAGGCAGCCGGTCGATCCAGTGCCAGGGGCGTCCCACTTCACGGTAGAGAAATCGGTAGAAGGTGGCCGGGCACGAGTCGACGCGGACGAAGCGCCAGCCCGCGTCGGGCCATGTCGTGGCGGCTTGGGGACGGGTCGCCTGTTCGAGATAGGTCCGGACGGCGGGCACCGTCCGCTCGGGCGGAGCGCCTCGCCACGACTGCGGCCGGTCGGCCTCGCCGATGAGTTTGATGGCGCGGCGCCAGCGCGCCGCCGAGGCGAAGGTCGACTCGACGGCCGCCGCGTCGCCGAGCCCGTCGCGGACGCTGCCCAGCGCCGCCTGCAGCGCGGTGATGGCTTCGCCGACGTGGTCGGCGTTGGCCGCGAGAATACCGGCCCACAGCGGCCCCGGGCTGGCGGCCAGGCGCGTCGTGTCGGCGAGTCCGGGCCCCGACAGCGCCAGGCCGGTCTCGCCCACCGTCGCGCCGAGGGTATGCAACAGCGTCGACGCGACCACCTGCGGCAGGTGGCTGACGTAGGCGATCAGGCGATCGTGGGACGCGGCGTCGAGCACGGTCGGCGCCGCCCCGAGCGCCCGCGTGAAGGCGCGCAGACGCTCGACCGCGGCGCCGGCGCTGCGGCTCGACGGCGTGAGGATCCACGGACGGCCGCGAAACAGCTGCTCCCGCGCCGACGCCGTGCCCGACGTCGCGGCGCCGGCCAGCGGATGGCCGCCGACGAAGCCCTCCAGGCCGTGGCTCTCGGCAGCGGCGACGATCCCCCGCTTGGTGCTGCCGACGTCGGTGATCAGTGTGCCCGGCGCCAGGCGCGGCGCCAGCGCGGTCAAGGCCTGGATGTTCACCGCGATCGGCGCGCACAGGACCACCAGGTCGGCGCCCGCCGCCGCCGACACATCGCCGGCCGTGTCCGTCACCGCACCGAGGGCGAGCGCGCTGACCAGCACGTCGCGCGTATCGATACCGATGACCCGGACGCCTGGCCAGGTGGCCCGGGCGGCGAGCCCGATCGACCCGCCAATCAGGCCGACCCCGACGATCGCAATGGTCCGAAACGCCGGGTCCGCGGCGTCTCCCGTTACCCCCTGTGGCATCCGCCGGTCCCTACCAGCCGCCGGAGCGGCCCGACGGTTCGAGGCAGATGCTGCGGCCGATGGCCGGCGCGATGATCCGCAGCTCCGCCATCAGGCGATCGAACTGCCCGGGGAAGAGTGACTGCGCGCCGTCGCTCCACGCCTTGTCCGGATCGTTGTGCACTTCGATCAGCAGGCCGTCGGCGCCCGCCGCGATCGAGGCGCGGGCCATCGCCGCAACCTGATCGCGCTTGCCGATGCCGTGACTCGGGTCGGCGAACACCGGCAGGTGCGTCAGCTTCTTGAGCACCGGGATCGCCGAGATGTCCATGGTGTTGCGGGTGTAGGTCTCGAACGTCCGGATACCGCGCTCGCAGAGGATCACCTGGGTGTTGCCGCCGGCCAGCAGGTACTCGGCGGAGAGCAGCCATTCCTCGAGCGTTGCCGAGATGCCGCGCTTCAGCAGCACCGGCTTCCTGACCTTGCCCATCTCCCGCAGCAGCGAGTAGTTCTGCATGTTGCGGGCGCCGAGCTGGTAGATATCGACGTACTTGTCCATCAACTGGATCTGGCTGGCGTCCATGACCTCGGAGATCACCTTGAGGCCGTGCTGATCGGCGCCGGCGCGCAACATGCGCAGCCCCTCTTCGCCGTGTCCCTGGAAGCTGTACGGCGAGGAGCGCGGCTTGAACGCGCCGCCGCGCAGGAACTTGCCGCCGGCCCGCTTCACCGCCGCCGCCGTGGCGTTCACCTGCTCGTCGGTCTCGGCCGAGCACGGGCCGGCCATGACGATGACCTCGTCGCCGCCGATGCGGACGTCGCCGACGTCGAAGACGGTGTTCTCCCGCTTGAAGGTGCGGCTGGCGAGCTTGTAGGGCTCGGAGATCCGCACCACTTCGTGGACGCCGCCGAGCACCTCGAGCAGATGCGGATCCCGGTGGCGGCCGGCGCCCACAGCGCCGAGCACGGTGCGCTGCGCGCCGGTCGAGCGGTGCACGTCGAACCCCTGCTCCACCAGATGGGCGACGACGTTCTGCACTTGTTCCTCGCTCGCACCTTCTGCCATCACGACAACCATGGACCCTTCTCCCTCTGCCTGCTGCCCGGACCGCCGGTCCGGGTGAATCACGTGTGCCCGCGCTCGGCCATGGCGCGCTCGAGGCGGCGGGCCTCGTCGATGATGCGCTCGAACAGCCGGGCGATCGCATCCGCGTCGAGCGGCCCGGGGTTGACGCTGCGGACGTGCCGCAGCACCGCCTCCTCGCGCGCCGGCTGGTAAATCTCCATCTGCAGCAGGCTCTTCAGCCGGCCGATTTCGACGACGTTCTGGGCGCGGCGGCTGAGCAGCGCAACCAGTTCGGCGTCGATCGTGTCGATGGCGTCGCGACAGACGGCGATCTGCGCCAGGACCTTCGTCCGACCGGCGAGTTCATCCATGCGTGGATCCCCCCGCGACCGGCGCGGCATCGGCCGCGCCCTTCAACCAGCGCACGAAGCGCTCGACGTCGGCGACGACCTCGGGCGAATCGCCGGCCCGCGCGATCACGTCGACGAGGGCGCTGCCGACCACCGCGGCATCGGCCCAGCGACCGACGTCGCGGATGTGCTCGGGCCGCGACAGGCCGAAGCCGATCGCCACCGGCAGCCGCGTCTCGCGGCGCATGCGCGCCGCCAGGCCCTCGGCACTGTCGGCGACGGCATCGCGCATGCCGGTCACACCGGTCCGCGACACGCCATAGAGGAAACCCGACCCGATGTCGCCGGCCCGCCGCAGCCGCTCGTCGGTGGTCGTCGGGCTGACCAGGAAGATCATGTCCAGGTTGGCCGCGGCGAGCCGCTCGTGCAGCGGCCCGGCTTCCTCGGCCGGCAGGTCCAGCGTCAGCACGCCGTCGACCCCGACCGCCGCGGCCCGCGCGACGAACGCGTCGAGACCGAGGCGATAGATCGGGTTGGCGTAGCTGAAGAGCACGATGGGCGCCCGCACCTCGCTGCGCAGCTCATCGACCAGGTCCATCGTCCTCGCCAGCGTCATGCCGCCGGCCAGCGCCCGCTCGGTCGCCCGCTGGATCACCGGCCCGTCGGCGAGCGGCTCCGAGAACGGCACCCCCAGTTCGATGACGTCGGCACCGGCGCGATCGAGCGCCCGCACGATGTCCTTCGAGCGCGCGTAGGTGGGATCCCCCGCGGTCACGTAGGCCACGAGACCTGGCGCGCCGCCCTTGCGCAGTCGCGCGAACGTGTCGATCAGCCGTTGGCTCACGAGCGCACCGCCTCGCCGACGGCCGGAATCAGGTCCTTGACGAGATGCACGTCCTTGTCGCCGCGGCCCGACAGGTTGACGACGAGAATCCCGTCGCGTCCGAGGTCACGCGCGACGTCACGCACCGCGGCGATGGCATGTGCCGACTCCAGCGCCGGCAGCAGCCCCTCGCGACGCGCGAGCCACCCGAACGCCTCGAGCGCCGCGGCATCGGTGGCGTAGCGATACTCCACGCGGCCCTGCTCGCGCAGCATGGCGTGCTCGGGCCCGATGGCCGCGTAGTCGAGGCCAGCCGACACCGAGTGCGTCAGCTCGATGTTGCCGGCGGCGTCCTGCAGCACGTAGGTGAATGTGCCCTGCAGCACGCCAGGACTGCCACCCGAGAAGCGCGCCGCGTGCCGACCTGGCGTGATGCCCTCGCCGCCGGCCTCGACGCCGATCAGCTTCACCGACGCGTCGTCGATGAAGGCGTCGAACAGACCGATCGCGTTGCTGCCGCCGCCGATGCAGGCGAGCACCACGTCGGGCAGACGACCCGCCTGGGCGAGGATCTGCTGCCGTGCCTCCTGGCCGATGATCGACTGGAACTCACGGACCATCAGCGGATACGGATGCGGCCCGAGGGCCGAGCCGAGCAGGTAGGTCGTGTCGTGCGGACGGCCGACCCAGTCGCGCATCGCTTCGCTGATCGCGTCCTTGAGCGTCCGGCTGCCGGCGTCGACGCCGACCACGGTCGCGCCGAGCAGCCGCATGCGCACGACGTTGAGCGCCTGGCGGGCCATGTCCTCGGTGCCCATGTAGACCACGCACTCGAGGCCGAGCAGCGCACACGCCGTGGCCGACGCGACGCCATGCTGGCCGGCGCCGGTCTCGGCGACGATGCGCGTCTTGCCCATCCGCTTCGCCAGCAGCGCCTGCCCGATCGCGTTGTTGATCTTGTGCGCGCCGGTATGGGCGAGGTCCTCGCGCTTGAGGAAGACGCGGCAGCCGGCGTCCTCGGACAGCCGGCCCGCCTCGTACAGCGGCGTCGGCCGGCCGACGAACTGGCGCAGCACCTGGACGAACGCCTCGACGAACGCGGCATCGCTTCGGGCCGCGAAGTAGGCGCGCTCGAGCGCCGCGACGGGCTCGACCAGCGTCTCCGGAACGAACCGACCGCCGTAGGCCCCGAAGTAGCCGCGCGCGTCGGGATCGCGCCGCCCGAATACCGGCCGGGCGTCCACTCTATCCCCCGCTTTTACCCTATTCAATGCCATCGTCATCCCGCCTCCAGGCGTCGTCCACCGCGCGCGCGAACGCCCGCATCCGTGCGACCGATTTCTCACCCGGCCGCGTCTCGATCCCTGATGACACGTCCACCGCATAGGGGCGGACGATCCTGATGGCCTCGCCGACGTTGTCGGCGGTCAAACCGCCCGCCAGCACCAGCCGGCGTTGCCGGGCCAGCGTCGCCGCGGCCGGCCAATCGGCCAGCTGGCCAGTGCCGCCGGGCGCGTCGCCCGTCGCTGCGTCGACCAGCAGCGTCACCGACGCCGGCCACGACGCCGCTTCGACCACTGGATCGCCAGCGCGAGCCAGCGCCCTGATCACGCGTGGCCATGCCGCCACGAAATCGGCGGGCGTTTCCCGGCCGTGCAGCTGCACGGCGTCCAGGCCGACGTGCGCCGCGATCTGCCGCACCTCCGCCACCGGCAGGTCGACGAAGACGCCGACCCGCTGCAGGAACGGCGGCAGCGTCGCCGCGATCGCCCGGGCCGCATCGGGCGCGACCGCCCGCCTGCTGGACGGCGCGAAGACGAACCCGATCGCCGCGGCGCCGAGATCAGCGGCGGCCCAGGCGTCCTCGACGCGCGTGATGCCGCAGAACTTCATCGCCACGCGACTCATGCCGGTGCCGCCACGAGTTCGGCCAGCGCCGCGCCCGGATCCGGCTGGCTCATGAAGCGCTCGCCGACGAGGAACGCGTGATAACCGGCGGCCGTCAGGGCGTCGATGTCGGCGCGGCTGCGAATGCCGCTCTCCGCGACCCCGACGACTCCAGCGCCGAGCGCCGGACCGAGCGCGAGCGCAGTGTCGAGCGACACCGCCAGCGTCTTGAGATTGCGGCTGTTCACGCCGATCAGCCGGGCGCCGGCGTCCTGCGCCCGCGCCAGCTCCTCGGCGGTATGCACTTCGACCAGCGCCGCCAGCCCCCGCGCCTCGGCCGCGGCATGGAGCCGGCGCAGTGTCGCGTCGTCGAGCGCGGCGACGATCAGCAGGATGGCGTCGGCGCCGGCGGCATGCGCCTCGAGGATCTGGAACTCGTCGACGAAGAAGTCCTTGCGCAGGATCGGCGTCGGCACCGCGGCGCGCACCGCGCGCAGGTGGTCGAGCGCGCCGTCGAAGAAGGTCGGTTCGGTCAGGACCGAGATCGCCGCGGCACCAGCGGCCGCATAGCGCCGGGCGATCGCCGCCGGATCGTAATCGGCCCGCAGGATGCCACGCGACGGCGAGCGCCGCTTGCACTCGGCGATGACATGCACCGCGCCGGGCGTCGCCAGCGTCTCGAGGAGCGTCACGCCACGCGGCTGCCACGAGGCGGCCGCACGTTCGAGCTGTCGGCGCGCGTCGCCGGTCGCCCGGACCTCGACGGCCCGGGTCGTCGCCGCGACGATCGTCGCCAGGACGTCTCCCCCGCCGGTCACGTCGCTCATGCCGGCGCTCCGTCCCGCGAGGTGGCGATGAGCCGGGACAGCGTCCCCGTCGCCGCTCCGCGATCGATCGAGGCGCCGGCAGCGGCGATGCCGTCGCTCAACGACGTCACCGCACCAGCCACGAGGAGCGCGGCACCGGCGTTCAGCAGCACGATGTCGCGCGCCGGCCCCTTGGCCCCACCCAGGACCTGCCGGGTGATGCGCGCGTTCTCAGCGGCGTCGCCGCCAGCCAGGTCGGTAATGCTCGCCTTGGGCAGGCCCGCATCAGCCGGATGCACGTAGAACGTCCGCACCGACCGGCCGCGCGCCTCGGACACCTTGGTGTAGCCGGTCGTCGAGATCTCGTCGAGGCCGTCGGCGCCATGCACGACCCAGGCGCGCTCCGAGCCGAGCATCGCCAACGCCCTGGCGACGAGTTCGGTCAGTTCCGGCCGCGGCACGCCGACGACCTGCCGGCGCGCGCCAGCCGGGTTGGTCAGCGGCCCGAGGAGATTGAAAGCCGTTCGCACGCCCAACTCGCGCCGCAGTGCGGCCACATGGCGCATCGACGGATGGTAGGTGGGCGCGAAGAAGAACGCCAGACCGGCCTCGGCCAGGCACGCTTCCGCGGTTGCCGGACCGGCCGTCACATCGACGCCGAGGGCTTCGAACACGTCGGCGCTGCCGCACTTGCTCGACGCGGAGCGGTTGCCGTGCTTGGCGACCGGAACGCCGCACGACGCGACGACGATGGCCGCGACCGTCGAGATGTTGAAGGTGCCGGCGCCGTCGCCGCCGGTGCCGCAGGTATCGAGCGCGTCCGGGCGGGGCCGCGCCAGCGTCACTGCCCGGGCCCGCATCGTGCGCGCGAAGCCGACGATCTCGGCCGGGCGTTCGCCCTTCTGCCGCAGGGCGACGAGCAGGCCGGCGACCTGCGCCGCGGGCACGTCGCCGTCCATGATCCGTCCCATCGCCGCGGCGGCTTCGGTTTCGGTCAGGTCTTCCTGACGTTGCAGCTTCTCGAGCAGGGCGGGAAACATCAGAGCTCCAGGAAGTTGCGCAGGAGACGGCGCCCTTCCGACGTCAGGATCGACTCCGGGTGGAACTGGACGCCGTGCAGCGGCCACTCGCGATGACGCAGCGCCATCACGGTGCGATCCTGGTCGCCGGTCCGCGCCGCGATCTCGAGGACCGGCGGCCAGCCGTCTTCCGAGACCACCAGCGAGTGGTAGCGCGCCGCCGGGAACGGCGCCGTCAATCCGGCGAATACGCCCTTGCCGTCGTGCTCGATGATCGAGCTCTTGCCGTGCATCAGCCGCGGCGCCCGCACCACGTTGCCGCCGAACGCCGCGCCCATCGCCTGGTGGCCGAGACAGACGCCCAGGATCGGCACCGACGCCCCGAAGCGCTGGATGACCGGGATCGAGATGCCGGCGTCCTCGGGCCGCCCGGGCCCCGGCGAGATGACGATGCGCGACGGCTGCAGCGCCGCGATCTCGTCGAGCGTGATCTGGTCGTTGCGGCGAACCGACACCTCGGCGCCGAGCTCGCCCAGGTACTGAGCGAGGTTGAAGGTGAACGAGTCGTAGTTGTCGATCAGGAGAACCATTACCGCAGCTCCCGCTGCGCGAGCTCGAGGGCACGCAGGAGCGCCTGCGCCTTGTTCCGCGTCTCTTCGTATTCCGTCGCCGGATCGGAGTCGGCGACGATGCCGGCACCGGCCTGGACCTGGGCCACGCCGTCGCGCAGCACCAGCGTACGGATGGCGATGCAGCAATCGAGGTTGCCGGCGAAATCGAGATAGCCGACGGCACCGGCGTAGACGCCGCGCCACGACGGCTCCAGCGCCGCGATGATCTCCATGGCCCGGATCTTCGGCGCACCGGAGACGGTGCCGGCCGGGAAACAGGCGACCAGCGCGTCGAGGCGATCCTTGTCGGCCGAGAGCTGGCCTTCGACCCGGGACACGAGATGCATGACGTGCGAGTAGCGATCGATGGTCATGTACTGCGGCACGCGCACGGTGCCGTAGTCGCAGACACGGCCGACGTCGTTGCGGCCGAGATCGACCAGCATGACGTGCTCGGCGCGCTCCTTCTCGTCCCGCTTCAGCTCCTCGCCGAGCCGCAGATCCTCTTCGTGCGTCGCGCCGCGGGGCCGCGTCCCGGCGATCGGATGCGTCTCGACGTGGCGCCCTTCGACGCGGACCAGCATCTCCGGCGACGATCCGACGATCGACACGTCGCCGACGCGCAGGAAATACATGTACGGCGACGGGTTGACGTGACGCAGGGCGCGATAGACCGTGAACGGATCGGCGGTGACGCGAACGTCGTAGCGCTGCGACAGCACCACCTGGTACACGTCGCCGGCGGCGATGTGCTCCTTGGCGGTGCGGACCGCCGCCTCGAACTCCTCGCGTGTCGTCCTCGCCTCGACGATCGGCGGCTCGCCGCCGCCGGTGGTCGCCCGCGACAGACCGCCAGCCAGCTCCCGCTCCAGGAAGCCGATGCGCGCACAGGCGAACTGGTAGAGCGACTCGAGGCTCTCGCCGGGCGTCACGCGGGCGTTGGCGATCAGCAGGATGCGATGCCGCACGTGATCGAAGGCGAGCACCGTATCGAACAGCATGAAGGCCGCTTCACCGGCAGGATCGCCGAGCCGGCCGCGTTCACGCTCCCAGACGCCGTCGAGCGCCGGCTCGAACCAGGGCGCGGCGTCGTAGCCGAAGAAGCCGACCGCGCCGCCCGTCAGGCGCGGCAGATCCGGCACCACCGGCGATCGGTACTCCGCCATCACCCGGCGCAGGGCGTCGACGAACGGCTCGTGCAGCACCTCGATCTCGCCGGCCCGCTCGATGACGGCCTGACCGTCACGCGCCCGCAGGACGAGGAAGGGATCCTTGCCGAGGAAGCTGTAGCGCGCGATCCGCTCGCCGCCCTCGACGCTCTCCAGCAGGAAGGCGTAATCGGCGTGCTCGGCGACCTTCAGGAACGCCGCCGCCGGCGTCAGCAGGTCGGCGAGGAGCTCCTTGTAGACCGGCACGAACGTGCCGCGCGTCGCCAGCTCGGCGAACTCTTCGAACGACGTCTGTTTCATACCGATGTCCTGGCTTCTGTTCGAGCGTCCCCGGCCAGCGCCGGAGGGGCCATGGCCGCCAGCCGCGCTTCAGCGGCGCCCCGGAGGACGCCCGCCTCCGGCGTCACGCCGGTCCACCAGGCGAACTGCCGGGTGGCTTGGGCGACGAGCATGTCGAGGCCGTCGAGGGTGCGGCAGCCGGCGGCTGCGGCATCGCGCAGCAGCCGCGTCGGCCGCGGGTTGTAGACGAGGTCGTAGACCAACGCGCCGTCGAGATCCCCGGCGTCGACCGGCGATCGATCGACGTTGGGATAGGTGCCGACCGGTGTCGTGTTGACGAGAAGGTCCCAGCTGCCCCGCGGCACCGGCCAGGCCCCGACTGTCACCTGCGCCGTATCCGCCAGCGCCTGCGCCGCCTCGGGACGGCGCGCGTGCACCGAGACACGCGCGCCCCGTGACAGCAGGCCGCTCACCACCGATCGTGCCGACCCGCCGGCACCAACGATCGCGGCCCGCCGCCCTTGGAGCGCCACGTCGGCGAGCGGGGCCAGGAATCCTTCGACGTCGGTGTTGGTCCCGTCCCAACCACCGTCGCGCCGTCGCAGGGTGTTGAGCGCGCCGCTCTGCCCGGCGGTCCGCGCGGCGTCTTCCTTGAAGGGCGCCGTCACGCTGGCGCCGTCGATGCCGAGAACCTCGGCGAGCCCGAGAAAGTCGTCGAAGTCGGCGGCCTCGCACGGCAGGTAGACACCGTCGAGGCCGGTCGCCGCAAAGGCGGCGTTGTGCATGGCCGGCGACACCGAGTGTCCGATCGGCCGGCCGACGACGGCATAGACCGGCGTCGCCGCGGTCACGCGTCCGACGCGGAACTCGTCGCGCAGGCGATCGACGGACACCTGGCCCGGGGCCACCCCGTTGCCGCCGTAGGTCCAGCACGAGCCGACGTGATCGGGCAGCACGCGCGTGGCGACACCGGGCATCCCCATGGCGATGACGACCGTCCGCTGGCCTGCGTCGCGACCGGCCCGACCGATGGCGATCACCGGAAGGGCGTCGCGGAGCGTCTTCGCCGTGGCCGCGATCTTCACGACGGCCGTGCCGTGGCGGCGCATCTCGCGGACCCGGTCGGCGAGGTCGGACGGCACACCGTCGAAATCGTGGTGCGACAGGACGACGCGGGCGCGGACGTCGGCGGGCCACTGCTCCAGCGCCGCCGCCGCCTTCCATTCGAGATCGACGTAGTCGGCGCCCAGGGCCAGGGCCTCCGAGAGAATGGCCAGGCGCTCGGTCTCGCTGCCCTGGAAGCGGCCCCCTTCCCAGGCGGCACGACACGTGACGATGACCGGGCGGCTCCGGCCAGCCATGGCCGCCTGCGGATCCGGCCGGTCCATCAGGTCCAGGCGCAGCTCCACCAGGTCGGCCCGTGAGGCGTCCCGTTGCTCCCGCATCGCGTCCGGTGACGCGGCGGCGACGGCTTCGACGATAAGTGCGCCCATAAGCAAAAAAGCCCCTCCAACCGGTCAGGTTGAAGGGGCTCGAACTCTTCTGGTGTTCCGCGTCGTCCGCTGTCGCTAGACGGCCCCCTCGACCTGATGGACGTCGTACCACCAGAGCCGGTCGCTGAACGCGACGACGGGGCCAAACGGAACCGCGGGGCCGAACGACACCCGCACGCCACCCGCCGCCACCGTGGCAGCCGGGTTCGCGCCGAGGACGTGCAGCCGATCCATGGCCGGTGACGATAACAGAGAGAGCGGGCCCGGTCAACGCGATTTGGCGGCATTCCGGTCCGGAGCGCTATACTTTGAATATCCCCTTGCAGCCAGCCTTTCGCGTCCGCCAGCCCCGACCGATGCGCCTCTTGACCGTTGCGTGCTTCGTCACGGCCCTCCTCTGCGCGCTGCCCGGGCGCGGCGTCCGGGGGGCCGAGACGTTCATGCCGGTCGAGGCGGTCCAGGCCGGAATGCACGGCACCGGCATCAGCGTCTTCGCCGGTGAAACCCGGTCCGAGTTCCAGGTCGAGATCCTCGGGACGCTCCCAAACGCCGTCGGGCCGCGCCGGCACCTGATCCTGGCCCGTCTGTCGGGTCAGCGGCTCGCCGACACCGGCGTCATGCAGGGCATGAGCGGCAGCCCGGTCTACATCGACGGCAAGCTGATCGGCGCGGTGTCCTACTCGCTGGGTGCGTTCTCGAAAGAACCGATCGCCGGGATCACGCCGATCGCCGACATGATCGACGCCACCAACCGGACTACCGGCACGTCGGCCCCGGTCCGGAGCGCATCCGCCGACCTGCCGTGGCCGGCCCCGCCGGCCCAGTTCGCCGCCGCCCTGCGCGATGCCTTTGCCCGCGTAACGGCCGCCAGCGCCCCGATTACCCTGGCCGGGGTCGATTCGCCGGTGCTGGCGGCCCTGCCCAGCCACGCCCAGCTTCGACCGATCGCCGTCGCCTACACGATGGCTGGCTTCTCCGGCGACACCGCGGCTGCGTTCACACGCGCCCTCGGTGGCCCCGTCGTCGCGCCAGGAGCAGGTCAGACGGCGGCAGCAGCCGCGGTGACCACCGCGCTGATGCCTGGCGACGCCGTCGGCGTCAGCCTCATCCGCGGCGACCTGACGTTCGGCGCCACCGGCACCGTGACCCACGTCGACGGCGGCCGGGTCTACGCCTTCGGGCACCCGTTCTTCAACCTCGGGCCGACCGAGTTCCCGATGACGCGCGCCCGCGTCCAAACGCTGCTGCCCAGCCTCAACATCTCGCAGAAGCTGGCCGCCATCGGCGAAGTGGTCGGCACCGTCCGACAGGATCGATCGACGGCCATCGCCGGCACGCTGGGCCCTGGCCCGACGCTGGTGCCGGTCACGCTGACCCTGCAGTCCGATCGAGCGCCGGCCCGGACCTTCCGCTTCGAGATCGTCAAGGACCAGCTGTTCACGCCGCTCCTGACGTTCGCCTCGATCGCCAACACGCTGCAGGCCTACGAACGCGAGTTCGGCGTCGCCACCTTCCTGGTCCGCGGCACGGCGCAGGTGCGCGGCCACGGCGCCGTCGCCATCGACGACGTCTTCGCCGGCGACTCGCCGGCGATCGGCGCGGCCGCGGCGGTGTCCGGTCCACTCTCGCTGCTGCTGCGCAACGAGCGCCAGCCGGTCCAGATCGACGGCGTCGAACTGGCCATCCAGTCGTTCGAGGAACCGCGCACGGCCAGCATCGAGCGGGTCTGGCTCGGCACGCGCGAGCCGCGCGCCGGCGAGACGGTGCCGGTGCACGTCGTCACGCGCTCGTATCGCGGCGAGGAACGCACCCACACGATCCCGATTCGCATCCCGGCGGGATCGTCCGGCGCGCTGTCGCTGATCGTGTCCGACGGCACCCGCCTCGCGTTCAGCGAACAGCGCGAGCAGCGGACGCCGTCCACCGCCGACAGCGTGCCGCAGCTGATTCGTTCGTTCAACGAAGCG
>JBDSLU010000326.1:0-7521 GCA_039916225.1 Vicinamibacteraceae bacterium
CACCGGCGCCGACACCGTGTTCGGCGGCGGCGTGACGGGCCAGACCGACGCGTTCTACGTCAAGCTCGGTCCGACCGGGGCCTTCCTCTATGGCACCTACATGGGCGGCCTCGACTTCGATACCGCCGTCGGCATCGGCGTGGACGCGACCGGCAACGTCTACGTAGCCGGCAGCGCGCTCTCGGACGCGGCGAGCTTCCCTCAGACCGCGAACGGCTACGACCTGGTGCGCAATGGCTACGACGCCTTCCTGACCAAGTTCGATGCGAGCGGCACCCGCGTCTACTCGACCTTCCTCGGCGGGAGCGGCGGCGACAACTACAACGTGAAGGCCGGCGGCCTGGCCGTCGATAATCAGGGTCGGGCCTACCTGACGGGCGACACCTACAGCACGGACTTTCCCATCGTCGGTGGCTATCAGGCCACCTTCAGCGGCCCCAGCGGCTACGACGCCTACCTCGCGGTCATCGACACGACGGTCTCAGGTGCCCCTGGCCTGATCTATTCCACCTATCTCGGGGGATCGGGCACCGACATCGCCTACGGGATTGCCTACGCCGGTTCGCGGCAGGTGGTCATCGTCGGTGAGACGGGCGCGCTGTCTCCGCCCAATGCGCCGTTTCCGACCAGGAACGCCTACGATGCGACGTTGAACGGCGTCCGGGATGCGTTCGTGGCCAAGTTCGACACGTCGGTGGCTGGCAACGGCTCCCTCCTCTTCTCGACCTTCCTGGGCGGCAGCGACTACGAGTACGCCAACGACGTCGCCGTCGACGCCCAGGGCGCGATTCACGTGGTCGGCGACGTCCGCTCGACCGACTTTCCGCTCGTGAACCCGGTGTCGACGGGCTTCGATTTCATCGGGAAGTTCGTCACCAAGATGAACGCCGCCGGCTCGGCGCTCATCTACTCGACCTATTTCGGAGGCGTGGTGAATTCAGCCGGCGCCTACGGCGTCGCGACCAACTCGGCTGGAGACACCTACTTCTCGGGTTCGACGAACAGCTCCGCGACCAACCCGCCGACCGCGACCGGCTTCCCGCTCGTGAGTCCGTTCCAGGGCACCTATGGCGGCGGCAGCAGCGACGCGTTCGTCGCGCGGCTCGGGAACGGCGTCGACCTCCAGCTCACCAACATCGCGACGCCGGAGCCGGTCGCCACGGGCGGGACGCTGACCTACACCCTGACCCTGACCAACAACGGAACCGATGCCGCCCTGTCGGTGGCGCTCACCGACACCCTGCCGGCGGGCGTCACCTTCGCCACGTGCGTCGCGTCGGCCGGCGGCGTCTGCGGCGGATCGGGCAACGCGCGGACCGCCACCTACGCGTCGATTGCCGGCGGCGCGTCGGCCACCGTGACGATCACCGCGACCGTCACCGTGGGCATGGGGTCGACCATCGTCAACACCGCCGTCCTGACGACGGCGTCCTACGATCCCAACCCGGCGAACAACACGGCGACGGCGACGTCGCACACGCCGGGCGTCAACCCGAGCGACACCGACAACGACGCGTTGCCCAACGACTGGGAGACGCGCTTCGGCCTCGACCCGAACTCCAGCACCGGCGCCAACGGGGCCGGCGGCGATCCGGACGGCGATGGCCGCACCAACTTCCAGGAGCTGCAGGAAGGCTCGCACCCGCGCGGCTTCGTCATCACCTTCCTGGCGGAAGGTGCGACCGGCACCTTCTTCGATACGCGGATCGCGCTGGCCAACCCCACGGCGACGCCCGCGCACGTGCTCTGCCGCTACCAGAAGGACGACGGCACGGTGGTCTCCGACTACCGCACGATGGTGCCCTTCAGCCGGCTCACCATCGATGTCGACGGTGTCGCGTCGATGGCCAGCGCCGCGTTCTCGTCGCTCATCGAGGCCGATGTCCAGGTCGTCGCCGATCGCACGATGACGTGGGGCCTCGACGGCTACGGCAGCCACGCCGAGCGCGGCGTGCTGACGCGCACGGCGACCACGTGGTATCTCGCCGAAGGCGCCACGCACGGCAGCTTCGACCTGTTCTATCTGATCCAGAACCCAGGCGCGACTGCCGCCGCCGTCGAGATCGCCTATCTGCTGCCGGCACCGGCGGCGCCGATCATCCGCTCCTACACGGTCGCGCCGAACAGCCGCCTCACGATCCGCGTGGACGACGTGGCCGGCCTGGCTGCCACCGACGTCTCGGCGGCCATCCGATCGACCAACACCGTGCCGATCATCGTCGAGCGGGCGATGTACTTCTCGCGGCCCGACCAGGTCTACGCCGGCGGCCATGAGAGCGCGGGCGTGACGGCGGCGCAGAACCGCTGGTTCCTCGCCGAGGGCGCGACCGGATCGTTCTTCAACATGTTCATCCTGGTGGCGAACCCGAGCAGCGACGCCGCGACGGTCCAGATGGACTACCTGCTGACCAGCGGGCAGACGGTGACGCGGACGCACACCGTCCCGGCCAGCAGCCGGCTGACGCTGAACGTGGCGCTCGAGGCGCCGGAGCTGGCGTCGGCCAACATGTCCACGGTGGTGACGTCGACCAACAACGTGCCGATCGTCGTCGAGCGGGCGATGTGGTGGCCGGCGCCGGGCAACAACTGGCAGGAAGCGCACAACAGCCCGGGCGAGATCGTCACCGGGCCGCGGTGGGCCGTCGCCGAGGGCGAATCGGGCGGCCCGAACGGTAAGCAGACTTACCTGCTCATCGCCAACACCTCGACGTTCGTCGGTTCGGCCCGCGTGACGCTGCTGTTCGAGGACGGCACGACGACGGAGAAGGTGTTCGCGCTGCCGGCGAGCAGCCGGACCAACGTCAGCGTCGATGCCGAGTTCCCGACCGCGTTCGGGCGGCGCTTCGGGGCGATCATCGAGGCCCAGGGCGGAACGCCGGCTCAGATCGTCGTCGAGCGGGCGATGTACTCGAACGCCAACGGCATCATCTGGGCGGCGGGCACCAACGCGCTGGCGACCAAGCTGCCCTGATCCCGCCGCGGGAATTGTCTTGTCGGCGACGGGGCCCGGCGGCACGCTGGGCCCCCGTCCGCCGACGGGCCCCCGTCCGCCGACGAGCATGTGACCGAGGAGGGTTCGTGGTCAGGCGGGCGGCATGCGCGCGGCCATTGCCTGCGCCCGCGTGAACAGGGTCGGCTGGCCGAGCCACCGGGCGATCGCCTCGAACTCCGGCGCCGGACCGCGCCAACGCAATTCATCGACGTTGGCCATCGTCGGGGCGTCGAGGCGCAGGGTCGCCAGCGTCCGGAACAGCATCGCCTGATCGCGCTGGGCGGCGAGCGTCGCGCCCAGCGCCGCCGCGCCGCGCACCGGCACATCCCACTGCGAGGGACGCCCGGGGATGGCCTCGATGCTGCCGTAGCGCGCCAGGATCGCCGACGCCGACTTGGCGCCCCAGCCGGGCAGGCCCGGATAGCCGTCGGCGCTGTCGCCGACCAGCGCCAGGTAGTCGGGAATCGACGCTGGCGGCACGCCGAACTTCTTCATCACACCGGCCGCATCGCGCATCTGCCGCGCGCGCCGATCGAACTGCACGATCCGTTCGCCGAACACGCACTGCGCCAGGTCCTTGTCCGGCGTGCAGATCAGCACCCGCGACACGCGAGGATCGGCGGCCGCGACGGCCGCCGCGGCGGCGAGCGCGTCATCGGCCTCGAACTCCACCATCGGGAACACGACCACGCCCATCGCCGACAGCGCCTGCTCGAGCGGGTGGAACTGCGCCAGCAGCGCCTGGTCGATGCCGGCGCCGGTCTTGTAGCCGGGCCACAGGTCGTTGCGGAACGACTCGATGACGTGGTCGGTGGCCACCGCCAGGTGGGTGGCTCCGTCCCCGAGCAGGTAGAGCATCGAGGCGAGCACGCCCTGGATCGCCGCGACCTCCAGGCCGTCCGGGTTCTTCTCCGGCGGCACGGCGTAGAAGTGTCGGAAGAGCTCGTAGGTGCCGTCGACGAGGTGAACCAGCATGGGTGGGCGCATCCAAGGGCGGAGGCTGCGTATCGTGACACATGGTGGGCGCGGCCCAAGACCCGACTTGTTCGGAAATGGCGCCGTTTTTCACGGCTGGTTCGCTCTGTTCCTTTACTTCGTTTAGTAGAAGTAGTAATTTTGAGTAGTCAAAATTAATGGAACGTGAGGAGAACCCGACATGAGCGCCGTCTCGACCACCGCCGTATTGCCGACCGTCCACAAACCCGAGCCATTCCCCGGAAGGCGTCTCCTGCGCTGGGCCGTGGCGGCGCCTTCCGCTGCCGCGCTGCTCATGGGGATCGCCGGCGATTTCTCGTCTCCCTACCTGTGGGCCATCGTGATCGGCGCGGCCGCCGTCGCCCTCTACGCGATCTTCACCGTCAGCCCTGACCTGGCGCGCGAGCGGTATCACCCGCCGACCTCAGGCGCCGATGGCGGCGCCTTGTTCTGGATGCGGCCGGTGGCCCTCGTGGCGCTGCTGTTCGCGATCCTGGACGGCGCCCGCTGGCATGTGTCCCCGGTCATGCCTGCCGCGTGGCGCATCGTGGGTGTGACCGCGTTCGTGCTCGGCTTCGCCGGTTTCGTCTACGCGATGTCGGTCAACCGGTTCTTCTCGTCGGTCGTTCGCATCCAGGACGACCGCGGACACCATGTCATCGACGTTGGACCGTACGCGCGCGTCCGCCATCCCGGCTATGTCGGCATGCTCATGTTTGCCATGGCCATGCCGCTGGCGTTCGGCTCGTGGTGGGCCTTCGTGCCCGGCGCCCCGATGGTGGCGTTCGCGCTGCAGCGCGTGTGGATCGAGGACGCCTTCCTGCTGGCGCATCTGCCGGGCTACCGCGAGTACGCCGGCCGCGTCCGCTATCGCCTCGTGCCGGGCGTCTGGTAGAGGCCGCGCGGGCGTTTTATACTGCCTGCGGTTTGGAGATCGGACTGCCCGCAGGGCGCCGTCGCCGCCGGCGCCAGGGGGCGTCGGTCCTGGCCGGCGCCATCTTCGTCATCCTGTCGCTCGCCGTCGTCCGGCCCGCCGCCGCGCAGGGCCGCGCCTTGCCCGGACCGCGCTCGGCGACCGTGACCCCGATCAGTGAGCCGATCGCCGTCGATGGCGTCCTCGACGAGCCGGCCTGGCGCGCGGGGTCGCCGATCGGTGAGCTGGTGCAGCGGCAGCCGATCGAGGGCGCGGCGCCGACCGAGCGCACCACCGTCACGCTGCTCGCCGATCGCGATCGGCTCTACATCGGCGTCGTCGCCTACGACGACCAACCGGCGCGCGTCATCGGCACGCAGATGGCGCGCGACGCGGCGCTCGGCGCCGACGACCGGGTCGAGATCCTGCTCGACACCTTCCGCGATCGGCGCAGCGCCTTCTACTTCGCCACCAACCCGTCCGGCGCGCTGGTCGACGGGCTTCTCGCCAACGGGCAGCTGAACACCGACTGGGACGCGATCTGGGACGTCCGGACGCGGCGCACCGACGAGGGCTGGGTCGCCGAGTTCGCGATACCGTTCAAGAGCCTCAGCTTCCCGACGGCGACGTCGGTGTGGGGCTTCAATGTCGCCCGCCACGTCTATCGCAAGCTGGAAGAGAACCGCTGGTCGGGCGCGCGGCTCGACTCGTCGTTCGCACAGGTGGCGGAAGCGGGCGAGATCACCGGCCTGTCCGGACTGACGCAGGGCATCGGCCTCGACGTGCGGCCGTTCCTGGTCGGCCGCTGGCTGCGCCAGGCCGGCGACGGCGTCACGACTGGCAAGCCCGGCCTCGACCTCTTCTACAACATCACGCCGAGCCTCAAGCTGACGGCGACGTTCAACACCGACTTCGGCGAGACAGAAGTCGACGCCCGGCAGATCAACCTGTCGCGCTTTTCGGTGCTGTTCCCGGAGAAGCGGGCCTTCTTCCTGCAGGGCGCCGGCGTGTTCGGCTTCGCCAGCACCGGGCCGGAACCGGCCGGCGGCATCCCGCTCCACGGTGCCGACGTGTTCCCGTTCTTCAGCCGGCAGATCGGCCTCTTTGGCGGCAACGAAGTGCCGCTCGACGCCGGCATCAAGCTCACCGGCACGGTCGGCCGCACCGACATCGGCGTCCTCGACGTGCGTACCGGCGACCTGCCGATCGTCGAAGGCAAGAACTTCTTCGTCGGGCGCGTCAAACGCAACCTGTTCCGGCAGTCGTACATCGGCGCCCTCGTCACCGACGGCAATCCGGCGCCGGGACGCTCGGGCCAGACCTATGGCGCCGACATGCGCCTGGCGACGTCGCGCTTCCTCGGCCGCTCGCGCAATCTCGTCGTCAACGCCTACGCGGCGCGCAGCGTCAACGAAGGCGTCTCCGAGCGCGACTGGTCGTACGGCTTCTCCGCCTCCTACCCGAACGACGTCTGGGCGGCGCAGGTCGTCGTCCGCGACATCCAGGAGAACTTCAAGCCGGCGCTCGGCTTCGTGCAGCGCGACAACGTGCGGCTGTTCCGCACCGCGATCAGCTGGAACCCGCGCCCCACGCATCTGCTGAACATCCAGCAGTTCAACCACGACCTCTACTTCACGCGGTTCACGCGGCTCGACACCGGCGAGACGGAGAGCTGGGACCTCTACGTGACGCTGCTCGACTGGCACTTCAACTCGGGCGACAACCTGCACGGGATGTTCGACTTCAACCCGACCTACGAGCGCCTGTGGGAGCCCTTCGAGATCTCGCCGGGCGTCCGTCTGCTGCCGGGCGAGTACCGCTTCACCCGCTTCCGCAGCAACCTGCTCTCGACGGCAACCAAGCGCCGCGTGTCGGGCAGCATCAACTTCCTCTACGGCGGCTATTGGTCGGGCAAGGCCGAGCAGATCATCCCGAGCATCACCGTCAAGCTGCCGCCGCGGCTGATCCTCAGCGCCAGCGCCAACCAGACCTTCGCGCGGCTGCCCGAGGGCCACTTCATCGCCCGGATCTACACCAGCAACGTCGGCTACGCGTTCTCGCCGACGCTCGCGTTCTCGAGCCTGATGCAGTACGACAACCGCTCGCGGAACCTGGGCTGGCAGTCGCGCGTGCGGTGGACACCGAGGCCGGGCAACGATCTGTTCATCGCCTTCAACCAGGGCTGGATCCAGGAGGACGGCGACGGCCCGCAAACCGGCCGCATCGAACGTCGCTTCCGGCCGCAGGACACCAAGCTGTCGGCCAAGCTTCAGTACTCGTTCCGGTTCTAGGCTAGACTCCGCCCATGCCACACCCCCTGCTGATGCTGGCCGGCCTCGCCGCGGCCTCGACCCTTGGCGTGGCGGCGCCGGCCGCGGCCCAGACGTCGACGTCGGCGGCGTCGACCATGCCCTGTGCCGTCGTCCTCACCGCCGACGAGGTGAAAGCCGCCGTCGGCGCCGCCATGCAGGGGTACCCGCCCGACGATCGTGGCCGCGGCAACACCGAGTGCGAATGGATCCTGCGCGGCGCACCGGGAGGGGTCAAGACGCTGTCCGTGTCGTTCCACGACCTGGATGGGATCAAGGCCTCGCCGGTCGCTCCGACCGCCGACGCGTTCTTCGAGATGCTGGTGAAGGCC
>JBDSLU010000327.1:0-45549 GCA_039916225.1 Vicinamibacteraceae bacterium
CGAGCGTCACACGATGGACATGGCTCACAGGCGCGTACATCGTCGAGGCTACCTCGACGCCCAGCCGGTAGTGGCTCTCGTCACCGTGCATCAGCGCGCAGACGACTGCCTGACGAGCCGAGATGCCGCCGTAGAAGTCGCGAAACGCCGCCTCGGTCGGCTCCCAGTTGAAGACGGACGGATGGCATGGGTGGGCGATGACGCAACCGATGTCGTCACGCAGCGGCAGCTGCCCGTCGAGGGGCGCCGCTGGGTCGAGGGTCATCAGGAGCGTCCCTGGCCGCATCCGCGGGATGACGCTGGCCGCGATCTCGCCGATGAGCACGTCCGGAACGGCGAGGACGACCACGTCGGCCGCCGGGACTGCGCGTTCTTCGGGGACCACCTGCACTCCGCGAGCGCTGAGGTTCTCGAGCCCGTGCAAAGACACCTCGACGTAGTCGACGACATAGGTGGACTTCAGGAAGTTGTCGGTCACGCGGCAGCCCATCTTGCCGCCGGCGCCTACCAAGGCTATGTGTGTGGACATGTCGCGCCTCTCAGCCATTCACGGTCGTCGAGCCGCAGGAACGGGATACTTCCTCGCCTCGTCGTCCAGCACCAGCACCCAGTCGAGCATCTCGCCGTTCGAGGGGGGGATGAACCTGCGTTCGCCCGTGTTGGCGAACGTCCCGATCGTCGCGGCGGCGCCGGTGCGCGGATCGAACCACCAAGCCTTGACTCGAGCGGCCGCGATCTTGCCCATGCGGACGGAGAAGGGTCGGCCCATCGGGGCGTACACCATGGCGAAGGTGCCGGCCTCGTCCCGGGTCGCGGCGAAGCGGTATCGGCCGGCACCAGGCACGCTCGTCGGTACCGTGTCGGTCACGATGATGTCGGGGTCCGGCACCCGCGAGAGGAACGGCCGTGACTCCAGGAGCGTGCGGGCGTGCTGCATCTGCGCGGCGCCCGGCTGGTCGATCGCCTCGTGCCAGGGCATGAGCGGGTTGTTGATCGGCTTGCGCTGCGGCGTCCACATCTGCCAGACGGAATGGTGGCCATAGGTGTGGCCGAACGCGCCGTTGAACAGGTCCCAGTAGAGAGGTCTGCGCACATCGCTCGCAATCGAGTGTCCCATCTGCTTGGCGTCGAACGAGACCGGATGGTCCTCGTAGATCGGTTCGCCGTCGACGACCGGCTTGACTGGCGTCCGGTCGTAGTCGGGCCGCGTCTGGTCGTAGCGACCGGTGAACTCGGCGACATGGCCGTTCTGCCGCATGTTGAAGTCGAGCCATGGCTCGTCATGGAACCAGGTCGACGACCCATTGCCGCCTGATGGATGGAACGTGATGAGGTGCGCACCACCATCGCCGGCACGGAGCCCGCGGGCCATCGCCCGGTTGATGTCCTTGTGCGTGTCGCTCTCGATGGAGCGGTCGCCGCCGATGATCCAGACGATTCCAGCGTCTTTGTAGCGGCGCCCCAGCCACTGACCATACGCTTCCGCCGTCGCCGGGGTGAAGATCTCGGGTCCGGCCCCGCGCCGCTGGTGCCACTTGTCGCCCCACGTCGGCAGAAACCCGACGTACATGCCGAGCGTGTTGGCCCGTTTGACGATCCAGTCCACGTGGGCGAAGTAGTCCTCGTTCGGCTGCGTGGGATCGTTGTTCCTGAGCGGGGTGTGACCGTACGGATTGGGGTCGTTGAGGCCGTCGAGTTCGGCGAGGGCCACGGCCTGGATCACCGTGAAGCGGCGCTCGGCCCTGTTCTTCAGATAGCGCTCGGCATCCTCGCGGTTGAGGCGGTGGAACAGCTCCCACGCGGTGTCTCCCAGCCAGAAGAACGGCTTCCCGTCTGCGGTGACGAGGTAGCGACGATTGTCGGACACCTCGAGGCGGGACACGGGCTGCTGGGCGTGGACGGTCGCCGCGGCCGCCAGCGCCGCCAACGCACAGATTGCGGAGATCAATCGACTCGACATGCCCCGAGACGCTATGGCCCCGAGGCCGGCCCGCGCTAGGAGAGTCACGTCAGAACCTGGGAGGATTTTGACCCGTGGCTACCGAGCCGGAAGGCCTTCGGCGTTCGGCCGAAGGCGCGTTTGAACATCTTGTCGAAGTAACTCTGATCCGAGAAGCCGACGCAGCAGGCGATGTCGGCGATGGTGCGGTCCGTGTCGCGCAGCAGGCGCGTGCCGTTGGCCAGCCGGACATGGGTCACGTAGGCGACCAGGGTCATGCCGGAGACTTTCTTGAACGTCTTCATGAACTGCGGCTGACTCATGCCGACCATGTGGGCCGCGTGCGCGACCGTCAGGCGTTCGGCGTAGTGCTCGCGCACGTGATCGAACACCGCCTTCAGGCGCAGCGCGCGTTGCTGCTGGCGGATGAAGTCGAAGTGCTGCTGCTCGGACGCGGGGAACCGATGACCGAGCTCGAACAGCAGCTGCAGCAGGAACGCCTTGCAGCCGGCCCGATACAACGGCGTATCGGCCGAGGCAAACCGGCATTCCACGAGCCGGCGCACCGACTGGCAGGCGTCTGGTTCCTTGGGCAGCGGCAGCACGCGCGGGCGCCGCTCACTGCTCGAATAAAAAGGCGCCAGGAACGTGTAGTCGTAGGATGGTGACCCCAGACTGTAGACGAACTCCGGCCTGAACGAGACGACGATGGCCCTGGTGTCGAAGCCAGGGAAGTCGACGACGTGATGAAGCGTCCGGTTCTCGACGACGAGGAGATCGCCAGGATCCAGCTCGATCGTACGATCGCCCATGCGGAAGAGGGTCCTGCCTTCGAGCGGCACGAACAGCTCGAGCCGCTCGTGCCAGGTCGGCCCACGGGTGTGGCGCAGCGACGAGTAGTGAAACAGCTTGATCGACAGGGCGAACTCGCCGTCGAGGGGCACCTGGTAGTGGCCCCGTGCATCGAGCTGGGCCGCGATGTCGTGCGGCTCGAAGGCAAGTGTGCTGCAGGCCGTCACCAGCTCTGCCCACGCGGCTGCGGGCGATGACGGCTGCGGAAGAGGCACCAGTCTGGTCACGATGTGCTCATCCCGCCGACGGCCTCGTATAGAGCGTGTCGATGAGGACCACGGCGAAAATCACCACCGCCGTGATGAGGGGATACAGGTAGGGATTGGCCTGCAGGGTGACCAGCGCGCTGAAGATGGTCGTGATCAGGCCCGCGCCAACGACCGTGCCTGGCAGCACCTGCCCACGTCCGCCGTACAGGCTGGCGCCGCCGAGTACGGCGGCGGTGATCGCCTCGAATTCGTAGAGCTCGCCGAAGCGCGGCGACACGCTGCCGAGCCGGGAAAGGGCCAGGAGTCCGCCGAGACCCGCACAGGCGCCGCTGACGGCATAGACCGCTGCGGTGAGGCGGCGTGTGTTCACGCCGGCCTTTCGTGCCGCGTCGGCGTTCGAGCCGAGCGCGTAGAGCTGGCGCCCGAACGGCGTGCACGACAGCCCGAACTGGCCGGCGACCGCCACGAGAGCTGCCACCCAGACCACCGCGGGAATCCCCAGCCACGCGGCGGCACCGAAGGCCAGGAAGTCCTCCGGCAAGTTCATCGCGCGCGTCTCGGTGATCCAGCGGCCAACACCACGGCCGATGTACAGGGTCGCCAGCGTCGCGACGAACGGGATCAGCCCGAGCCTAGTGACGAGCACCGCGTTGACCAGCCCGCCGGTAAGCCCGACGACGACCATGACTGCCGCGGCAGCCGCAAATGGTGCGCCGGACAGCGCGAGATGACCGGCCAGGCCGGCCCCGACGAACATCAGGGCGCCCACGGACAGATCGATGCCGCCGGTCAACATGACGAACGTCATGCCCACCGCGACGACCACGGTTGGAGCTGCCTGACTGGCGATCTGAGCGGCATTCTCCGTGGTGGCGAACCGTCCTGCATGCCAATCCACGCCGAGCACGAGCGCCGCGAAGGCGAACAGAGGAAGGGAGCGGAGAAGCTGTCTGGCACGGCGACGTCGGCGGTCGACGAGGCTCGGCTGGAATCGGCGGTCGCCGTGCCCGCTCGGGGCGGACAGGTCGCGGCCCGCCAGGGAAGGACCGCTCATGCGACGCTCGCCGGAAGAGCGGCCCGCAGCATCTGCTCACGGTCGAAGGCGGTCGACGGGAACTCGCCGTTCAGCTCGCCATGCCGCATGACGAGGATCCGGTCGCTGATGCCCATCAGCTCGTCGAGATCCGACGACAGGACGAGGAGCCCGGTGCCGGCGTCGGCCAGTCGATGCAGCAGCTGATAGATCTCGGCTCGAGCGCCGACATCGATCCCGCGCGTCGGCTCGTCGAGCAGCAGCATCCTGGGACGCGTCAGGAGCCATTTTCCGAGGACCACCTTCTGCTGGTTGCCACCGCTGAGCCGCCCCACGGGGGCGGCCAGATCCACGTGTTCGGCCAGGCCTACTGCACTGCCGATCCGACGCGCGGCCCTCTTGATCGTGGCGCCGGTCAGCACGCCCACCAGGGACCGTGGCAGTCGCCGCAGGCTGGCGAGCGCGAGGTTCTCGGCAATCGGCGCTTCGAGGCACAGCCCGTCCAGGCGGCGATCCTCGGTCACGAAGGCAAGGCCCGACGCGATGCGCCCGGGCGGGGCGCCGACCAGAGCCCTGCCGTCCAGCAGCACGACCCCTGCGCTGGGCTTGTCGAGCCCGAAGATCAGGCGCGCCAGCTCGGAACGACCCGCACCCATCAGGCCGAACACGCCGACAATCTCCCCAACGCCAACGGTCAGTGTCGTCGGACCAACCCGCGTCCCCCGGCACAAGCCGCGCACGCGGAGCAGCGGCTCTCGGACGGCGGCCTGCCTCGGCGCCGGGTAGAACTGCCCGACCTCGCGGCCGACCATGTGACGCACCAGCCCGCGGACCGAGAACCCGCCGGCGTCTCCCTCGGCGACCACGGTGCCATCCCGGAGCACGGCGATCCGGTCACATTCGCGCAGCACGTCGCCAAGTTCGTGTGAGATGTAGACGATCGACAAGCCGTCGTGCCGCAGCTCCCTGATGAGATCGTGGAGGCGTTGCCGCTCCAGCGCGCCAAGTGACGTGGTCGGTTCGTCCAGAATCAGGACACGAGCGTCGTGCGTCAGGGCGCGGGCGATCTCCACGAGCTGTCGCTCCCCGGACGTGAGCTGCTCGACCGGCGTGTCTGGTCCACGTCGGAGTCCGACGCGCGACAACTGTTCGGACGCGAGCCGCCTGCTGGCCGTGCGATCGATCCACACGCCGAGTCGCCGTGGGAACCGGACGAGATGCAGGTTCTCGGCAATAGTCAGGTTGGCGAAGAGCGTCAGTTCCTGGTGAACGAAAGCCATGCCCGCCTTCCGGGCGTCGCTGGCGCCACGGGGTCGGTAGACGGCGCCGTCGACGTGGATCGAGCCGGCATCCGGGCGCAAGTGACCGCCCAGGATGTTCATCATTGTCGATTTGCCGGCGCCGTTCTCGCCGACGAGACCGAGCACGCTCGCGGGCGCAAGCGTGAGGCTCACTCCGCGCAGGACGGGCACCCCGGCAAAGCCCTTGTGAACGGCCTCGACGCGGACGCGTGGCGCGGCGACGGCGGGGGACTGGGCCGTCATGCACGCAGCGGGCGTATCGCCCGGTCCACAATGGCCGCTACGAGGATCAGTCCGCCCTTGACGATCGTCACGGCGAAGTCTGAGACGTTCAGCAGTGTCAGCGCGTTGCTGAGCATGCCCAGGAAGAGCACCCCGAGCGCCGCCCCCCACACCTGCCCGCGGCCCCCCGACAGGCTGGTGCCACCGATCACTGTCGCGCCGATGACGTCGAGCAGCAGCGTCCGGCCGTGCGCCGGCGATGCGGTTTCGAGACTCCCAGTCAGGAGGACCGCCGCCAGCGCTGCGAACGTCCCACTCAGCACGTAGGCCGCAGCGGTCACCGCAACCACCGGCACACCGGACGTCCGGGCGGCGCGAGCGTTGTAGCCGACGGCCCTCAGCATCCGTCCGAAAGCGGTTCCGCCGAGCAGGACCTCGGCGGCCAGCGCGCTGACCCCGGCAATCAGGCCCGCCGCCAGGGGCGTGCCGCCGAGCGCGACGAACGCTCGCGGCAGGTTGAACAGGGTTTCCGTATCCGCTGCGAGCCGGACGAGAAGCACGGCGAGGCCGCCGCTGAACATGCCCACCGTCAACGTCACCATGAACGCCGGCATGCGCAGCGCTCCGATGCAGACGCCATTCACGGCCCCGGCAAGCGCGCCCGTGAGCACCATCAGCACGGGCCCGGCTGCCGGCGGCAGGCCGCCGGCTCCTGGCTGGACGTCGTGGCTCATGACAAGGCCGCCGGCGACGCTGGCCAGCCCCACCACGGCTGTGGCGGACAAGTCGATGCCGCCCGAGACGAGAACGAACGTCTGCCCGCTGACGAGAAGCAGCAGCGGCAACGCCGCGATGAGGACGGCTTCGATGTTGGTCCCCGTCGCGAAGCCTGGCACCGTGAGGGCGAACGCGGCGAAGGCCGCGACACATAACGGGGCGACGGACCCGCCCGCGCCGACGCGGGGCCAGGGCAAAGCGCTGGCGACGCTGGTCACGGTCGGTGGCTCTGCCGCGCCATCACGGCGCCCCACATGCGATCGGCGAACATCGGCATGTTCTGCTGGGTGATGGCAAATCCCGGGTCGTCCACCCGCGCCGGAGCTGAGGTCCCCCGTTTCGCTTGCTCGAGGACGGTGATCGCCTGCCGTGCCTCCCAGAACACGTCTTGCACACCGGTTGCATCGAGGTAGCCGTCCACCATCATGGTGTAGGCCGTCGGATCGCCATCGAAGCCCGCCAGGAGGACATGGCCGGCCTCATCGACTTTCTTCCACCGGCCCATCGCGCTCAGCACCGACTTGATGCTCGGCAGCATGAAATCGGACGAGGTGAAGACGAGATCGATGTCGGGATGCGCCTGCATCGCGCTCTGAAAGCCGGCCAGGGCGCGCTCCTGGTTCCATTCGGTGGGCACCCGCGCGACCACGTCGATGGCGCCGCCGGCATCCCTGACAGCGGCTTCGAATCCGTCTCGCCGTCCGATGGCATTGATGTCGCTGAGGTCACCGAGCAGGATCGCAGCCTTCGCCTTGCGCCCCGACTGCTTGACCCGCTCGGCGAGGTAGGCCACCGTCTGACGGGTGATGGCGGCGTTGTCGGGGGCGATGGTCGTGTGCGGCGCGTCGGTACGGTCTGCCGGCCGGTTGAGAAGGACGACCGGCACCTTCGCGGCGTTGGCGGCCCGGATCATCGGGATGACGGTCTTGCCGTCCTTCGGCACCAGGATGATGCCGTCCACCCCGCGCCCGAGGAAGGTGCGCACCTGCTCGAACTGCTTGCTCGGATCGCCATCGGCAACGGCTTGCAGCATGGTGATCCCACGCTTGGTGGATTCCTGGCGCAGGGTGTCCAGCGCCGCGACCCAGAATTCGGTCTGCAGCGTCTCGAACGCCACGCCAATCTTCAGGGGCTGGGCTGCGCTGCCGGAGCGTTCCCCACGCTCGCCCGACACGCAGCCGAGCGCCGCCAGGCCTGCCGCGACCATCGCGAACCACACTCCGCCGCGGGCGGGCCGCACCTTGGACCATGACATCGCGAATCCTCGTCAGAACCTGATGGCCCGCCCGGTGCGGGCGCTGTCGTAGGCGGCGAACACCAGCCGCAACGTCTTCAGATTGTCCTCGCCGGTGGTCTGGCCACCGCGGCCCCGCAAGCCGCCGAGCAGGTCAGCACAGCAGGGGACGATGCTGGCGTGGGCCACGTCGTAGCGAGGGTCGGCCCACGCATAGCGCGGCGGGGCGTGCCGGGTCACCCGGGTTCCCTTCTGCGTCGTGACCCGGATGACGTAGTCGCCCGACAGCTCGATCGACCCGCGACTCCCCTCGATGAACCCGAGCGTCTGCGGAAAGACTTCGCGCGTCGACGGTTCGAGCGGCGTCCGGTTGTAGCCAAGCTCCACGCTCACATGGGTCTCGGCCGAGCCCATGGTCAGCAGGACCGTCGCCAGACTCTCGCCCGTGACCGTGGGCGCCAGCGGGCGTGCCGTCCGACAATACAGGGACCGCGCCTCACCGAACAGCACCCGGCAGACATCGAGCACGTGCGTTCCCAGGTCGGACAAGATGAACCGTTCGAGCCCCCGCAACGCCGGCTGGTTGGCGTACACGTCGAAGCCCGAGACCATCGACAGGCGAGCGCGCAGCGGCCGGCCGATGACCGACGTGGCCAGCAGCCGGCGCAGATGGACGAAGGGCGCCTGCCACCGCCAGTTCTCGTGGACGAAGAACGGCGTCCGTGTCCGGCGGAACGCGCCGACCATGTCGACCGCCTCGCGGTACGACTCGGCCAGCGGCTTCTGGCAGATGCAGGCGATGCGCGCGCGCGCGCACAGCAGGGACAGCGGCTTGTGACCACCCACCTCGGTCACGATGTCGACGAAGTCAGGACGAATCTCTTCGAGCAGTTGCGCGGGGTCCTCGAACACCGCCGGAATGGCAAAGGTCTGCGCCAGGGCCTCGGCCTTCTTCCGGGTGCGGTTGTAGATCGCCACGCACTCGACGCCGCCCACCTCTCGCCATCCGGACAGCTGGTAGGGCGCCCAGAATCCGGCGCCGAAGACGGCGAAACGAAGCGGTGCACTCATCGCGATGACAACGGAATACTACGCGGCGGCACGGGCGCCTTGAAGGAACCGATTCGATCCTAGGAGAGAATTCACCCGCGACGTGACTGCCTTACGCACAACATCCACGCCGGTCGTGCCCTGAGCCCGCCAACTGTAGCGATCCTGCCAACGGTGGAGAGGATTGTCCTACCCCGTCAGGTCAGAACTGGATGCGGAGCGACGCCTGCATCTGTCTCGGCGGTCGTGTCGACGTCGCCTGGCCGAACGTGGCATTGATTTGCTGCCCGGCCGGATTGAGATGCGCGGTGGTGTCGACGCCGGCGTATTGCGTGTGGTTGAACACGTGGCACGCCTCCCATCGGAACTGTCTTGCCGGCACTACCGTCGCTGGCCGGCGCGCAGCCGGCTCCGTCGACGACGGATACGTCCCGCGGGCTCAGCATTCGCTACGCGGACGGGCGGACCGTCACCAGGCCGCTGCCCCGGTCTGGCGGGATGTGGACGCCGCGCTTTCCGAGGATCCCGGGCGCCGAGACATCCCGAAACGGCTTGGCGCTGGCCACGCTCGACGTGCGCGGAGTGGCTCGGGCGGATGCCTACGGCCGCGGCGCGGGCGGATGAAAGCCGGTGAGCTCGGCGAGCCGCGTCGGGGTGAGCACTTCCTTGATCCGCTGCCCGTCGATGATCCACGTCGGGTACTGGGCGATGCCCGCCGCCCGGCACGCCTGCGTCTGCGGCGAGCCCGGCCCGCCCGAACTGCACTCGACATAGGGCAGGCGCTTGGCTGACTCGCCGAAGAGTTCCTTCTGCTCGACGCAGTGCGGGCACCAGTAGGCGCCGTACATCTTCGCCCCGCGCTGGGTGAGATGCACCGCGAGCGCCCGGGTGATCGGATCTTCGACCGCCGGAGGCCGGCCGAGGACGCCGACGTAGTTGAGATGCAGGAGGCCGATGACGACGGCCGCCGCCGGGACGACGCGCACGAGCACGCGGCCCCAGGTGAGGCCGGGCATTCCGGCTGGCCTTTGGCTGGTCGCCACCACGAACAGCGCCGTCATGATGGCGAGCGACGTGAGGCAGTACGGACAGGTGGCACCGAGCAGCGTGATTGACACCGTCGTCAAGTAGACGCTGTAGAGCACGCCGACGAACGACACCGTCCACGACGTGATCCACTGCCAGTCGGCGCGTCGGATGAAGGCCACCGCCGCCAGCGTGGCGTAGGCGAGCAGGCCCCAGGCCGCTGTCGGCACGCCGAGGAGCGTCGCCCAGCGGCTCGACAGGATCGTGTCGCAGCCGCTGTCGATGCCGCAGCCCTGGACGCCGCTGCCGCTCGAAGCCGCCCACGACAGATAGGCCGTCAAGGCCATCCCGACGAGGCTGAGTACCAGGATCGGCCAGTTCGGACGAGGCCGCGCCGCAACCGACTGGAGACGCGGCCGAACGTCGTGCTCGCTCTTGAGTCGTGCCTTTCGGCCCATGCGGGGAGTCTACTCGACGGCCGCACGGTGCCGTGTGCTGCGGCTGCCCATGACTGCGCGAGGGTTCGCACCGCTGCCGCGCCGAGCGGTCACGAAACCTCGGCGGGGGCCGATACCTCGTGTGGGTGCCGCTTATCGCGTCCCCTGGCTACCGCTGCGACACAAACATGACCGCCGAGCTCTCGACCATCGCCGACCACCTGTTCGGCCCCTTGCCGTCCATGCCGCCGAACTTCAGCACGCCTTCGGTCATCTGGCAGATGCTCGATTCAGGCACCGGCATCAGCGACCTGATCCTCTCACCCGGGCGGCCGCCGCAGGTGGAGCAGCACGGCGAGCTGTCGTCCGTCGACATCAAGGCGCTGCCGATGCTGCATGCCGCCGACACCGCGCGCCTCGCCCGCGACATCATCGGCGACAACCGGACCGCGCTGCACGCGCTCCAGGAACAGGGCGCCTGCGACCTGTCCTACTCGCTGCCCGAGCGGGCGCGTTTCCGCGTCAACATCTTCCGGCAGCGCGGCAGCTTCGCCATCGTCATGCGCGTCATCCCGTCGAAGGTGCCGACGCTCGGCGAGCTCAAGCTGCCGGCGGCGCTGATCGATATCGCCTCGCTGAAGAACGGCATCGTGCTCGTCACCGGTCCGACCGGCTCGGGCAAGTCGTCGACGCTGGCCGCCCTCATCGACCTGATCAACGAGACGCGGGCCGATCACATCCTGACCATCGAGGATCCGATCGAGTTCCTGCACTCGCACAAGAAGGCGACCGTCCATCAGCGCGAGCTGCACAGCGACACACCGACCTTCGCCCTGGCCCTGCGCGCCGCGCTGCGCCAGGCGCCCAAGGTGATCCTCGTCGGCGAGATGCGCGATCGCGAAACGATCGAGATCGCGCTGACCGCCGCCGAGACCGGGCACCTCGTCTTCTCCACGCTGCACACCATCGACGCCTCGAAGACCGTCGAGCGCATCGTCGGCGCCTTCGAGGCCAACGACCAGCGCGCCGTCCGCGGCCGCCTCGCCGCCTCGTTCCGCTACTTCGTGTCGCAGCGCCTGATCCCGAAGCGGGAAGGCGGCCGCATCGCCGTCCTCGAAATCCTCAAGTCGACCCTGCGCACGCGCGACTACATGGAAGTCGGCGAAGGGGGAGGCAAGACGCTGCTCGACGCCATGCGCGACAGCGAGATGGACGGGATGCAGTACTTCGACGGCGAGATCGAAAAACTCGTCCGCCAGGGCGTGATCTCGTCCACCACCGGCCTGCTGCACGCGACCAACGCCGGTAACCTCCGCCTCCTGATCGCCGACGTCATGGACGAAGAGATCGAAGACGGCGCCCTGATCACCTACTGACTACGATTGATTGCGGCGAGCGTCGGACTCTGACAGCGCCAAGCGATACCCGACCCACGGCTCGGTCACGATGTAGACGGGACTGGACGGCGTCGGCTCGAGGCGCTGGCGCCGCGCCCGTGCCGAGAGCTGGCTGGCTCGGAGCAGCAGGCGGTGCCTGAACGCGATGTCCGACAGCCCCTCCGTCCCCTGGTCCGCCACCGGCCTGCGGCTGGTGCTTTGGCGCCGGCCATTGTCGCGTTCGCGGCAGGCGTGATCGGGGGCCGGAAGCATGCGATGAACGATTACGCGGCATACGGCGGGGGCACCCATGAGGTAATGTCTTCGTTGCTCGGAGGCGTACCCGTCGTCGTGTCCAGTTCTGCTCCCAAGGCGATCCTGCCGCTTGCGGTAGCGGCCGTCGGTGTCGTCTACGGCGACATCGGTACCAGCCCGCTTTACGCACTACGTGAGTGCTTCCACGGCTCGCATGCCGTGCCGGTCACGCCCGGCAATGTTCTGGGCGTACTGTCGCTGATCGTCTACTCCCTCCTGCTGGTCATCTCGATCAAGTACATCGCGATCGTGATGCGGGCCGACAATCAGGGCGAGGGCGGCATCCTGGCGCTCACCGCCTTGATTCCGCCCAGACCGGACAATGCCTTCGCGGGGCCCGTGTTGGTCCTGCTCGGCATCTTCGGTGCGGCCCTCCTCTACGGCGATGGGATGATCACACCAGCCATCACCGTGCTGAGCGCGGTCGAGGGTATCAACGTGCTGACGCCGCTCGTGGCGCACTACGTGGTGCCTATCGCGGTGGTCATCATCGTGGGCGTCTTCGCCATCCAGCGCCACGGCACGCACCGGGTCGGCACGCTGTTCGGACCAGTCATGGTGATCTGGTTCCTGGTGCTGGCGGCGCTCGGCATCGCCTGGCTGCCGACGAACTGGTTTCTGCTCACCGCCTTCGATCCACGCCACGCGGGCCGCTTCTTCATCGAGCATGGATGGCACGGCTTCGCCGTGCTCGGCGCGGTGTTCCTCGTGGTGACCGGGGGAGAGGCCCTGTATGCGGACATGGGGCACTTCGGTAAGCGGCCCATACGGCTGGCGTGGTTCGCCCTGGTCCTGCCCGCACTCCTGCTCAACTATTTCGGCCAGGGTGCGCTGTTGCTGGCCGATCCCGCTGCCGCATCCCAGCCATTCTTTCTACTGGCGCCGCGATGGGCCTTGGTCCCCCTGGTCATCCTCGCGACGGCGGCCGCCATCATCGCGTCGCAGGCGCTCATTTCGGGTGCGTTCTCCTTGACCCGGCAGGCTGTGCAACTCGGCTACTGTCCGCGGCTCGCCGTCGATCACACGTCGGCCGCCGAGATGGGCCAGGTCTACGTCCCGCAAGTGAATTGGGCCTTGATGGTCTGCACCATCGCGATCGTCATCGGCTTCGGTTCGTCGACGAGCCTGGCCGCGGCGTACGGGATTGCCGTCACCTTGACGATGGTGATTACCGCTTTGCTGTTGCATGTCGTCCTTACTGAGCGGTGGGGTTGGCCCCTGCCAGTCGCACTGTTGGTGACCGGAACGTTCTTGGCGATTGATCTCGCGTTCTTCGGCGCCAACGCGTTGAAGATCGCGCATGGCGGCTGGCTCCCTCTGGTGATCGGGGTCGTGCTGTTCACCCTGATGACCACGTGGAAGACCGGCCGGCGTATCCTCGGCGAGCGACTGGCGAGCCGCGCGACGCCCCTCGACCAGTTCTTGCCGGCGGTCCTGAGCTCGCCCCCCGTCCGGGTGCCTGGGACGGCCGTGTTCATGGCAGGTCAGGGCCGGGTCACGCCGGTCGCGCTCGTTCACAACCTGCGCTACAACAAGGTGCTGCATCAGCACGTGGTCGTCCTTACGGTGACGACCGAACCGGTGCCCCACGTGACGGGCGAGCGCTGCCGCACGGTGACGCGACTGGCGAACGGTATCTACCAGATCACCATCCGCTATGGCTTCATGGAGGATCCCGACGTTCCGGATGCCCTGCGAGCGGCGCAGGCGGATGGGCTCGAGATCGACTCGGACGACGTGGCCTATTTCCTCGGGCGTGAAACTCTGATCGTTACCTCGCGGCCCGGCATGGCCCGTTGGCGAGAGACCCTGTTCGTGCTGATGACTCGAAATGCCGCGGGCCCGGCAGCGTACTTCAGGCTGCCACCCCATCAGGTCGTCGAACTCGGCGTTCAGGTCGAGCTGTAACAAGAGCCGTACCAATCAGGGGGCAGTTCAGTCTCGGAAACAGCAATCGGAACGTCCAGCTACGGCGAGGGTCAGACGTCCGTGAGCGGCACGACCTGGATCGCCGCATCGGGGACGGCGCCGAGAAAACGGTCGAGCGTCGAACCGCGCCACAGCAGGTCCCAACGCGATCGCGCGCTCTGGCCGAAGATCACGTGCGTCACACCTTCGCGTTGCGCGAAGGCGACGAGCCCGTCCGATGGCCGTTCGGCCCGCACCCGCACCACCGTCGCGCCGAGGGTTTCGGCCAGTTGGATGTTCTGCTGCAACGCATCGGCATCGGTCGAGCGCATTCGCCCCGGCGTCTCGCCCGGCGTTTCGACGTAGACAGCGTACCAGCGGGCGCCGAGCCGCCCAGCAATCCGGGCGCCGGTGCGGACGACGCGAGGCGCCAGCGCGTTTGAGCTCATGCACACCATTACGCGTTCGGGGATCAGCGCCGGCTCGAGCCCTTCGCTGGCGCGATAGCTGGCTGCCTTATCGCTGACCTCGTCGGCCACCGCGCGTAGCGCCAGTTCGCGCAGCGTCGACAGGTTGCCCTTGCGGAAGAAGTGCGCGAGTGCCTGCTCGACCTTCTCGGGGCGGTAGATCTTGCCTTCGCGCAGGCGCCGGCGCAGCTCCTCGACGGTGACGTCAACGTTGATCACCTCATCAGCCCGATCGAGGAACGTATCCGGTACGGTCTCGCGGACGCGGACACCGGTGGCCCGCGCTACCGCGTCGTTCAGTGTCTCCAGGTGCTGGATGTTGACGGCGGTGAGCACGGCGATGCCGGCGTCGAGCAGGTCCAGCACATCCTCGTAGCGCTTGGCGTGGCGGCTGCCCTCGACGTTGCTGTGCGCCAGTTCGTCGACGACGCACACCTCTGGGCGGCGCCGCCTGATCGCCTCGACGTCCATCTCCGGCACGACGACGCCACGATAGTCGACCTCGAGGCGCGGGACGATCTCGAGGCCTTGAATCTGCGCCTCGGTGTCGGCGCGGCCGTGCGTCTCGACGTAGCCGATGACCACGTCCCGCCCCTGCGCACGCCGGGCGTTGGCCTCCTGCAACATCTCGTAGGTCTTGCCCACGCCTGGGGCGGCGCCGATGTAAATGCGCAGCCGGGCCCGCCCCGCTGTCCGCGAGCGGGCGAGGAGGGCGTCCGGCGAAAGGCGGACCGGCGGCATGGGGACCTACCGCCGCATCGGCGCCCGCTCGTCCAGCGCCAGGTTCAGCAGCAGGACGTTGACCACCGGCTCACCGAGGACGCCGAACGCCCGGCCCTCGGTGTGTCTGGTCACGAGGGCACGCACGACGGTTTCCGACAGACCCCGTTGCCGCGCCACCCGCCGCATCTGGAACCTCGCCGCGGCCGGGCTGATGTGCGGATCGAGGCCCGAACCCGACGCGGTCACCAGGTCGACGGGCACCGGCACGCCGGGATTGTCGGCCCGCAGCCGGGCGACGTCGTCGGCGACGCGGGCGATCAGCGTCTTGTTCGTCGGACCTAGGTTCGAACCCGACGACGCGGCAGCATCATAGCCTGCGCCAGCGGCCGATGGCCGCGAATAGAAATAGCCTGGCGAGGTGAACGGCTGACCCAGGAGGCGTGAGCCGATCAGGCGGCCGTGGCGCGTGATCAATTGCCCGTTGGCGTGATCCGGGAACAGCGTCTGCGCCAGGACCGTGACGACGGCGGGATAAATGCCGCCGAGCAGGACCGTCGTGACGAGCGTCATCAGCACAGCGGTCTTGAGGTGCGCGCCCATCTGCATGTTGGTTCTCCTCACGCGAGGCCGATGGCGGTGATCAGCATGTCGATGGCCTTTATCCCTGCGAACGGCGCGACGATGCCGCCCAGACCGTAGACGAGCAGGTTGCGTCGGAGCAGCGCAGCCGCACTCATCGGCACGAACCGGACGCCGCGCAGGGCCAGCGGCACCAGCACCACGATGATCACCGCGTTGAAGATCACCGCGGACAGGATCGCCGACTGCGGCGTTGCCAGGCGCATGACGTTCAGCGCGCCGAGGACGGGATAGGCGGTGAGGAACATCGCCGGGATGATGGCGAAGTACTTGGCCACATCATTGGCGATCGAGAACGTGGTCAGTGTGCCGCGCGTCATCAGAAGCTGCTTGCCGATCTCGACGATCTCCAGCAGCTTGGTCGGGTTGGAGTCGAGATCGACCATGTTGCCGGCTTCCTTGGCCGCCTGCGTGCCGGTGTTCATCGCCACGCCGACGTCGGCTTGAGCCAGCGCCGGGGCGTCGTTCGTGCCGTCGCCGGTCATCGCCACCAGCTTGCCCGCCTGCTGTTCCCGCCGGATCAGCGCCAGCTTGTCCTCCGGCGTGGCCTCGGCCAGGAAGTCGTCGACGCCGGCCTCATGCGCGATGGCCGCGGCGGTGAGCGGGTTGTCGCCGGTGACCATCACCGTGCGGATGCCCATCGCGCGCAGCGCGGCAAAGCGCTCGCGGATGCCGCCCTTGACCACGTCCTTGAGGTGGATGACGCCAAGGGCGCGGCCCCGCTCGGCGACGACCAGCGGCGTCCCCCCACCACGCGCTATCCGCTCGACGACGTCACGGAGGGCGTCTGGGACGGTGCCGCCGTTGGCCCGGACGTAGGCCATCACCGCCTCGGCGGCGCCCTTGCGAATCTCGCGCCCGTCGAGGTCGACGCCGGACATGCGCGTCTGCGCGGTGAACGGCACGAACGTCGCGGCGGCCGCCGCCAGTTCGCGGCCGCGCATCCCGAACTGCTGCTTGGCGAGGATGACGACCGATCGGCCCTCGGGTGTCTCGTCGGCCAGCGACGCCAGCTGCGCGGCGTCGGCCAGGTCGCGCTCGCTCAGTCCATCCACGGCGATGAACGACGCCGCTTGGCGGTTGCCCAGGGTGATGGTGCCGGTCTTGTCGAGGAGCAGCGTGTGGACGTCGCCGGCGGCTTCGACGGCGCGGCCGGACAGCGCCAGGACGTTGTGCTGAATCAGCCGATCCATACCGGCGATGCCGATGGCCGAGAGCAGGCCGCCGATCGTCGTGGGGATCAGGCAGACGAGCAGGGCCACCAGCACGAACAGCGGCTGCGCGGCCTGTGCGTAGACCGCGAACGGCTGTAGCGTCACCACTGCCATCAGGAAGACGATCGTCAGGCCGGCCAGCAGGATGTTGAGGGCGATCTCGTTCGGCGTCTTCTGCCGCTCGGCGCCTTCGACCAGCGCGATCATGCGATCGAGGAACGTGTGGCCTGGATCGGAGGTCACGCGGACGGTAATGCGATCGGACAACACGCGCGTGCCGCCGGTGACCGCCGAGCGGTCGCCGCCGGCCTCGCGGATCACGGGAGCGGACTCGCCGGTGATGGCCGACTCGTCGACCGAGGCCACGCCGTCGATGATCTCGCCGTCAGACGGGATCAGCTCGCCGGCGCTGACCACGACCACGTCGTTGCGGCGCAGCGAGGCCGCCGGCACCGGGTCGAGGCGTCCGTCGACCAGGCGGTTGGCCATGGCATCGGTCCGGGTGCGCCGCAGCGCGTCGGCCTGAGCCTTGCCGCGACCCTCGGCCATGGCCTCGGCGAGGTTGGCGAACAGCACGGTGGCCCACAGCCAGAGCACGATCTGCAGTTCGAAGCCGACGCCGGCCCGTCCGCCGGCGGCATCGCGGATCAGTAGCACTGTGGTGAACGCCGCGCCGGTTTCGACGACGAACATCACCGGGTTCTTCACCATGAGCCGCGGATCGAGCTTGCGAGCGGCCTCGACGAGGCTGACGCGCATCAGGGTGGGCTGCCAGAGACGGTGCGGTCGTACGGTCGTCATAGAAAGAGCTGTCGTTCAGAACGTGGTGCCGGCCTGGAGCAGCAGGTGCTCGACAATCGGCCCGAGGCTGATGACCGGGAAGAAAGTCAGTACGCCGACGATGACGATCACACCGACGAGCAGCATGGCGAAAAGCGGTGTGGTGACGGGGAACGATCCGGGCGACGGCGGGACGCGCGTCTTTCCGGCCAGGTTGCCGGCCAAGGCCAGCATCGGCACGATGGTCAGGAAGCGACCGATCAGCATGGACACACCGATCGTGGCGTTGTACCAGGGCGTGTTCGCCGACAGACCGGCAAAGGCCGAGCCGTTGTTCGCCGTGCCCGAGGTGAAGGCGTAGAGCAGCTGGGACAGGCCGTGCGGGCCGGGATTCGACAGGCTCGATGTCCCGAAGCTCGGAGAGATCGCCGAGATGCCGGTGAACAGCAGGGTCACGAGCGGGAAGACGAGGATGGCGAGCATGGCCATCTGCACGTCGAAGGCCTCGATCTTCTTGCCCAGATACTCCGGCGTCCGGCCCACCATGAGCCCGGCGATGAAGACCGCGAGGACGACGAAGATCAGCATGCCGTAGAGGCCGGCGCCGACGCCGCCGAAGATCACCTCGCCGAGCATCATGTTGACCAGCGGCACCAGCCCGCCAAGCGGCGTGAACGAGTCGTGCATGGCGTTGACCGCGCCACAGCTCGCGTCCGTCGTGACCGTGGCGAAGAGCGCGGACCCGGCGATGCCGAACCGCGCCTCCTTGCCTTCCATGTTGCCGCCCGGACACATCGCGCCGGCGGTCTGATCGGTGCCGGCGAACAAGGGGTTGCCGCGCGCCTCGGCCCAATAGCAGACCGTCACGCCGACAAGGAAGAGGGCGGCCATGGCCGCCCAGATCGCCCAGCCGTGCCGCCGCGATCGCGTCATGCGGCCGAGCGTGGCGGTGAGCCCGGCCGGAATGGCGAAGATCGCCAGCAACTCGAGGGCGTTGGTGGTGGCGGTCGGATTCTCGAAGGGATGCGCGCTGTTGGCGTTGAAGAAGCCGCCCCCGTTGGTGCCCAACATCTTGATCGCTTCCTGCGAGGCGACCGGTCCCTGCGCGATCACCTGCTCGGTCACGGCGCCCTGCGGATCGACGAGCTGGGCGCGGTCGTAGGGGCGCAGGTTTTGGACAACGCCCTGCGACACCAGGACCATGGCCCCGACGAAGCAGAACGGCAGCAGCACCCACAGCGTGCCGCGGGTGAGATCGACCCAGAAGTTGCCGAGGCCCTCGCGCCGCTCATTGGCGATGCCGCGGATGAAGGCGATGGCCAGGGCCATCCCGACGGCGGCCGAGACGAAATTGTGGTACGCCAGGCCGGCCATCTGGGTCAGGTAGCTCATCGTCGATTCGCCGACGTAGGCCTGCCAGTTGGTGTTGGTCGTGAAGGACGCCGCGGTGTTGAAGGCCAGATCCGGCGCAACCGCGGCCAAGCCCTGCGGATTGAGCGGGAGGAAAGCCTGGACCCGCAGCAGCGCGTAGAGCACGAGCATCGAGACCAGGCTGAAGGCCAGCATCGCCATGCCGTACTCGATCCCGCGCATCTCGCGCGTCTCGTCGACGGCGGTCAGGCGGTAGATCGCGCGCTCGATCGGGCGCAGCACTGGATCGAGCCACGTCCGTTCGCGGGCGAAGACGCGGGCCATGAACGCGCCCAGCGGCTCGGTCACCGCGGCGACCGCGGCGAGGAAGAGGAGGATCTGCAGCCAGCCGTTGGCGGTCATCTCAAAACCGCTCCGGCCGCAGCATCGCGTAGACGAGATAGGCGAACAGGAGCGCTGCGATGGCGAGCGCGGCGAGGGAATCGAAGGGCATCGGCGTCACCTCAGGACGGCCGCCGGCAGGCGGCCAGGTAGACGCCGGCGAGAGCGAAGAAGGCCACTGTTGCGGCGACGCAGGCGGCATCGATCCATGTGCTGACCACCCGATCAGCATAGGAAAGGCGGCCTGCGAAGCGGCTGAGAAGTGCCTGAAGAGTTCCTGAAAGCGCCGTTAGGCGGGATCGGCGACGAAGCGGTAGCCGACCCAGGGCTCGCTGAGCACGCGGGTCGGGTTCGAGGAGTCCGCTTCGACTTTCCGCCGGAGCTGTGCGACGAGCGTCCAGAGGTGCTCGGGCTGCTCGGTCGCGTTCGGGCCCCAGATCGCCTTGAGGAGCGTACGATGGGTGAGCACGCGATCGTGGTTACGGACGAGAAGTGACAGCAGCTCGAATTCCTTCGGCGTGAGCCGCAGCTCGGCACCCGCCTGTATGACGCGATGGCGCGCGTAGTCGATAGTGATGTCACCGGCGGTGAACGAGTCAGCTGGTCCCACGTCAGCGATCGGACGCCGCCGCAGTGCCACCCGGATGCGCGCCAGCAGCTCCTCCGGGCCGAACGGCTTGGTGACGTAGTCGTCGGCGCCGAGGTCGAGCGCCTGCACCTTGTCGCTCTCCGCGCCGCGCGCCGAGAGCACGACGATCGGCACAGGCGACGTGCTCCGGATCCGCCGGCACACTTCGGTACCCTCGAGATCCGGGAGCCCGAGGTCGAGCACGATCAGATCGGGCGTCCGATCGGCAAAGGCCTGCAGCGCCTGCGCGCCCGTGCCGGCAATCTCGACGTCATAGCCGCGGCTGCGCAGGAGCGGCCCGACGACCCGCTGGATCGCCGTCTCGTCGTCAACCAGCAGGATGCGCGCCGTGGGATTCATGAGGCGACGACCGGTCCCTCGACGGCGGCGCGGACTTCCGCTGGGACGGCGATCGTGAAGCGGGCACCGCCCGCGGCATCGTTCTCGGCCCACGCGCGTCCCCCGTTCACCGCCAGCAGGCCGCGGACAATCGACAGGCCCATCCCGGTCCCCGAGGCGCGGCCGCGCGCCGTGGAGCCGCGGTAGAAGCGCTCGAAGATGTGCGGCAGATCCTCGTCGGGGATGCCGGGGCCGTGATCGTGCACCTCGAGGACCAGGCCATCCAGCGTGACGCGCGCGACCACAGCGATCGGCTGGCCGATCGGCGTGTAGTGCGCGGCGTTCTCGAGGATTTGCGCCAGCGCCGCCGCGGTCAGGCGGGGATCGAGCCTGACGGGTTCGTCGGGCTCGAAGGTAGCGACCACCGGATGCGGCCGGAGCGCGTGCTCCACCTGTGCCCGCGCCGCCGAGACGATCTCGGACGGGTGCGTCCAGCGCGCGCTCGTCTCCACGGCGCCGGCGTCGATGCGGGCCATGTCGAGGATGTTCTCGAACAGCCGCGTCAGGCGCTCGACCTCGGCGAGGATCACGTCGCGCTGGTCCGACCGCTCCGCCGGCGAGAGTAACGTTGAGTCGACATTGCCGGCGGCGACGCGGATTGCCGTCAGCGGCGTCCGCAGATCGTGCCCGAGCGATGCGAGCAGCGCGCTCTTCAACTGCTCGCTCTGCCGAGTAAGCTCGCTGGCTTGCCGTTCGGCGAGTAGGTGCGCGCGCTCGATGGCGATCGCCGCCAGGCCGGCCAGGGCGTCGAGGGTACCGGGTTCGATCGGTCGCCCGGCGGCCGCCAGCAGCCCGATGGCCTTGGTGCCGGCCCGCAGCGGCACGAGGCGCACGTCGCGGCCGTCCACCCGCGCGACGCGATGGCCGGCATAGGTGCGCGAGCGGGCGTCGAAATCGATGGACGTCTGGGCCGAGGCGAAGGCCGCGTCCAAGTCGCGCCGATCGAGCGGCAAGGACGGCGATCCGGACTCAAAGACGGCCCAGCCAGCCTCGCCCGGCACGGCGATCGCCACGAACGCCAGATCGAAGCGGCGGCCTATGGCCCGCGCCAGCACCGCCAACGCCTCGCGGCTCTCCGTGATCAGGAGGACGTCGCGACCCAGATCGAACAGCCGGGCCAGTTCGTCGCGGCGGCCAAGCGCCTCGTCGGCGCGGGCCCGGGCCACCGCCGAGAGACGGCTAGCGACCAGGCTGACGGCGAGGAAGGCAATTGCCGCCAGCCAGTTCTGGGGATCGGCGATGACGAACGTGCCGACCGGCGGCAGGTAGAAGAAGTTGAGCGAGAGCATGGCCACGAACGAGGTGGCCACTGCCACCCAGAGGTGGGACGTTGCCGCGACGACGAGGACGACCAACAAGTAGCTGGTAGCCACCGTCGCTTGATTGGTCACGCCGACCTGCTGCCAGGCGAGCGTGACGAGGGCGAGCCCAGCGACGGCGGCCGCGAGGCGCCAGACCTGCGTACCATCGCCATCCCTCATGCTGGCATCATAGCCAGGCCGGTGCGCCGTCACCAGCGTAGGCGAGTAGGCGGGCTCGGCATCGTCTCCGCCGGAGCACGACCGCCATGCCTGTCCCAATAGAGCTGAGCGATGCGATCGCGGGGCCGGCGTCGCCAGATCGAGGACCTTCGGCCAAAGTGCTACGAGCGACCCAAGCGGAGCGTCACGGTCACGAACACGCTGCGATCGTACTCTTCGAGGTTTGGTTGGCCGCTGGTGAACTCAGGGTGCTGGCCATGCAGCAGGTTCTGTCCGTGGACGGACAGTTCCAGGTCGCGTCGGATATCCCACTGGAGCGTCGCGTCGGCCTCCGCGTAAGCGGCGAGATGCGGACGGGGCAAGGCGGAGATGTAGCGGCTGGCCACGTTGAAGCGCACGTCGGGTCGCAGGTCAGCGAACAGCTGCAGCGTCGCCATGTGTGACGGGTCGTTCCCCTCTCCCCCGGTGATGTCGGCGCTGCCCGGTGCGCGACCGATCGCCTTTCCGAGCCACGTATAGCTGCCGTGCACACGCGCGATGGTCGACGGTTCCCAGGTGCCGCCGAGCTCGAACCCATTCGTGTGGCCTTCGATCGTGTTGCCGAGCAGCACCGGCGATCCCGGCCGCGGCGATCTCGTGTTCGTGCGCCAGGCGATGGAACTGATCCTCGAGATCCATGCAGGCGGCGACGTCGCCCCGCTCCCAGAGAACGTTGACCATCTCGCCCCACCAGCGGACTCGCTTGTATCGGCCGCCGCCACGGGCCTTTCCGATCACATCGGCCGCCAGTCCCAGGAAAAACTGGCGCGTCGGGCATCGTGTCCCCCATGAACTGCGGCAGCAGCTCATCCGCGTCGACGATAGTGAGCTGTCCACAGTCCTGCGCGGCGGCGGTGTCGACGCCTTCGGCCTCGAGGCGTGGGCGAAAAGCGTCCCAGTGGGCAGCCGTTGGGACGAGGATGACGCCCTCGCCGTTGGCGATCGCCGACGCGGCGAAGCGGCAGACCGCGCGATTCAGGAACTGCTGATCCTGATAGAGCTGGACGATGTGATCGCGGGGGCCGGCGCTGGCCAACAGGCCACCCCACGGATCCCCAAGATCAAGCCCGAGCGCTTCAACCTTCTGATTATCTTCTGAGCCGCCGGGTCGGTCCTTCGTGCGTGCTGTCCGGCTATCGCTATGCATGTCGTCCGCTCTGAAGGGGACCCGAGTGCCACGGGCACAGACGAAGCGCCTGGCTCAGCGGCACCGTCAGCCGTTGGCGATCACGTCGCAAGATGGCTGGGCCAGCTTCTAGGCATTTACGCACGACTCCGACTCGTCGCCAGTCCGGCCCGGCAGATACCACGCGCGGCGGATCCCTTCGCGGTCGCGCCAGTGCCCACCGACGCATCAGGTTTTGACGGACGCCAAGCCCGCATTCAGAATTTCCTGCGACAGCGCACGATCATCGACAGCGCGCGCCATGACCATGGTGCCCACCAGGGTGGCGTACGTGCCGAGGGCCTTCTGCCTTCGTGCGGCGTTCGACTTGCCCTGAACCATCGTCGTCAGCAGATCGACAGCGCCGCGCACGTAGTCGGTCACGCTGCGCCGCACGGCCGGACCCTGTCGCGACACATCCGGCCCCAGCGCCGCCAGCAGACAACCCGTGCCAGGGTTGTCGCGATGTCTGCTCGTCAAGTAGGTATCGGCGACTGCCGACAGCGGATCACCCGGCGCACGCTCGGCGACCTTGCCAAAATCCGCGAGGGAGCGCATCAGCGCACGGGCGGACGCCTCCGCGATCAGGTCCTCCTTCGAGGCGAAGTGTCCGTAGAACCCGCCATGCGTGAGGCCCGCCGCTTTCATCAGATCCGCGACACCGATCCCCTCGAAACCCCGCTCACGGAATAGCTCGGCTGCCGTCTCGACGATCCGCTCACGGTTGTTGGCGGCCTGTTCTCTGGTCACTTTCATCGTGATCTCCTGGCGGCTTTTCCTGGCTTGACATCATACATGATGGTCGTCATATAATCATCCAATGATGACGTTCGTCATGTAAGCAACAGGAGAACAACGTGTCCAAGATCACAGGCAACATCGCGCTGGTAACGGGCGCCTCGTCGGGGATCGGCGAAGCGACGGCGCTGCGGCTCGCGGCAGCCGGCTACACGGTCTACGGCACCAGCCGACGGGCAGCCGAGGCGGGCCAGCGGCCGTTCGAGATGCTGCGGCTCGATGTCACCAGCGATGAATCAGTGGACGCCGTTGTCGGAGACGTGCTCCGGTTGGCCGGCCGCATCGACCTCCTGGTGAACAACGCCGGGTTCAGCATCGCACCCGCCGGAGCGGAAGAGAGCTCGATTGATCAGGCGCGATCGCTGTTCGAGACGAATGTGTTCGGGGTCCTCCGGATGACGCGCGCCGTTCTGCCGCACATGCGACGCCAAGGGAGTGGTCGTATCATCAACATCAGCTCCATATTTGGTTTCCTGCCGGCGCCGTACATGGCGCTCTACGCGGCAACCAAGCACGCGATTGAAGGCTATTCGGAATCGCTCGACCATGAGCTTCGCACCAGGGGCATCCGCGTCTCGGTCATCGAGCCCGCGAACACGAGCACGCAGTTCGACGCGAACCTGGTGCAACCTGACGCGAAGCTCGACGCCTATGGCGACGCTCGTGCAGCCGTGGCCAAGAGGATGACCGAGATGGTCGTCGATGGAGATCAGCCGGGCGTCATCGCCGACGCCGTGCTGGCAGCCGCCAGCGCGGATCGCCCAAAGCTTCAATACCCGGCCGGTGCGGGCGCGAGCCGCCTGCGATTCCTTCGCCGATTCGCGCCTGCTGGCGTGCTGGACGCCGGCATTCGGAAGAACTTGAGACTCGACGCAATCGCTGCGTCGCTGCCACGGACGCCGGTCGTGGAGCACTAGTCCGAGGCTCCGAATGCGTGTGTCGGCTTGCTGGCTGAACGCTGTTGAGCGACGATGCTGGGCGGAAGATCGAGAGCACGCCGTGCCAGGACTTGCCGAAGGGCCAGTGGATCGCCACCCGAGTTGGAGCAGGGCTCGCCGCCTGATCGCGGCCACTCTCGCCACGGTCGCGATGAGCGCCTGCGGTGCGACGAACCGCCCACGCGTCGTCACGAGCATGCCGGCCGTGCGGTCGCTTCCGTGTCACGGACCGGCGGGCCTCGTCGTCTGGGCGCCGAATGGTCAACCCAATCAATCAATGCTCGATCGCTGGTGCGGCAGCGTCGGCGCGCCGGTCGTCAGCCTTGCGAGCCCCGTCCCCGCGCAGGTCCGGCGGCTCCTCGTTCTGAGCTGGAACATCGGTGTCGGGGCCGGCCGGCTCGCCGCATTCGTCGATCTGCTCCGCGCCAGCGCGCCGAAGCCGGCCTCTGGCGACGTCGGGCTGGTCGTGTTGGTGCAGGAGGCCTTTCGTGGAGGACCCGCGATCCCCGAAGAGGTTCCGGCCGGGGTCGACGCGCCCGGGGCGATTCGCCCCGACCGTCCGACGCCCGACATCGTCGAGGTCGCGCGGACGTTGGGAATGTCGCTGGTGTACGTGCCCTCGATGCGCAACGGGGCAGCCACCAGCCGCTACGAGCGAGAGGATCGCGGCAACGCGATCCTCTCGACCGAGCCTCTCACTGACATCACGGCATTCGAGCTGCCGTTCGCGAAGCAACGGCGCGTCGCCGTGGCGGCAACGGTGACGATCCGGGGCAGCGGCGAGAAGGTTCGCGTCGTTGCCGCGCATCTCGACACACCGGGTCGCGGCACCATCGGCCAGGCGAGAGCGTTGGGCGAGTTCATCTCCAGCGCAGCGGGAGACGTGCCCCTGGTGCTCGGCATCGACACGAATGCCCTTCTTGGCCGGAGCGGAGCCGTCGTCGGACAGCTCGAAGCGATCCTCCCACTCTCACCCTCCTGCACCAGGGGCCGAACGGGACCATGGCCGTTCGGCCGCCTCGATTTCGTCTTCACGAACCTGCCTGCGGGGACGACCACATGCGAGACCCTGACCGACCGCTACGGATCCGACCACGTTCCGGTGTTGTTGACGGTCGACTGGTGAATTCAAGGAATCGGACGACGTTGGCCGCTCACTCGCAGCGGACCCGCGGACGAAGGCCAAGACCAAGGCGAAGCCTGGCCAGGGCGACAGGGGCGATCGCTAGGCAGCCGCCGCACATCACGGGTGCTTGGCGGCAGGGTCGATCAGGGGCTCTGGTGGTGGCGAAGAAGTGCGCCGATGGCACTCCGGACGAGCTAGGATCAGCCGCGATGGACCTGCCATGCGACAACCCTCGAGTGATGCTCGAAGCGACCGCCAGTGACCTGCTGGCGCGAGCAGCCCAATGGCGCGAGCAATTCCGCCGACACGGTTCGGCGCCGGCTGCAGTCGATGCGTTGATTCGTCGACTGAGAGGCGTTGATTCGATGCTCAACGCCGACGCGTCGACGATGGGCCGCCTCGAGGTCCGTCGACTTCTCGAGACGGCCGCAGCGGAGCTCTCTCATTTCGAACGTCGAAACGACGCCGGCACTCATAGCCCTGAGGGCGTCTGGCGCTAGAAATCGGAGTCATACCCCGGACGCTGGAAGACTCGGGCGACGTCGCCGCTGCCGTTGTCGCTGCGCACCCGCCGACGGTTCAGTAGTGCGCCCGGCTGGACTCGAACCAGCGACCCTCGCCTTAGAAGGGCGATGCTCTATCCACCTGAGCTACGGGCGCGTGCGGATCAGACGCCGGCGTCGGGTGCCGCGGCCGCCTTCGACTTGCCGGCCTTCTTGTTCTTCTTGTCGGCCTTCTTGCCAGCCTTCTCGGCTTTCTTGCCGGCCTTTTCAGCCTTCTTGTCGGCCTTGCCCGGCTTGCCAGCCTTGGCGGCCTTCTTCTCGGCCTTCGCAGCCTCCTTGGCCTTCTTGTCTTTCTTCTTGCCCTTCTTCGAGCCGAGGCCGGCGACGTCCATCTCGGAGAGGAGAGCGACGGCGCGGTCGCGCACGTCGGTCACCGCCTGGACGACGACGTCACGCGGGCCTTGCCAGGCGCGCCACTGCTTCTCCGCGTTGCCGAGCAGCGAGCCGAGGCCCGCCGCGATATCGCCGAGGGTGTCGCCGCCGGTCTGAGCCTGAGTCTTCTTCTTCGCCACGCTGCCTCCCGTTGTCCGGATGTCCGGCCCTCATTCTACGCTGGGGCCGAATTGGGCCGTCAGCACGGGGACCAGGGCCGCCGCGACGCGGCGCTCGAGCGCGCGTCGATCCGACGTGTCCCCGGCGAACTCGTCGACCCAGACCTTGCGATCGCGCCGCGCGTCGACGAGGCGCACCTCGACCCACAGCCGCGACCCGGTGACCTGTATCCGCCCCTCGACGATCGCCTGGACGCCGAGCGTCGTGGCGATGGTCGAGAGCGGCACGCGCCGCTCGCGGAACGGCATCACGCTGGTCCGCGACGTCACCTCGACGGCGGGATGCCGGGCCAACTCGGCGATCAGGCCATCGGTCACCGCGTCGGCAAGCGCTTCGGGCACAACGTCGGGGCCTTCGTCGTAGCGGGCCAGCGGCAGCACGGCCACCTGGATCCGCGACGATGCCGACGCGGTGTTGCGGCCGATGACGTACCAGCCGGTGAGCACGGCGCCAAGGAGTGCGGCGACGGCCAGCGCGAACGGCAGCCATCGGTTCGAGCGAGACGAGGACGGAACGGCGCGCTCGGGCGCGCTCCCGGTCGCTGTCTCGAAGGCCGCGGCGTAACCGCCTTTGTCGACCCGGATGACGGTCGGGTCCAACCGACCCGGCCCCTCGTAGTACTCAGCCAGCTTGGACCGCAGGCGGCGCGCCTCGACGCGGACGATCGAGTCGAGACGAGGGTCGTAGTCCGACGGCCGGTCGAAGACCTCGGTGCCGACCCGGTACTCCTTGAGCTGGTCGCCTTCGCCGTCCAGCGTCCGTTCGACCACGAAGCGGAGGAACCGGCTGAGGCGATCGGCGTTGGCGAAGCCCGGGCTGGCGAGGATGCGTTCGAGCTGCACGCGGACGGCGTCCGCGTCGGGCGGCGAGGCGGACATGCGCCCAGTATCGGCCAAAAACATGGCCCACGGACCGGGCGATCTGCCGCGATCTCACCGTCAGATCACCCCGCCCGACGGGTTTGGTGCGGGCCGGCAACATGGAACACACTGCGCCGTGCTCACGCGCCTGTTCCTCTGCGTCCTTCTGTCAGCCGTGCCCCAAGCCGCAACCGCGGCGTCGGTCTTCACCGTGCGTCCCGACGACCCGGCGGCGGTCCACGTCGATGTCCCGGCGACGCAGCCGGCCGACGCCGATCACACCGCGTTGCTCCAGGCGGCGCTGGACCGGGCGGCCGCCAGCCCCGCTGGCGGCATCGTGCTGGTGCCATCCGGCCGTTACCGGGTGACACGCACGCTGATCGTCTGGCGGGCCGTCCGCCTCATCGGCTACGGCGCGACCCGTCCGGTCTTCGTGCTGCCCGAGCGCACGCCCGGTTTCCAGACCGGGCTCGGCGTGATGATGCACTTCACCAACGCCAGGCCCGGCGCCGGTGGCCCGGGCGGCCAGGGCAACCCGCCGCGCCTGCCGTTCCCACCGCCCGGGTTCGTGCCGGCGAACGAGAGCGTCCCGGACGCCAACCAGACGACGTTCTACTCGTCGATGATGAACGTCGACTTCGAGATCGGCGACGGCAACCCGGCGGCGGTCGCCGTCCGCTTCCACGTCGCGCAGCACGGGATCCTGAGCGACATCGACTTCCGCATCGGGTCCGGGCTGGCCGGGATCATCGAGGTCGGCAACGTCGGGCAGCGCCTGCGCTTCGAGGGCGGCCGGTTCGGCATCATGGCGACCAGCACGTCGCCGTTCTGGCCCTACACCCTGATCGATTCGGTGTTCGAGGGCCAGCGCGAGGCGGCGATCCGCGAGCACCAGACCGGCCTGACGGTGGTGCGCACGACGTTCCGCAACGTCCCGATCGGCATCAGCATCGACAAGGGCTACTCCGACAACCTGTGGCTGAAGGACGCGCGGTTCGAGCGCGTCGCCACCGCCGCGGTCGTCTTCGACCAGCCGCAGAACGCGCTGACCCAGATCGGGGCCGAAGGCGTCGTCTGCGACAACACGCCGGTCTTTGCGCGCGAGCGCAGCACCGGCCGCACCGCCGTGGGGCCGTCATCCGCTTATCGCGTCCGCCGCTTCCATCACGGGCTGTTCGTGCGCGGCAAGGACAGCACCGGCCGCGTCGACGAGCTGTACGACGCCGAGCCGCTGACGACGGCGCCCGCACCGTTGCCGCCGGCGCTGCCCGCGCTGCCAGCCATGGAGCAGTGGATCAACGTGCGGACGCTCGGCGTGAAAGGTGACGGAAAGACCGACGACACCAAGGCGTTGCAGGCCGCCATCGACGGCACCCGCGCGCTCTATTTTCCGAGCGGCACCTACGTCGTCCGCGACACGATCACGCTCAAGCCGGACTCGGCGCTGATCGCGCTTCACCCGGCCACGACACGGATCGATCTGGCCGACCGGCTGGACGCGTTCGCCGGCGTCGGCGAGCCGAAGGCGCTGCTGCAGGCGCCGCAGGGTGGTCGAACGATCGTCAGCGGCCTCGGCGTCTTCCCCGGCGGGACCAACCCGCGGGCCACGGCGATCCTGTGGATGGCCGGCCGCGAGTCGTTCCTCAGCGACGTGATGATCCACTGGTCCGCCCAAGGCCCGCCCGGGCCGGGCGCGCGCGCGCGCTCCGGTGCCCAGTACCCGAGCGTCTGGGTCACCAAGGGCGGCGGCGGCACGTTCAACAGCATCTGGAGCGCTGCCACCAACGCGCAGTCAGGGTTCTACGTCTCCGACACGACGACGCCGGGCATCGTCTACGAGCTGTCGGCCGAGCATCACCTCTACGGAGAGATCAAACTGGATCGGGTCGAGAACTGGGAGTTCCACGGTCCGCAGACCGAGGAAGAGGTGTCGAGCAGCCCGGAGGCGGTCGCCTTCGAGATCAGCGACTCGAAGAACATCACCATCGCCAACTATCGCGCCTACCGTGTCACCCGCGGCTACAACCCGTTCCCGGCGGCGATCCGCGTCTACGGATCGAGCGGCATCCGTTTCCGCAACGTCTCGGTGAACGCCGAGCACGGCTACGGCGTCTGCGACGAGAGCGGCTGCGGCAGCAAACTGCGGTCGGGCAAGTTCGCCTTCGACAACGCCGTCGAGGACGTGACGACCGGCCGCGAGGTGCGCGAGCGCCTGTTCGCGGTGCTCGACCTGAACCCGGCCCTGCCGGCGTCGAATCGGTCCGACCAGTCGGCCGTACCGGTCCTGAAGGCCGCGGTCGAGAAGCTCGCCGGCGGCTTCCACTCGATCTCGGGCGCGGCCGTGGACGCGGCGGGCACCCTCTACTTCGCGGATCGCCATCAGCAGCGCATCTTCTCGTGGTCGCCGTCGGCGCATCTGAAGATCGTCCGCGATGCGCCCCTTGATGCCGTCAACCTCGGCGTCGATCGCGCCGGCAACGTGCTGGTGCTTTCGATGGCGGGTCGCGCCGGCACGGTCTACGCGTTTCGACCTGATGGCCCGCGTGACGCACTGACGGTCCTGCAGCCGCAGGCTCGGCCGGCCGCACCCGAGACGACGTTTTTGCTGCCGTCGACCGTGTGGGCCGACGGCCAGTTCCGCAGCCATCTCGACCTGGTGACCTACGAGTACGAGACGCTGGCCGAGATGTTCACCCGCGAGGTGACGACGGGGCCGGACAAGGCCTACGTCTCGCCCGACGGCACGGTGGCGCTACCGGCCTTCCGGGTCTTCACGCAAGGCCCGGGTGGGGCCTATCCCGGTATGGACGAGACGGGCTGGCGCTGGTCGCACGCCCTCGACACGTTCAGCCTGGTCCCGGCGCGTCCGGGCGAGCGCGTCTACCTGACGAGCGGGGCCGAGAACCGCATCTATCGCGGCGTGGTCGGCGCGGACGGCACGGTCTGGGACACGCAGGCGTTTGCCGAGCGAGGCGGGGAGAGCGTCGTCGCCGACCGGCAGGGCAACGTCTACGTCGCCAACGGCCAGATCTTCGTCTACCGGTCGACCGGTGAGCTGTCGGGGCGGATCGACGTCCCCGAGCGCCCGACCGGGCTCCGCTTCGGCGGACCCGATGGCCGGACGCTTTACGTGCTGACGCACCACTCGCTCTACCGGGTCCAGATCCGTTGATTTTTCGGGGATGTCACCGTTAGCTCACGCCTCCTCCCTCCCCGGAGCGGCGTCACACCGGCCAGAGTCGCAGCTGTGACGCCGGGGAGGCCCGGCCTTAACCGAGGAGCTACATCATGCGCATCCGCCACACGCTGTTCGCCGCCGCTTTCGCTGCCGTCTCGTTTGCGGCGACGCCCGCCGTCGCCGGGCCGCCGTTCATCTGCCACGCCTTCGAGCTGAGCGGCAACCCGTCGCTGCCATGGGGGAACGTCGCCGCCGCCGGCTGGAACAACCCCGACCCGACCTACGACGTGAGCAGGCTCACCGCCGACGTCACGCGCCTGCTGACGCCAGCGATGCCGGTGTCGGCGCGGATGGAGACACTGCGCCGGGCCACGATCTACGCGTCGCGCGATCGCGCCGTGGCGACCACGCTGCTCAAGACCCTGGAGGCGAAGGCCAAGGCCAGCCCGGGCGATGCCAATGCGCTGTTCGACGCCGGCTTCCTGACCGAGGCGTACGGGCAGGCGTCGCGGGTCTACGAGTGGGACATGCTGGCCGGCCGCGCCAAGGAGCAGTGGACCTTCCGGAAGGAACCGGTCGGTACGGGGGTCACGCTGATCGACGCCGCCGTGGCACTGAACCCGCCAGAGGCCGCCGACATGCGTCGCGCGCGATCGATGCTGGCCATGAAGTAGCTACCGCCACAGCGGCAGCTCGCGGCCGCGCCTGAGGGGGCGCGGCCGCCGACCACTCAGTTGGAGCGTCGGGGCTCGCTGTCCGGGCTCGACGGCGTCGGCGGCGGGACGGCAGACCGGGTGGGCGCGGGCGTCAGCGCCGGCTCGAGCGCTTGCCGCCGCGCCGCCTGGACATCCGCGGCAAACTCGTCGGCTTGACCGCGCACGGCGTTGCGCACGCTCTCCTGCACCTTGGCCCGGGGCGCCAGCATGATCTGGCCCGTGTACCAGGTCTTGGCCCGGATCGACGACGTCGCCGTGGCGTCGAGGTAGACGTCCTGTATCGCCGCCGACGAGACATCGACGGCGCACGGGCCGCGGTCCTCACAGAGCACCGAGATCTGGAAGTAGAGCGCCGGCATCGACCCCGAGGCGTGGACGCGCAGGCCGTTGCGCAGCAGCTGCGATTCGGCATCGGCCTGGATCAGATCGCGCGTCAGCGACGCCGTCTCGGCGTCGGGCGTCATGTCGTCGACCAGCACGCTGATGTCCTCGACGCGTTCGAGGGGGATCAGGCGCCCTTCGCCGGCCGGAGCGGCGTGTGCAGAAACGGGAACCGCGACAGGGAGCGGCACCGCAGCGATCGTGGTGCCCGCCAGGGCGAGCACCACGACACGGGACCAGTGGGGGAGCCGGTCGGAAGCCAGACGCATTCGGCGGTGTGCGGTGCAAGCGGGGTGCCACGCACACGTCGTGGAAACCGGGAAAAATCCCGGGAATATCAGGCGCTCAGGGCGCGCCCGCCGCAGCCTTCGGTTGTCCAAAGTCAGCCGTTCCGAGGACAACGGCCAGGGCCGGCGCGAGCCGGTCCAGGCAGAGGAGGCGTCGGGCCCACTACAATGCTGGGCGCAGTACACGCCTGAAATGCCCCTCTTCACCCTGGATTCCGTCTCCGTCGCCTTCGGTCACCTGCCGCTCCTCGATCGCGTGGCCTTCCAGGTCGATCCTGGCGAGCGCGTCGCGGTCATCGGCCGCAACGGTACCGGCAAGTCGACCCTGCTCAAGATCATCGCCGGCGCCATCCCGCCCGACGCCGGCACCGTGTGGCGTCAGCCCGGTGTCGTCGTGGCGCGCCTGGAGCAGGACGTGCCACTGGCCACCGACAAGCCGGTCTTCGATGTCGTCGCCGAGGGACTCGGCGCGCTCAGCGAGGTGGTCACCGCGTATCACCACGCCGCCCACGACGTCGCGCACGATGCGACACCGGCGGCGCTCGACCGCCTCGGCCGGTTACAGCACGAGCTCGACGAGCGCGACGGCTGGCGCCTCGAGGAGCGCGTCGAGATGGTGCTCGATCGCCTCGGCCTGCCGCGCGACGTGCCGGTCGACACGCTGTCGGGCGGCTGGCGCCGCCGCGTGCTGCTCGCCCGCGCGCTGGTGGCCCAGCCCGATGTCCTCGTCCTCGACGAGCCGACCAACCATCTCGACATCGACGCCATCGCCTGGCTCGAAGCGTGGCTGCTCGACTACCCCGGCGCGCTCGTCTTCGTGACCCACGACCGTGTCTTCCTCGAACGCATCGCCACGCGCATCGTCGAGCTCGATCGCGGGCGCCTGACGTCGTGGCCCGGCGACTACGCGACCTTCACCCGCAAGAAGGAGGAGTGGCTCGAGAACGAGCGCCTCCAGTCGGCCAAGTTCGACAAGAAGCTGGCCGAAGAAGAAGTGTGGATCCGGCAGGGGATCAAGGCGCGGCGGACCCGCAACGAAGGGCGCGTCAAGGCCCTCGAGGCGATGCGCCAGGAACGGGCCGATCGCCGCGAACGCATCGGTTCGGTCCGGCTGTCCGCGGAACGCGCCGAGTCCACCGGCAAGATGGTGTTCGAGGCCGAAGGTGTGTCGAAGTCCTACGGCGACTCGACGATCGTGCGCGACCTGTCGCTTCGCGTGCAGCGCGGCGATCGCATCGGACTGGTCGGCCCGAACGGCGCCGGCAAGACGACGCTGCTGCGGCTGCTTCTCGGCGACCTCGAGGCCGACGCCGGCGAGGTGCGGCGCGGCGCGAACGTGCAGGTCGCCTACTACGATCAGCAGCGCGAGCAGCTCGATCCAGAACGCACTGTGTTCGACACGGTCGGCGACGGCAACGACACGGTCACCGTCAACGGCGGCTCGAAGCACGTCCACGGCTACCTGCGCGACTTCCTCTTCTCGCCCGAGCGGGCGCGCTCGCCGGTCAAGGCGCTGTCGGGCGGCGAGCGCAACCGCCTGCTGCTGGCCCGGCTCTTCACCAAGCCGGCCAACGTCCTCGTGCTCGACGAGCCGACCAACGACCTCGATCTCGAGACGCTGGAACTGCTCGAGGCGGAACTCGTGGCCTGGACCGGCACGCTGCTGATCGTGAGCCACGATCGGCGCTTCCTCGACAACGTCGTCACCAGCATCCTCGTCTTCGAAGGCGAGGCCCGCGTCGAGGAATACGTCGGCGGCTACGCCGACTGGGAACGGTATCGACTGGCGATCGGCGCCTCGACGTCACTGGCCACGTCGCTGGTGAAACCGCGTGCCGACGCGGCGCCGGCCCAGACCACCACCACCGAGACCTCGACGCCGCCGGTCACGGCGCCGACCGCCACGACGAAGACCGCGGCACCTGCGCCGAAGGGGCCGGCCCCGGCGTCGGCCAAAGGGTCCCCGACCAAGGCCGCGCCGACCAAGGCCGGGCCAGCCAAGGCCGCGCCAACCGCGACGCCGTCGTCGGCGCGCGCCAAGCTGTCGTTCAAGGAGAAGGGCGAGCTGGCGGCGATGCCGGGCGTCATCGAGGCGCTCGAAGCGGAGCGCGACGCGCTGCGCGCCCGCACGTCCGCGGCGGACTTCTACAAGGAGTCGGCCGACGCGATCCGCACGGCGCTGGCGCGGCTCGCCGCGATCGATCCCGAGCTGACCGCGGCCTACGCCCGCTGGCACGCGCTCGACGCGCGCGCGTGATCGAGTGTCCCGAGTCAGAGATTCGCCGACATATCCCGGGCGGGGCATCCCGCCTCGCGGCGTTGCTCATCGCTCGCGTATGGCCGATACACTTACTCTTCGCGCCTTGCGATCCGGGCGCCGCGCCCGGAACATTTGTCACCGAATCTCTGACTCCGGACACTAGACTGCAGCCATGCGTATTCGTGCATGTCTCGGCGTCGCGGCGGCGCTCGCGCTCGGGGTCGCCGCGGTCGCGGCGCAGCCGCCGGCCAAACCGTCGGCGCCCGTCAACCTCACCAACGCGGACTGGACAACGCCGGCAGCGCCGTTCACCATCGTCGGTCCGATCCACTACGTCGGCACCAAGGATCTGGCCGCCTACCTGATTACCACGCCGGCCGGGCACATCCTGATCGACGGCGCCGTGCCGAGCATGGCCGGCGAGATCGAGAAATCGATCGGCGCGCTCGGCTTCAAGCCGCAGGACATCAAGATCCTGCTGACCACGCAGGCCCACTTCGATCACGTCGGCACGCTGGCGCACTTCCAGGCGCTGTCCAAGGCCAGCGTCCGGATCATGAAGGGCGACGACACGCTGGTCGCCGACGGCGGCGCCTCCGACTACCTGTTCGGGAGTCGCGCCGAGGCTCACTTCGCGCCGGTCAAGGTCGACGTCGTGCTGAAGGACGGCGACGTGATCACGCTCGGCAACGTGTCGCTGACCGCGTTGCGGACGCCGGGCCACACGCCGGGCTGCGCGACCTACACGATGCGCGTCACCGACGGCGGGAAGACCTACGCCGTGGTGTTCCCGGGCAGCACCACGGTGAACCCGGGGACGCGGCTGGTGAAGAATCCGTCCTACCCGGGCATCGCCGACGACTTCCGCGCCACGTTCGCGCGGCTGGCGTCGCTGCAGCCGGACATCTTCCTCAGCGCCCACGCCAGCGCCTTCGATCTCGAGGGCAAGCGGGCCCGGATGAAGACCGAAGGGGCTGCCGCGTTCGTCGATCCCGCCGGCTACGTCCGCCTGCACGCGCAGAAGCGCGAGGCGTTCGAAGCCGCGGTGAAGAGCGAAGGTCAGTAAGACGCTGGATCGAAGACGCTGGATCAGGGTGCGGGAATCGTCGGCACCAGGACGGTGAAGCGGCTGCCCTGACGGGGTGCGCTCTCGACGGCAATCGTGCCGCCGTGCTGGCGGACGATCCCGAACGCCGTGGTTAGACCGAGGCCGGTGCCACCGCCCGGGCGCAGCGTGACCGTTCCGCTCGCGCTGGCGCCGGTACCGCCGGATCCCGAGGCGCCCCCTGACGCCGCGCCCGTCGACGGCGCGATGGGCTTCGCGGTCGGTGCCGACATGCCGCGGCCCGATCCGCCGCTCCCCGACGACACGGCCCCTGCGCCTGCCGCAGCGCCGGCCCCTGCCCCGGCCCCTGCACCGGCGCCCGCACCAGCCGCAGACGCGGCGGCGCCGGCAGCCATCGTCGCGGCCTTGGTCGTGAAGAACGGCTCGAAGAGTCGAGCCTGGACGCCCGCGTCCATCCCGACGCCATCGTCCGATACTTCGATCGCGGCGCTCGCCGCGGACGGCACCGGCGCCGACCCGCCCGACGCGCCGCTGCGCGTCACGGTCACGCGGACGTGGCCGCCGCCCACGCTCGCGACGGCGTCGCCCGCATTGACGACCAGGTTGGCGACCACCCGCTCGAGGGCGCCGGCGTGGCCCCGGATCCAGACCGGTCCGCCCGTCGTCACGATGTCGAGCTTGGCGTTGCCCGGCAGCAGCGGCGCCAGGCGCGGTGTCATCGCGGCCACGGCGGCGGCGAGATCGAGCGGCTCGAAGGCGACGGGCTCGGCGCGGCCGGCGGCGAGCAGTTCCTTCGACAGCCGCGCCGCCCCGATGGCGGCGTCGCGGATGCCGATCAGCGCCGCCCTGGCGTCGTCGTCGGAGCCGTTCAGCCCGTGGTCGACGTGGCCCATGATCCCGGTGAGGCAGTTGTTGAAGTCGTGGGCGAGCCCGCCGGCCAGGCGGCCGATCGAGTCGAGGCGCTCGGCGCGCTCGAGCCGCTCGGACAGCTGTCGCCGCTCGCGCACGTCCATGGCCCGCGCCACCAGGCCGGCGACCCAGCCGGCGCTGCACTGCTCGAGCACGGCCCACTGGTGCGGCGTGCCGACCTGCTCGTGGCACACCACGCCGACCAGGCGTCCATCGCGGCGAATCGGCGCGTCGAGCATCGACACGACGTTGTGTGGAATCAGGTAGGCATCGGCCAGTTCGTTGGTCCGCGGATCCCGCTGCGCGTCGTCGGCCGCCAGCGTCAACGACGATTCGAGCGTGGCGAGATAGCGCGGGCACGACGACACCGGGCGCGGCCGCTCGTGGCTCCGCGTCGAGCGGATGAACAGGTCGAGACAGACGATCGCCTTGCGATCCTCGGTGAACTCCCACACGCTGACCCGCTCGACCTCGAGCAGGTCGGCGGCCCGCTCGATGATCCGGCCGATGGCGTCGCCGAAGTTCCAGAAGTCGGAGCGCAGCAGCTCGAGATAGGTCTGCTGGTGGCGCACCAGACGATCCATGAACTCGCGCCGCTCGCCGTCGGTGCGCTTGAGCGTGTCGGGCAGCGACAGCACGCCGCGGATGCGGCGACCGAGCTGTTCGCTCGACGATTCGGTCGACCAGTTGCCGGTGCCGCCCCAGCGGAAGACGACCGGCAGCTCCGGGCGCGTCCGCTGGATCTCGTCGAGGCCGCTGCGCCACTGCGGCGAGCTGAGGGGCACGTCGACGACCAGCAGGTCGATCGTCGACGCCGTGACCGTCTTGGCCAGGTCTTCGCCAGGCGACAGGGCCAGCAGCTGGCAGGGAATGCCTTCCTCGGCCAGTTCGGCCTTGAGCAGGAAGGAGTCGTTCGGGCTCTCCCCCAGATGGAGGACCTGAGCTGTGCGCGCCATCGAGAGCCTCGCTGTCTGCATCGGTCCGACGTCAGTGCCTGGGGGCGCTCCAGCTTAGCCGAGGTTGGGCTGGACCGATACCACGCGCCCTTCGTCCATCGCGATGACGGCTTCGGCACGCGCCGACACTTCCTCGACCGCGTGCGTCACGTAGAGCGTCGGCAGCGCCAGCTCGCGCCGCAGGCGATCGAGGTAGGGGAGGATTTCCTGGCGGCGGGCGACGTCGACCGCGGCCAGCGGTTCGTCGAGCAGCAAGAGTCGCGGGCTGGTCATCAGCGCCCGGCCGAGCGCGACACGCTGGCGCTCACCACCGGAAAGCCGCGATGGACGACGGGCCAGCAGCGCGTCGAGATCGAGCATCGCCACCACCGCGGCCAAGGTCAGCCGGCGCTCGCCCACCGGTGTAAACCAGTGTCCATAGGCGAGGTTGTGCCGCACCGTCAGGTGCGGGAACAGCCGCGATTCCTGGGTGACGTAGCCGATGCGGCGCCGATCCGGCGGCACGAAGACGCCGCGGGCGGTGTCGACCAGCACGTCGTCGTTGAGAACGATCCGCGCCTCGTCCGGCCGCAGCAGGCCGGCGACGATGTGCAGCAGCGTGGTCTTGCCGGCACCGGACGGACCGACGATCGCGGTGAGCCCGGCGCCGGCACGGATCGAGACATCGACGGCGATTCGCTCGAGGCGATGCCGCAGATCGACGGCCAGGCTCACCGCCGGACCGCCGTCCGTCGCGCCAGCGTGTCGGCCGCGACCAGCGCGACGAACGAGACGCAGACCGAGAGCGCGGCCAGCCGCCAGACACCGGCGTCGCCCCCTGGCGTCTGCGTCAGCGAATAGATCGCCAAGGCCAGCGTCTGCGTTTCCCCGGGGATGTTCGAGACGAAGGTGATCGTCGCCCCGAACTCACCGAGCGCCTTGGCGAAGCCGAGGATGGCGCCGGCGAGGATGCCGGGCGCGGCCAGCGGCAGCGTGATCGTCAGCAGCCGCCAGGTCGGCGACGCGCCCAGCGAGGCCGCGGCTTCCTCGAGGCGCGGATCGACGCTCTCGATCGAGGAGCGGATGGCGCGCACCATCAGCGGGAAGCCCATCACCGCCGCCGCCAGCACCGCACCGGTCCAGCGGAACGCGAAGACGAGGCCGAGCGTGTCGGCCAGCCAGCCGCCGATCGGGCCACGCGTGCCGAAGGCGCGCAGCAGGAAATAGCCGGTCACGACCGGCGGCAGCACCAGCGGCAGGTGGACGATGGCGTTGACCGCGGAGTGCCCCCAGAAGCGCCGGCGGGCCAGCAGCGTGGCCACCGCGATCGCCGGGCCGAGCGCAGCCAGCGTCGCCAGCGCGGCGACGGACACGCTGAGGCGGAGGATCTGCAGGTCGTCGGTCGTCCAGGCGAACATCGCGTCGGAAACGGACGGAGCTAGCGCGCCTGACGGGCGCGGTGACGGCGCGGCGTCCACTGCGGCAGGTGGCCGGCGAGGACCTCGACCAGCACCGACCCCGGCGTCGGCTTGTGCACGATATCGGTAAAGCCCTGCTCGCGCAGCGTCGCCGGCGTCATATCGTCACCGCCGCCGGTCACCGCGATCACCGGGCCGTCGTAGGCGGCGGCCCGCAGGTGCTCGGCCACGGCCAGGCCGCTCATCCCGGGCAGGTCCAGGTCGAGCAGCACGGCGTCGGGCCGGCGGAGCGAGATCAACACCAGGGCGTCCTCACCGCTCGGCGCCAGGATCGCCTCGGCCCCCGCCCGGTCGAGGACCACCGCCAGGAGCTGGCGGATGTCTGGCGAATCGTCGCAGACCAGGATGGCCGGCCTCCAGTCGGCGGGCGCCGTCGTGCCAGGGGCGACCGCTGCTGCCGACGTGTCGCCGTTCGGCGATGGCAGGCTCGCTGGCGTGGCCGGCATCGACGACACGAGGGCGGCGACCGCTTTTGGACCGCTGCCTGCGGCCGCCAGGCCCACGCCATGGACCGCCGCGGCGCCGCCGAGCGGCTCCACCAACGCCGCCACCGCGGGTGCGGGAAGGTTCAGCACGAACCGCGTGCCAGCGCCCACCGTCGTCGAGGCGAGGACGAGGTCGCCGCCCATCAGGCGGGCCAGGCGACGCGACACGCTGAGGCCGAGTCCCGATCCGCCGGCGCGTGCCGCCGCCGGGCTGCCGAACTCGAACTCCTCGAAGACCCGGTCGCAGGCCTCTGGCTCGATGCCGGAGCCCGTGTCTTCGACGGCGACGTGCAGCATGTTGGCGCGCCAGGCCACGTCGACGCGGATGTGACCCTGCTCCGTGAACTTGGCGGCGTTGGCGACCAGGTTGAGCACGATCTGCCGGACCCGTACTTCGTCGATCACCAGCCGCTCAGGGACATCCGGCTCGACGTGGGTGAGGACGGCCACGCCTTCGCCGCGCGGCAGGCCATCGATCGTGGCGACGACGTCGCGGATGACCTGACGCACCGACGCCGGCTGCGGATCGGAGGCGAGGTGGCCGGTGGCCAGACGCGCGTCGTCGAGCAGGTTATTGACGAGCCGCAGCAGGTGCGTGCTGTTGCGGACGATGACCTGGGCGTAGTCGTGGCGGTCGTGCGCCCCCGATCCGTCCTGGCCGATCAGCCGGCCGAAACCGAGGATCGCCGAGAGCGGCGTGCGCAGCTCGTGGGCGACATGGTTGATGAAGCGCGTCTTGAGATCGGTGGCCCGCTCGGCCGAGACCCGCTCGGCGACGAGGCGCAGGCGCTCGCGCCGCAGCCGCACCAGCTCCTGCATGCCCAGCGCACCGGTCGCGCCGAGCGCGGCGACGAGCGGCGTGACGAGCGCGGTGCGCTGATGCAGCGTCACCAGCAGCACCACGCTGATGGCGCCGATGGCGATCCAGGCGAGCGGGAGCGCCAGCACCAGGCGCGCCGGTGTGTCGCGACGCGCCGTGTCGATGGCAAACGGCACCGCGAAGGCGACCAGGAACAGCAAGACGTCCAGCGGCCACATCGCCGGACGCAGCACCCGCTCCTGCGCCAGCAGCGCGGCCGACAGGCGCGCGAAATCGACACCGGCGATGCGCCCGCGCGGCGTCTGGATCGAGTAGTCGAGCATCAGCGCAGTGGCGCCGACGACGACCCGGCGATCCCGGATCAGCGCGGCCAGCTGCGGATCGGCGGCGCTGGTCAGCGCCGCCCGGGCCAGGCGATCGAAGCGGATCGTCGTCAGGCCGTCGAGCGTGCGCGGATACCAGAGCTCGGCGCGGCCCTGCGCATCGACGGGGAAGGCCCGGTCGCCCATTCGCAGCGTGCCGCCGCTCATCGTCCGCGTCCACTCGACGGTGGGCACGGTCCCGGCGTCGGCGCGGCGGGCCACCGCGGCGAGGCCGATCGCTGGCAGCACCGCATCGCCGGCCCGATGGAGCAGCGCGACGCGGCGAACGACGCCGTCGTCGTCCGGCTGCACGGTGACCACCGCGATGCCGCCGGCCCGGCGCAGCTCCGGCCGCGGCGGCGTCACGTCGGCCCAGGCCATTGCCGGGGCGTCGACCGGCACGCGCCAGCCGAGGCCGGCCAGCGACGTCGCCTTGGCGGTGTCGGCGGTGAGCGGGAACGGCATCGTGGCGGCGGCCACCACCGTGCCCGGCGCGCGATCGAGTGCGGCGCTCAGTTGTGCGTCGCCGACGCGCGGCTCGGCGAACAGCACGTCGAGCACGATGCCGCGGGCCTGATGGTCGCGCAGGTAATCGACGACGTGGGCCCAGACGTCGCGGCCGTACGGCCACGAGCCGGCGAGCGGTGTCAACTCGGCGAGCGTGCGATCGTCGACGTCGAAGACGATCGAGCCGCCGCCGGCGTCGGCCAGCGCCGGCGCCACGGCGCCGGCCGTGAGATCACCGAGCCAGCGATCCAGCTGGCGAGCCACCGGTGTCGTCCCGACCGTCGCGGCGACGGCGAGCCCGGCGAAGATCGGGCCGAGACGATCGCGCCACCAGTGGACGGCCATCAGCTCGCCACCAGGAGGCCGGCCGGCCAGTGGCGCGGCTCGGAGAGGAGCGTCCGGCCCACGGCGATGAGCGTATCGCGCGGCGCGATGGTGTGGACGGAGACGTCTGGCGAAGGCAGAGGCGCCTGGGCCGGCACGGCCGGTTGCTGGGCCGCCGCCTGCGTCCCCCACCCGAATCCAACGAGGAGCGCAGCGATCGGCAACCGCACGTCGGACGGGACCTCCCCTGCGCGCCGCGCCGCGCGCGGCACAACAATAGCAGAAGGCAGAAGGGTCCATACTGGACGTGTGACGCGACTCTTGGCCGAGGCCTTCGCCCCCTGGATGCACAGCCCGCGCCGCGCCTCGCAGGCCGCGGCCGTGCTGGCGTGCGTCATCGTTGCAGGCCCGTCGCTCGCCGCCCTGGCGCCCCCGTCCCAGACTGCGGCACTCCCGCCGACGCTGACCCGTCATCTCGGCGACGAAGGCTTCGTTCCGGCCGATCTCGAGGCCATCGCCGGCGGGCGCGTCATTGCCCGCGGCCTGCCGCGCGCCGATCGCGACGAAGCGGGGGCCATCGGCGTGGTCCGGATCAATCTGTCACCGGATGCCTTCCTGGCTCGCTTCCGCGACATCGTCCGCTTCGAGCGCGGTGGCGGTGTCGAATCGGTAGGCCGGTTCAGCGTGCCGGCCGTGGTCGGCGATCTCGATGGCTACGTGCTGCCGGCCCAGGATGCGATCGACATTGCCGCCTGCGCGCTCGACGACTGCGACGTCAACCTGTCCGCGACGCAGATCACGCGTCTGCGGAGCGTCGACGGGCGCGGCCCCGGCGGCCGGGCGCGTCTGACGTACGCCGCGCGGCAAGCGCTCACCGAGTACGTGGCGGACTACCAACGCCGCGGCAACGAGGCGCTGGCCGTCTATCGCGATCGCGAGCCGGCGTTCGCGCTGCGCGAGGCGAGCGCGCGGCTGCTGCGTCAGTCGATCGAGCTGCATCGCATGGCGCCGGCCATCGCCTTCTACCTCGATCGCTATCCGGCGGTGCCGCTGCCGCCCGGCGCTGAGGAGTTCTTCTACTGGTCGGTGATGTCGTTCGGCATGAAGCCGATCACGCGCGCCAATCATGTCGTGGTCATGCCGGTGACGAGCGACGGCCTCGCCGGCTTCGTCGCGGCCTCGCGCACGATCTACGCCTCGCACTACTTCCGCGACGGCTTGGAAGTGAAGTACGTCGTGCCGGTGTCGCAAGAGCGGTCGGCGTTCTATCTCCTGAGCGTCAACCGTTCACACAGCGAGTCGCTGATGGGCATGAAGGGCCTGCTCCTCGGCGGCAAGATCCGCAGCTCGGCGCGCAGCGGCGTCGAGCGCCACGTGCTCCACGTGAAGAGCCAGGCGGAGCGTCCGGCTCCATGAGCCGCCGGCGGATCAGGTCGCGGATGGCCGCGCTGATCGCCGGCCTGGCTGCGTTCGCGACCGCCGCCCTCGAGGCGCAGCCGGCCTCACTCGATGGCGCGAGGCTCTACACCCGTGCCTGCGTGGCGTGCCATGGCGCCGACGGCCGTGGCGCATCGCCGGCCGTGACCGGTCTGGCATCGCCCCTGCCGGACTTCACCGACTGCGGCTTCCAGACGCGTGAACCCGATGCCGACTGGCTGGCCATCGCGCACGGCGGCGGCCCGGTCCGGGCCTTCGATCGACGGATGCCGGCCTTCGGCGACGCGCTGTCCGAGGCGGAGCTGGCGACTATCGTCCGCCACCTGCGGACCTTCTGCCGCGACGCGCGGGCGTGGCCTCCGGGTGAACTGAATCTGCCGCGCGCGTTCCACACCGAGAAGGCGTACCCGGAAGATGAAGCCGTGCTGACGGTCTCGGCGTCGACCGACGGCGATGCGATCGATCACGAGCTGATCTACGAACGCCGCGTCGGCGCGCGCAGCCAGATCGAGGTGGCGCTGCCGGCGCCGGTGCGGCGTACCGTCGGCGGCGCCTGGACCGGAGGCGCCGGCGACCTCGGCCTCGCCTTCAAGCACACGCTCCATCACGACGGCCGGCGCGGTCGGATCATCAGCGCCGCCGCCGAGGTGCGGCTGCCGACCGGACGATCCGCCGACGGCCTCGGCGCCGGCACGGCCCGCATCGAGCCATTCGTCTCGGTCGGGCAGCTGTTCGGTGACGCGGCGTTCGTCCAGGCGCAGGCCGGCGTCGAGGTGCCGTTCGATCGCGATCGCGGCGAATCGGAGGGGTTCTGGCGCATCGCCGCCGGCACGACGATCGCCCAGGACGGTGGCCGTGGCCGGGCCTGGTCGCCGATGATCGAAGTGCTGGCGGCGCGCGAGCTGGAAGGTGGCGCCCGCGTGGCGTGGGATCTCGCGCCGCAGGTTCAGGTTACGCTCAGCCGGCGCCAGCACGTGATGCTGGCGGTGGGCGTGCGCGTGCCGGTGACGGACCGCGCCTCGCGGTCGCCGGCCGTGCTCTCGTATCTGCTGTGGGACTGGTACGACGGGGGTCTCTTCAGCGGATGGTGAGACTGCTCGCCGCCATGGTCGGCCTCGTGGTGGCCGCGACGACCGCGCACCACGCCACGAGCGGGGCGACGCCGCAGCGCGACGACACGCCGTTCGTCGCCGGGGCCAATTGCTTCGCCTGCCACAACGGGCTCATCGCTCCGAGCGGCGAGGACGTCTCGATCGGCGCCGCCTGGCAGGCGTCGATGATGGCCCACTCGGCGCGCGATCCCTACTGGCAGGCCGCACTGCGCCGCGAAATGCTCGACCACCCCGGCCGCGCCGCCGAGATCCAGCAGGAGTGCGCCGCGTGCCACATGCCGATGGCTGCGCGCACCGGCCCGGTCGACGTGTTCGCGCTGCTGGCCAGCTCGCCGCCAGGGGAGGCAGGCGGACCCGCCGCGGAGCGTGCGGCCCTGGCTCGCGACGGCGTTTCCTGCACGGTCTGCCACCAGATCCAGCCTGACGGCCTCGGCACGGCGGCCGTCGAGAACGGACGCTTCCACGTGCTCGGCGTCGCGTCGGAACGTCCAGTCTTCGGCCCTCACGCGATCGAGCCGGGGCTGGCGCGCGTGATGCATTCGTCGTCGCGCTTCCGGCCGACCGAGGGACGTCACCTCCAGTCCGCGGCGCTCTGCGCAACCTGCCACTCGTTGACGACGCACGCGCTCGACGCCGGTGGCGCGGTCGTCGGGTCACTTCCCGAGCAGATGCCGTACGCGGAGTGGCAGCGCAGCGTCTACGCTGGAACCGCGGCGGGTTCGAGCGAGGGGCGGACGTGCCAGGACTGCCACATGCCGCCGGTGGCGGAGCCGACCGCGATTGCCAGCGTGCTCGGCGAGCCGCGCGACGCGCTGTCGCGGCACACCTTCGTCGGGGCCAACGCCTTCATGCTGCGGCTGCTCGATCGCCATCGCGACGTGCTGGCCGTCGAGGCGCCGTCGGCGGCGCTGGCCGCGGCGGCGAGGCGCGCCGAGCAGCTCCTCACGACATCGACCGCGACGGTCGCCCTCGGCCCGGCCCGTGTCGAGGGCGACGCGGTGATCGTCGACGTGACGGTATCGAACCTGGCCGGTCACAAGCTGCCGACCGGCTACCCGTCGCGGCGGGTGTGGATCGAGTTCACGGCGACCGACGCGGCCGGCCGGGTCGTGTTCTCGTCCGGGGCCCTCTCGGCCGACGGTCGCATCGTCGGCAACGACGCCGACGCCAGCCCGATCGCCATCGAGCCGCACCATGACGAGATCGCGCGCGGCGAGGACGTCCAGATCTACGAGGCGACGATGGTCGATGCCGCCGGCGTCGCGACCACCGGGCTGCTCTCCGGCGTGGGCTATGCGAAGGACAACCGGCTGCTGCCGCGTGGCTTCGATCCCGCCGGCGCGCCGGCGGCGATCGCGGTGCGCGGTGAGGCGAGCACGGATGCCAATTTCATCGGCGGCAGCGATCGCGTTCGCTACCGCGTGGCCGGCCTCGCCGGCTCAGCCCGCGGCGCGCTCCGCCTCGAGGCCGTGCTGCGCTACCAGCCGAT
>JBDSLU010000328.1:0-4577 GCA_039916225.1 Vicinamibacteraceae bacterium
GCCGGCGTAGAGGTCGGAGAGGGCGTCGAGGGCCACCGGCCAGCGATACCGGCGGACGACCAGGCGGCGGGCGCGGCGAAGCCGCGTCAACGTCTGGCCGGGCCGGGCCAGCACCTGGCCCAGGGCGCGGGCGAGCGACGCTGGCGCGGGTCGCGCCACCACCACGCCGGTCGCCGAGTCGAGGTAGTCCTCGATGCCTCGCGTCGAGGCCGCCACCACCGGCACTCCGAGGGCCATCGCCTCCAGCACCGCGAGCCCCTGCCCCTCGTCGAGTGACGCCGACACGAACGCACACCAGCGGCGGACGAACGGCGCGACGTCCGGCACCGCGCCGGTCAGGCGCACCGCGTCGTCGAGCCCGGCATCCGCGATGGTCTGGCGCACGACGTCGGCGTAGCCGTAGTCGGCGACCGGGCCGACCAGTTCCAGCGCCAGATCCGGCCAGGTGCGTCGCACCCGCGCGAACGCCTCGACGACGGCGACCTGGTTCTTGCGCGGCTCGATGCGGCCGACGAAGCCGACAATCGGCCGCGCCTCGGAGGCGGCGCGCGGCTCGGGCAGGCGTTCGAGTAGATCGACGCCCCAGGGCACGTAGCGCAGCCGGCCGCGCGGGACACCGAGCTGGGCCAGCCGCGCCTGATAGGCCCGGGCGATGCAGATCACGCGATCGAGCCTGGCCAGCCCCCACGCGTCCATCGCGTCCATCCACGACGGACGTCCGAGGCCCCAGCTGTTCAAGTGGGCGATGGCCGCGCCGCGCCACGGGCCCTGATCGCGGCAGATGGCCAGCGCGCACGCCGGGACACCAGCGTGGGCATGCGCGACGTCCGGCCGCTTGCGCGCCAGCAGCCGGGCCAGGCCGTCGACCGACGGCCAGAAGATGTTCGGCTCACGGGCGAAGAAATCGAGGCGCACGTGCGCCACGCCGGCGCGGCGGAGGCGCTGCCGCTGCGCCGGCCAGTCGCTGCCGCCGCGCGAGCGGCCGGTCGTCACCACCGTGACCTCGGAGCCGGCCGCCCGTTGCGCCTCGGCCAGACGGACCAGGGCGCCGCCGGCGCCGCTCCACAAGAACGGGGTCACGTGGACGATGCGGCGCGGCCACGGTCGCGCGGGATCTCGGTGCGGCACGCGCGGATTGTAGCGTGCGGTGACGGCCCTGACGTTTTCCCGCCCCGCTGCGGTATCGTCCCCGCATGCTCTGGTCGCAGATCTACGATCCGTTCGCCTCGCTGGCGCTCTCGACGCTGGTCGCCGCCATCCCGGTCGTGGTGCTGCTCGGCACGCTCGCCCTGCTCAAATGGCACGCCCACAACGCGGCCCTGGCCGGCCTCGCCGCGGCGCTGGCGGTGGCGATCGGGGCCTTCCACATGCCGCCGTCGATGGCCCTCGCCAGCGCCGGGTATGGGGCCGCCTACGGCCTGCTGCCGATCGGCTGGATCGTCGTCAACGTGATCTTCCTCTACCAGCTGACCAACGATCGCGGGCTGTTCACGGTGCTGCGCGAAAGCATTACGCAGGTCACCGACGATCGGCGTCTGCAGCTGCTGCTGGTCGCGTTCTCGTTCGGCGCCTTCTTCGAGGGCGCCTCCGGCTTCGGCACGCCCGTCGCCGTGACCGGCGCGATCCTGATGGGGCTCGGCTTCACGCCGCTGGCCGCTTCCGGCCTGTCGCTCATCGCCAACACCGCGCCGGTCGCGTTCGGCGCGCTCGGCACGCCGGTCATCGCCCTCCAGAGCGTCACCGACATCGACCTGCTCAAGCTGAGCGCGATGATCGGCCGGCAGCTGCCGTTCTTCTCGGTGATCGTGCCGTTCTGGCTGGTGTGGGCTTTCGCCGGGTTCCGCGGCATGCTCGGCGTCTGGCCAGCCGTCCTGGTCGCCGGCCTGTCGTTCGCCATCCCGCAGTTCCTGGTGTCGAACTTCCACGGCCCCTGGCTGGTCGACGTCGTCGCCGCGGTCACGTCGATGGCCGCACTCGCCGCGTTCTTGAAAGTCTGGAAGCCGGCCACGGTGTGGCGCCTCGAGACGGACAGGCCGAATGCGGCCGTGGCCGCTCGACCGCCGGGCGCGCTGATCCTGCGCGCCTGGACGCCATGGATCATCCTGAGCGTGCTGGTCTTCGTGTGGGGCCTGCCGCAGACCAAGGTGTGGCTCGACAGCCTGTCGATCGCGCGCTTCCCCGTCCCCGGCCTGCACAACCTCGTGCAACGCGTGCCGCCCGTCGTCGCCGCTGCCAAGCCCGAGGCCGCGGTCTACGTCGTCAACTGGCTGTCGGCGACCGGCACCGGCATCTTCCTGGCGTCGCTGATCGCCGGCCTGGTCATGGGCTGCTCGCCCGCCGAGATGGCCCGTACTTACTGGCGGACGGTGAAGCTGGTGAAGTTCTCGCTGATCACCATCAGCGCGATGATGGCCGTCGGCTTCACGACGCGCTACTCGGGCCTCGATGCCACGCTCGGACTCGCGTTCGCGCAAAGCGGGGTGCTCTACCCGTTCTTCGGCGCGATGCTCGGCTGGCTCGGCGTCGCCCTGACCGGCTCGGACACGTCATCGAACGTGCTGTTCGGGTCGCTGCAGCGGATCACCGCCGAGCAGCTTGGCCTGAGCCCGACGCTGATGGCGGCGGCCAACTCCTCCGGCGGCGTCATGGGCAAGATGATCGACGCCCAGTCGATCGTCGTCGCCAGCACGGCGACGCGCTGGTACGGCCACGAGGGCGAGATCCTGCGCTACGTGTTCTTCCACAGCCTCGCGTTGGCCGGCCTGGTCGGCCTGCTGGTGATGCTGCAGGCCTACGTCGAGCCGTTCGTCCGCATGGTCGTGCGCTGACCGCGTCGGCGGCCGCGCTCCCACGCGCGGGCCGTCGTCCCTCTTAGGGTCCGTCAGGGAATAAGTGAGCATCTACTGGGCGTCGAGGCGCCCGGATCGCAAGGCGCGAGGAGGAAGCATGCCGGGGGCATGTGACCGACGAGCAACGCCGCGAGGCGGGATGCATAGACGCCCAGAGTGTCTCAGTTATTCCCTGACGGGCCCTTACTTCCCCGTGCGATTCGGCGCCGCCGGGCGGGCCGGCAGCGGCGCGCCGCGCGTCTCGAGCAGCTTCATCACCTCGGTGACGGCGCGTTCGAGCTGCGGATCGCGGCCGGCGATCACCGACTTCGGGTCGTTCTCGACGTCGATGTCCGGATCGACGCCGTAGCCTTCGATGACCCAGGCGCCCTTGGCGCTGGCGAAGCCGGACTCCGGCACGTTGACGATGCCGCCGTCGAGCAGCGTGCCGCGATTGGTGATGCCAACGACGCCGCCCCACGAGCGACGCCCGACCAGCGGTCCCAGCTTCGCCTCGCGGAACATTGCCGGAAAGATGTCGCCATCCGAGGCCGAGTTCTCGTTCAGGATGGCGACCATCGGGCCGCGGAAGACGCCGTCGGGATACGTCGAGGCGAACGAATCCGTCCGGGCGTAGTTGAGCGCCAGGACCTTCCGGCGCAGCCGCTCGATCAGCATCCGCGAGACGTTGCCGCCGCCGTTGGCGCGGACGTCGACGACCAGCGCCTCGGCGTCGATCTGGCCGTAGTACCACTTGATGAACTCGCGGATTCCGTCGGCGCCCATGTCGGGCACGTGGAGGTAGGCGGCGCGGCCCTTGGACAGCTCGGCGACGCGCTTGCGGTTCGCCTGCACCCAGTCGAGGTAGAGCAGGCTTTCCTCGCTCGCCAGCGGCTGGAAGGTGACGGAGCGGCCGCCCGTCGCGGTGGGCGTGGTGTTCAGCGTCAGCGTCACCGGCCGATCGGCCTTGTTGCGCAGCAGCCGGTAGGGATCGTCGGTCGCCTTCAGCGCCTCGCCGTCGATGGCCAGGACGTAGTCGCCGACCGCGGCCTGGACGCCGACCTCGGTGAGCGGCGCGCGATAGCGCTCCTCCTCATTCTGGCCGGCGAAGATCCGCGCGATGCGGTATTTGCCGGTCGCCTTGTCCAGCTCGAAGCGGGCGCCGGGCAGCGCGACACGGGCCCGCGGCGGCAGCACCATGTCGCCGCCGGCGATGTAGGCGTGCTGCACCGTCAGCTCGGCGATCATCTCGGCGATCACCGTGTTCAGGTCGCCGCGGTGGGCGACGTGGGCGACGAGCGGTTCGTACTGCGTGCGCAGCGCCACCCAGTCGTAGCCGTGCATGTTCTCGACGTAGAAGAAGTCGCGGTAGCGACGCCACACCTCGCCGAAGATCTGCGCCCACTCCTCCGCCGGCACGCGGTCGTACATCATCCCGGCGGTCGACACCGGCTTCTTCGAGCCGGCGCCACTGGCCGAGGCGTCGAAAATCACGTAGTTGCTCGAGCCGCCGCTCGACTGGCTCACCAGGAGCTTGGCGCCGTCCGCCGACAGCGCGTAGCCCGACATGTCCGGCGCCAGCGTCGTCTCCTTGCGATCCTTGAAGGCGAAGAAGCGCAGCGATCGCTCGCGATCGCTGTCGCGGCCGTAGTAGCCGGCGCCACTGACGGTGTAGATGAGGCCGTTCTTGTTGGCCGACAGGCCGTCGTAATTGTCGGCCGGCAACGGCACGCGAATGACGCGCGCGGC
>JBDSLU010000329.1:0-3356 GCA_039916225.1 Vicinamibacteraceae bacterium
GCGCCTGGCGGGCCGGCGAGGCGGTCGGCTTCGAACTGAACGACATCCTGCAGGCGCTGGGCACGCTGCTCCACCGGTCTCCGATCGGCGGCGCCCGGCACGGCGCGCTGCAGTGGCTGCAGGTGCATGGCGAGGCGGCCCATGGCGCGCCCGTCCCCGGCGTCGAGCGACGTCCCGACAGCGACCTGGCACTGCATCGCGAGCTCGCCGACCGACTCGGCGCCCTGCTCGCCTCGACTGACCGTCCCGACCTGGCCGCCCGCGCTCCCGCGGCCACCGTCCCTTGATCGCACGCAGACCGCATGTCCCAACCGGTGTCCTATCCGCGCGTGGCGGCCCTGAAAACGGGGCCCCAGTTCCTCGCCCGACTCGCCGACCTTGGTGTGGCGCTGCCCTTCGATGCGCAACTCGAGTCCGGTGACGCCGCGCCGCTCGCCCAGGCCAGCGAGGCCGGCGGACTCGCCCCGCGCAACCGCTTCTGCATCCTGCCAATGGAAGGATGGGACGGGACGCCGGACGGCCGCCCGTCCGAGCTGACGAAGCGGCGCTGGGGCAGCTTCGGCCGCAGCGGGGCCTCGCTCATCTGGGGCGGCGAGGCGTTCGCGGTGCGCCACGACGGCCGGGCCAACCCGAACCAGCTGGCGCTCGGTCCGCACGCCGAAGGCGACCTCGTGTCCCTGCGCACGCATCTCGTCGACGAGCACGCCCGCACCACTGGACGCACCGACGGCCTGGTGATCGGCCTGCAACTGACCCACTCCGGCCGCTACGCGCGGCCCAACCCGGGCGGACGCTGGGAGCCGATGACGGCCTACGCGCACCCCGTCCTCGACCGCCGCTTCCCCGCCGGCACGCCCATCCGCACCTTCACCGATGCCGAGCTCGACGCGCTGGTCGGCGATTTCGTCCGCGCCGGCATCGTCGCCCGCACCGCCGGCTTCGACTTCGTCGACGTCAAGCATTGCCACGGCTATCTCGGCCACGAACTGCTGAGCGCGTGGGATCGACCCGGTCCGTACGGCGGCGCCGCTGGCCGCACCACGTTCCTGCGCCGCATCGTCGAAGGCATCCGACGCGACGCCCCGGGCCTGGCCATCGGCGTGCGCGTCTCGGCCTTCGACGCGGTGCCGTTCCGCAAGGACGCGCGCGGCGTCGGCACGCCGGAGGCCGACATGGCCTCCTACCGCCACGCCTTCGGCCTGCTCGCCGATCCGGCGGCGGAGCCGGATCTCGAGCCCGCTCGGGCCTTCCTGCGCGAGCTGGAGAGCCTGGGCATCCACTGGGTGTCGGTCAGCGCCGGCAGTCCGTACTACAACCCGCACATCCAGCGTCCGGCCCTGTTCCCGCCCTCGGACGGCTACCTGCCGCCCGAGGATCCGCTGGTCGGCTGCGCCCGGCAGATCGCCGCGGTCGGCGCGCTCAAACGCGACTTCCCCAACCTGCGGCTGGTCGGCACCAGCTACTCGTACCTGCAGGAATGGCTGCCGCACGTCGGGCAGGCGGCGGTGCGACAGGGCCTGACCGACTTCGTCGGCCTCGGTCGCATGGTGCTGTCCTATCCGGCGCTGCCGGCCGACGTCCTGGCCGGCAAGCCGCTGACGCGCGGCGCCATCTGCCGCACCTTCAGCGACTGCACCAGCGGGCCGCGCAACGGGCTGGTGTCCGGCTGCTTCCCGCTCGATCCGTTCTACAAGGCGCATCCGGATGCGGCCCGGCTCAAGGCCATCAAGGAAGGCACCCCGGCATGACGGGCACGCGATCGCGCGGGCAGACGCTGGCCGCGGTGACGGCGTTCGTGTCGCTGTTCGCGATCGTCGGCCTCGCCCTCTACGGGCTGCCGTTCTTCTACGACTTCATGGTCAAGGAGTACGGCTGGACGCGGGCCCAGGTGACGTCGGGCAACGCCTATTCGAAGCTGGTGATCGGGCCGCTGTTCGGGTTCTTCGCCGGCTGGTTCGTCGATCGCTTCGGCTCGCGCAAGCTGATGATCGTCGGCATCCTGCTCGCCGGCCTGGCGCCGATCGGCCTCGGCGCGATGACGTCGCTGGCGATGTTCTACACGTTCTATCTGTGCAACGCCCTCGGCTACGTGCTGGGCGGGCCGCTGCCGAACCAGGTGCTGCTCTCGCGCTGGTTCGACGCCGGCCGGGGCCGCGCCATGGGCTTCGCCTATCTCGGGATCGGCGTCGGCGGCGCGCTGGTGCCGCTGATCGCGCACGCGCTCGAAGTGCGCTTCGGATGGCACACCGCGCTCCAGCTGCTCGGCGTCATGATGATCGCCGTCGCGCTGCCGTTGATCTGGGTGGTGAAGGATGCACCCGTCTTCGCCGCGGAGACTGGCGCGCCGGCGAGCCGGCCCGGCGCGGGCGGACATGCGCCGGCGGGCGCGGCCTCGATCGCCGCGGCGGGGTCGCGGCCCCGCATCTGGACCGATTGGACCTTCCCGCTGCTGCTGGTGGGCAGCATGTGCTCGATCGGTGCCGTCGGCGGCACGATGCAGAACCTGAAGCTGTTCCTGACGCTGGACAAGGCCATCACGCAGGGCGACGTCGCCGGCGTGCTGTCGCTCGTGCTGGTCGGCAGCATCGGCGGACGCCTGCTGATGGGCGTGCTCGCCGACATGTTCCCGAAGAAGTTCGTGATGCTCGCGATCTACGCACTGGTGGCGCTCACCGTGCCGCTCCTCTACGCCGCGCCGTCGCTCGGCACGCTGCGCCTCGCGGCCATCGCCTTCGGAGTGGGTCTCGGCGGCGACTACATGATCATCCCGCTGATGGCCGCCGAGCTCTACGGCCTGGCCCGCCTTGGACGCGTGATGGGCGTCGTGCTGACCGCCGACGGGGTCGCCGAGGCGCTGGTGCCGATGGGCGTCGGCGCGCTGCGCGATCACTACGGCTCGTACGGCCCGGGCTTCGCCCTGCTCCTCGGCTTGGCTGTCGTCGGCGCCGTCGCCGTTGCGGCGCTGCCACGTACGCTGCTGGTGACGCGACGGCCATCCGGCGACCCTGCCGCCGACGCTCCGGCCTGACCGACGGCCACGACCGCATAAGCTATCGTCCGTGCCCCACGGACGCCTGGCCGCCCTCACGCTCGGAGCCGGGCTCGGAGCGTGGCTCGGAGCTGGGCTCGGAGCCGGGCTCGGAGCCGGGCCGGGCGCCGGCTTCGCGGATGGCACCGGCGTCACGGCCAGCGCCGGCGTGGCGCACGGCGCCGGGGCCGGATCGGCTGGCGGCCTGCCCACCATCGTCGTCACCAACGGCGATGCGCCGGTCGCCGAAGCGGTCGTGTCGATGGTGCTGCCGCCGAGCCTCGTCGGCGAGAGCTTCGTCGTGCGCGGCGACGAGGACGACGAGGCG